>JBBRTW010000233.1:0-10784 GCA_038244055.1 Tepidisphaerales bacterium | reverse complement strand
CGCCCCCGCCGCCGCGACCTCCACCACCCCCGCCGCCGTGACCTCCTCCCCCGCCGCCCCCTCCGCCTTTAGCCAGTAGAACGCCAGAAGCGATGGCCAATGACAGGCCCATCGCCAGAACCAAGATCGTTCGCTGCGGACGCAAACCCATTTGAAACTCCCGGCACGGTGAATAGAAGTGGACTATAAGCCCTATCGTAACGTCCGGGAACCCCGGCTATTGCTTGCGGCGTTACAAATCCCATGGCTTGATGCCTCCATAGCCCTGAGACGCAATGGCACCGAGTTGATCTTCCGGATGATGCGTGACCGGCGCTCGCCTAGCCCACTCGATTCCTGACCGATCCGCTGCAGTTTTTGGCGAGTCGTATCCTGTTAATTCATAAACGATTAGGATTGATTCGATGTCGCCGGCTTGGCCTGCGTCAGATGCCGGGCGATATGATCGAGAAACGCCCGCCCATCGGCCGGTGGCCCCTCGCCATGCTGGCGGTGAATGGCGGCCGAATCCCATTCGCCAAAAGCCGTTCGGGGAGCGCCATCAATGGCAAATCCCATCTCCAATGTGAAGAAATAGACCCCCGGCTCCGGCGCGGGTTTAGCGGGCTCATCCACATCGTGGTTCAAGACAATCGCGACAAAATAAGCCTCCGTGGTCGCGCGCGGCGCGGGCATTTTCACCAGCGCACACGGCCGGCCCGCCACGCGCGCCGGGATGGCTTCCAGCCCGATGGGCGGAACGGCCTCCACCTCTTCCCCCGCCTCGACCAGATCTTTGGCCACTCCATTCCATAACTCCACCAGCAACTCATCCGCCTCCGGCGCGGCCAGGGCGATCACAATTCGATCCGGATCCTCGAACGCCAGCCCGCGCAGATAGGTATGGGCAAAGGCATAATGCTGCTCGCGGGGCGACAGCGAGCCATCGGTCAGCCGATGTCGCAATGCGTTGGTCTTCAGCATGCCCCGCTGCGCCCACCAGCGCGATGCCCAGTACGCCAGCAACATCGCCGCGAAGCCGAGCCCCCACATCCACTGATCGCTGGCCGCGGCGACAAGCATAGAACCTCCGTTGGGTGGGCAACTCCCACCACCGCCCGAGGATATCCATTCCCACTCCATCATATCCCGCCCTTTGCCCACGGGCGAGAATAAACACAGTCCGGAAAATGCGAAGCAGGCAGGCCCCATTTCAATTGAGACCTGCCCGCATCGTTAAACCGAATACTGCGCATGCCGCGTCGGCGCTATTTCCCGCCAGTCGCCTTCAGCGAGGTCACCGCAACCGTGTCGGCATCCACTTTGCCTTCGATGGTCACCTTGAGGGACTTGGCCTTGGTGAGATATTCCTTGGCCAGATCGTTGCCCTTGGCGTCGAACTTGAGGTGCTTGTCGCCGACGATCAACTGATAGCCGGTTTGGGCGCAGCTCTCTTTTTTGGCGCAGGCGATGGGGTGCTTGGCGGCGGCGGCTTCGGTCTTGTTCGCATCCCGAGCGCCGCAGGCGTTGTCGATGAGAATGCCGGAAAGGGTCTGGGGTTCATCGGCCGCCCGGGTCGCGACACTGATCAGGCCCAGGCCAAAAATCGCGATCACGGCCAGCAACAGTTTCTTTGGATCGAACATGGGATCTCTCCTTGAAGTGAAGTTAACCTGCATCTTTCCGCCCGCCCACGCCGGCGCGCTGGTGACGAAGGCACCTCATAGTGTAGCAACGAAGCACGCCGGGCGTTGCGGAAAATCGGGGCCTGCAAATGTTTGGAATGCGATACCGGAATGATTCGCAGTTTCGGTTCGCCACCGCGCAATTCAAAGGGCAGGCCTCATCCATGGAGACCTGCCCGATCGTTGAACCGCGGGTTGGCTTCGCGCTTGGCGAATCACCAGCAGGAATCATTTCGCGGTGACCGGCTTGATCGATGTCACCACCATCACCTCACCATCCATTTTTCCCGCGACGATGACGTGAGTGGTCTCGGCCTTGGCGAGGTATTCCTTGGCCTGGTCGTTGCCCTTGGGATCGAGCTTGTAGTGCTTCTCGCCCACGACCAACTGATAGCCCGAGGCGGCGCAGGCCTCTTTCTTGGTGCAGGCGATCGGGTGCTTGGCCGCCGCGGCCTCATCGGCCTGCTTGGCGCCGCAGGCATTGTCGATGAGTACGCCGGTCATCGTATGACCTTCTTCGGCCGCCCGGGATGCGACACCCAGCAGGCCCAGCGCGCAAATGGCAACGGCCGCGAACAGCAGCTTTTTCGGATCGAACATGGGACGCTCCTTGAAAAGATATGAACCCGAGCATTGAGCCGCCCACGCGAGCAGGCCAACGACGAGCATCCCCTACGATAGTCATGCGGCCCAGGCGGCGTAACGGGCAATCGCGGGATGTTTCCGGACAATTTTCGCGCCTGCCGTTCAGGCCGGTGACGTGTCTGAAGCGTCGCCAGTGGGTATCATGGATATCGCTTTCCCCGGTCCGGGGCTCGCAATACAATCAAACCGGCCCTTATACTCCGCATCATCGCCGCACCCTGATGGAGCGTTCCGCCATGTCGAATGCCGAGCCCATCTCCTCGGATCAAGTCACACCCCCCGAGGTTTATTTCAACCGCCGGAACTTCATGCGCGCCGGCATTGTCGCGGCCAGCGCGGTGGCGACGGGATTGGTTTATCGAACACTGAATCGCTCGACTTCGCGCAACGACAACCCGAGGAAGCTCGCGGATGTGTCCACCACCAAACCCACCGGGGCGGGTTTCAGGGTCGATGAGCCGATGACGTCCGTGCAGGACATCACCCACTACAACAACTTCTACGAATTCTCCACCGACAAGGACGGCGTCGCCGACGCGGCCGCCCACTTCGATACCAGGGGCTGGCAGGTCGCGGTGGATGGGCTGGTCGCCAAACCCAAAGTGTTTGATCTCGATGACCTGCTGAAGATCGCGCCGCTGGAAGAGCGCGTGTATCGAATGCGCTGTGTCGAAGCCTGGTCGATGGTCATTCCCTGGGCCGGGTTTCCGCTGGCGGCGCTGCTCAACAAAGTCGAACCCCTCAGCAGCGCCAAATATGTCGCCTTCCAGACTCTCCTCGATCCCAAGCGCATGCCCAACCAGAAAACGGGCGTGCTCGACTGGCCTTACATCGAAGGCCTGCGCATGGATGAAGCGATGCACCCGCTGGCGATTCTGGCCAGCGGCTTGTACGGCAAGCAGCTTCCGCCGCAGGATGGTGCGCCGATTCGGCTGGTCGTGCCCTGGAAATACGGCTTCAAGGGGATCAAGTCGCTCGTCAAGATTTCCCTGGTCGCGGAAATGCCCAAAACCACCTGGTCTGAAGCCAACCCCGGCGAATATGGCTTCTACGCCAACGTCAATCCCCAAGTCGATCATCCGCGCTGGACCCAGGCCAACGAGCAGCGCATCGGCGAGTCCGGACGGCGCAAAACCCTGATGTTCAACGGCTACGGCGAGCAGGTCGCCTCACTCTACACCGGCATGGATCTCCGCAAGAACTTCTGATCGGGGCCTTTGAATGCGAAGGCTGTTTACACGGGCAAGATGCCCGTGCAATGGATAAGGCTGTTTACACGGGCAGGATGCGCGTGCAACGGATAAGGCTGTTTACACGGGCAGGATGCCCGTGCCACGGAAACCAAACGCCGCCCATGATGAGCAACACTCGATTCGCCAAATTCCTGGTCGCCGTCAACGGCGCGGTTCCACTGGCCCTGCTGGGGTGGGATGCGTACCACCATCAGCTCGGCGCGAATCCGATCAAATTCGCCATCCTCACCACCGGCCTGATGGCGCTGATTTTTCTTTCGCTCACGCTGCTGGTGACTCCGGTCCGCAAGCTCACCGGCATCAATGCGCTCATCTCCACCCGCCGCATGCTCGGGCTCTATGCCTTCTTCTACGCCTCCATTCATTTCCTGATCTTCTTCATCTACGATCGCCAGCTCAGCGTTTCGGGCACGCTTACCGAAGTTTTCAACCGCCCCTACCTGGTGATCGGTGCCTTCGGCCTGCTCCTCATGGTCCCCCTGGCCGTCACCAGCACCAATCGCATGATCCAGCGCCTGGGCGCGAAACGCTGGCAGGCGCTGCATCGGCTTGTCTACCTCGCCGCCATCGCCGGCGCGCTCCATTACTACATGCAGGCCAAGGCCGACAAACGCCAGCCCCTCGCCTTCGCGATTGTCATAGGCATTCTGCTTCTGTGGCGAATGGTGATGCACTACCGCCGACTGCAAACCGAGAGCCGGCAATTCCGCGCCGGCGCGCTGGCCGCGCCTCTCGCCAACCGCGCCGCTGCTTCCACCCGTCCAAAGTTCTGGACCGGCCAGTTGCGCGTCGCCCGCATCTTCGATGAAACCCCCAGTGTCCGCACCTTTCGCCTGACCGAGGTTGATGGCGGGCACCTTCCCTTCGATTTCCAGCCGGGCCAATACCTCAATCTCTCACTGATGGTCGGTGGCAAAAAGGTCAACCGCTCCTACACCATCGCCTCCTCCCCGACCAGCGCCAGCTACTGCGAATTGACCATCAAGCGCGAAGACAACGGCCTCTCCTCGCGCTACATGCACGACCAGGTCCGCGAGGGCGATCTTCTCAACATCTCCGCGCCGGCCGGGCGGTTCACCTTCAGCGGCGCGGGCGTCCAGGGCATCGTCCTCATCGGCGGCGGCGTCGGCATCACACCCCTCATGTCGGTCCTCCGCTATCTCACCGACAACTGCTGGCCCGGCCAGATCCACCTGATCTACTGCGCCAAAACCGACGGCGATGTGATCTTCCTCCACGAGCTCGAATACCTCCGCCGCCGCTTCCCCAATTTGAGCGTCACGCTCACTCTCTCGCGGGTTGAAGGCACCGTCTGGGCCGGCCGGCGCGGCCGGGTCACGGCCGACCTGCTCAAGCAAACCATCCCCGATCTTCCTTCCCGCCTCTTCCACATCTGCGGGCCTTCCGAAATGATGTCGGCCGTCACCCGGCTTCTGCGCGACCTCGGCGTCGCCGAATCCAGCATCAAGACCGAAGCTTTTGAATACAATCGACCGGCCTCGGGCGGTGTCGCATCGGATGCTCAAACCGGCGTTGATGCCGACGGCGCGGAGCTGTTCGCCGATGCCACGACAGACGCTCTGGCTGATGCTTCACTGTCTACGGGCGCTGAAACCAACGGTGCATCCCACCGCGTCACCTTCGCCGCCTCGAACAAATTGATTGAAGTCTCCCCCCCGGCCACGCTGCTCGAAGCCGCCGAATCCGCCGGCATCAATCTCGAGTTCGAATGTCGCTCCGGGATCTGTGGCACCTGCAAGACCCGCCTACTGAGCGGCCGGGTTCACATGGAAACCCAGGATGCCCTCGATGCCTCCGACCGTGCCCGCAACATCATCCTCGCCTGCCAGGCGCGGCCGTTGGAAGATGTCAGCATTCAGGCGTGATCGGCGGCGCGCCGGCCCCCTCTCCTGTACTCGGGAGAGGGCGGGGGTGAGGGCCTTTTTGCCGGGAAAACTGGGCTCTTTCGGGATCCGCCGAAGACCCTCACCCTGAACCCTCTCCCGAGTACGGGAGAGGGAACCAGACCGGGAGGCTGCTCCTACTTCCGCCCCGCCGCCTTCTTCGGATCCGCCGCGGGTTTGGCCCCGCCCGCGGCAGCTTTCGCGGGCGCGGCCGGTTTGACTTCCTTCTTCGGATCGGGCTTGGGGGCATCGGCCGGCAGTTTCTCGGCGGCCGGTCGCGCCTCTCCCGGGGCTGCGTTGGCGGCTCCGCCCGCAACCGGGGCCGCGCCTTTGGCGGCGTACATAATGATGCTCTCCATCACCTTGGTCGCGGAGGTGGCGTCATATCCGTAGATGCCATCGATCGACATGCCCACCATACCCACGCTGAGGTCTTCGGGGCTGTAGATGACGGCCAGGCGGTTGTTTACCTCAATGCCGCGCAGACGCGGGGTCGCGATGTTGCCCAGGAGCTTTCGGGCAAATGCGCGGTAGGCGACCTTGCTCACTTTCTGCCCGCCGCCACTGTAGATGGGATGATCGGCAGGCAGAACATTGGGATTCTTCGCCGCCGCGCCGAAGATGAGGCCGAGCTCATTCTCCATCGCATCTTTGAAATCGACCGCGCCACCGGCCGCGTCGATCACCAGCGTGCCGCCGTCCTCGGCATACTTCTTGAGTTCGGCCTGCTGCTTGGCGTTCAGATGAAATTTGACCGCGCCGGTGAGGTGGGCGATGGGGAAGGCATCGGCCTTGAGTTTGCCGTCTCCCAGCTTGACGCTTTCGGTGGTGACATCGATGTGATGGCTATTGTGCATGTCGTTGTCCAGACGCCGCCAGCCACCGGGTTCGGGGTTCCAGGTGTTGCCGTATTCCAGGCGGGCGACCTTGATGACGCGCTCGGCCTTGGTTTTTTCATCGCGGTCGATGATGTAGCTCTGCCCCTTGAACTTGCTGGCCAGCGAGGTCTTGTCGACGGCGTACAGGTAAATATTGGTGGCCAGCTCGGCCATGGGCTTGGTGACCTGCGACGAGAAATTCTGGATCTGCCAGTAGCGCCCCGGATCATGCGCCGGCAGCAGCAGCATCAATTCGCGGGCGCCGTTGGAAAGCCCGCGAACGCCGGGGTTGAAGTTGGCGGGCCACGTTTTGCGATTGAAATGAACGCTGTAAATCAAATGGTCCGGCGGCAGTTCGCGGAACTCGGATTGCGGGAAAAGGTCCTGCCCCAGCTTGATGAACGACTGGCTGAACACCGGTGACATGCAATCCGCGTGACCGAGGACGAGCCCGCCCGCTTCCACGTACTGCTTGAGCTTTTCCTTGTCATCTTTCGAGAAATTCAGGCCCTGGTTGCCCGAGATGTAGAGAACCGGCGAATCGTGGAGATCGTCGGAGTTGACCTTGAGGTTGACGATCTGCCAGTTCAGGTCCTTCTCGAGGGTCTTGGAGCCGGCCCAGTGGGCGAGGTTGGCGATATCGCGCGGGCGCTGGTTCCAGTTGGTGACGCTTTTATCACCGCGGAAATCGATGGTGTAGTCCAGCTTGTTCATCATCACCGGAGCGCGGCCCTTGACGAGGAAGAGAATCGCCCACACGGTGCTCGGAATCGCGCCGCCGTGGCTGCCATCCCACGAGCCATCGGGCTTCTGGGTCGCGACCAGTTTGGCCGCGCCATCTTTGTACCAGTCGACGGTGCCGAAATATTTGTAGCCGCTGGCCGTGCCGACGCGCTCGACATTGTAAAGGGCGTAGTGGTTGTTTCCGGCTTCGTTAAAGTGCTTGGACATCCAATCGATGCCGCGCTTGATGTCTTCATCGATGATGTTCCCCTTGCAATCGCCGCCGCGCCCCTCGCCGAGCATCTCCTGGGTGATGAAAAGCGTCGCCACGCCGGCGGGCGTCAGCGCCATCGTGCCCGGCGGCGCGTTGTGGTAGGACCACGATCCATCCTTCTGCTGGTTCTTCCGCCAGGCCTTGTCCACCATCTCCCAGTATGCGGGGGGCACTTCGAGATTCTGCTGCCCGGCCGCCCACATCCCCAGCACGCCATAGTTGCTGCAACTCGCGTCCCAGTCGCCCTTGGCCGGATCGACCCAGTAGTGATACAGGCCCATGTTGCCCGCGCCGGTCTTGACGCCATTCATCAAGAGCGTTGCATCCTTCTTGAGAACCTTGCGCTGGGCATCACTCAGTGTGTGGACATAGTTCCATGACTGGAGCTTCATCCCCATGGCATAGGTGCCGATGACATCCGCGCCATCCAGCCACGCCATGCCCGTCGAGACAGGGGGCTTCTGCGATGGTTCACCCGCCGCGAGCAGCGCGTAAACGGCCATCGCCGTCAACCCGCCCCATTGAGCGCCTTCGACCTTGTACCCTTCCTCCATCGTGCGGCGCGGCACCGCCTCCCAATTGCCTCCCTTCTCCTTGCTCTTGAGCCATCCGACGGCTTTCTTGATGGCCTTGTCGACCGGATCATTTGACAGCGCATCATCGGGCCCTCCTCCAGCCCCGGGTTCAGGGGCGGCCAATGCGGGACGACAAACGATTGTAAACAGGGCGATGGCTGCGATCCACCGCTTCCAGGACTTGGCCGGAAGATTTCTCATGGTGTGCCTCGTGTGCTGCAGGCTTTTCAGCCTGCTTCCGCGTTATCTCAACCCAGGCTTTTTTGGCCTGTTTTTTTCGTCGCATGCGGCCTGTTGCATGGGCCGCACCACAAATCCTGCGCAGCCTTGAAAGGCCGCACCACAAAATCGCGTCTCTTACTGGCCGCGCCACATATACAGCGCACGGGGCCGGCCCAGCTCCTCGAGCAGACTCGCATCCAGATTCACATTCACGCCGTTGATGGTGACGCCTCCCGCGCCATCCACCTTGACGTTCGACTTGCTCTCGCCGCCGCTCAAAACTTCCATCAGCGTCGGCGGCTTGGGGGAATATTTCACCACATGCATCCGCGTCAGCCCGGCCATCGAAGCCGCCTTGGCGTAGGCATCCGGGGCATAGCCGATCTGGTCGATCAGACCCAGCGCCTTGGCCTCCGTGGCGGTGTAGACCTTGCCGTTGGCGATTTCATCGATCGTCTTGTCGCGCGGGAGCTTTCCCTGCCGGCCGGTCTGCACGACGTTCTTGAAATTGCCGTACATGTCATCGATCAGGCCCTGGAGGTAGGCCGTTTCATCGGGCTTGATCGGATGCAGCATCGAGCCGGCATTCTTGAACCCCTTCGCCGGCGCGGTGACCGTCACTTCCTCCACGCCATACTTCTCCGCCAGCTTGCTCATGTTGTAGCGGGGCATGAGCACGCCGATATTGCCCGTGAGCGTGGTGCGCTGGGCGATGACGTAATTGGCGGCGCAGGAAACGTAATACCCGCCGCTGGTGGCGAGCTGGCCCATCGTCACCACGACCGGGAAGTTCGCCGACCGCGCAGCGCGGAAGCGGAGGATGCGGGCGTAAATTTCATCCGAAGGCGTAACCCCGCCGCCGGGCGTTTCAACTTCGATGACCAGGCCTTTGACGGTCGGGTCCTTGTCGATGGCGTTGAGGACCGCGTCGAACTTGTCGAACGTTCCTTCCATGATCACCCCGGTGATCGGAACCACCGCGATCTTTTCCTTCGGGTCTCCCTCGACCAGTACCGTCTGAACGATTCCCTTTCCACCCGATAACCCCAGACCGCCCCCCAGCCCCATCGCGACGAGCATGTAAATATTCAGCCCAATCGAGGCCGTCAGCAGTATGCTGGCGAAAGTCGTGAAGATCACCCGCGCAAAACTCTTCCGCGGCTTATTGAACATCCCCGGCGGCGGCATCATGAACATGGGCGGCGGATAACCCGGCGGCATCATCATCGGCGGCGCGCCCCCCGGAGCGCCTGGCATGGGCATTTGCGACATAGGCATTGAAGACATGGAAACGGGGCCGGACTGCCCCCCGGACAACATCCCTTGACCTGACGACATCCCTTGACCCGACGACATTGCTGGCCCCGACGATAATCCTTGACCCGGTGCTACAGGATTACCCGACACCCCCGGCGCGGGCGGTGGCGCGAAGGCACCCCGTGGATCAATAGGACCTTGACCGGGCGGCGGCTGAGGGATCATCGGTTGGGCTGATTCTATAAAAGATGCTGACACGCCAGCAAGGGCGACGGCGAGACGAATTCCATAAGATTCTAAACAATCCGCCCGAGATTATAAACGAATGGAGGCGCGTCACTCCAGCAAAAAACCCGCGAGGTGCGAAATTCAGGGTCAGGAGCCGGCCACCAGCAACGTCATTTCGCCGGCAATGGCCCCCGGCTCCTGACCCTTTCCGCCCGCCTGCGGTCCGATAATCCCCACCAAATTATGGATAACGCGCCGAAACCGTCCCCGAAGTACCCCCGCGGACCGCAAAATCCCCCGTCACATACATTTTCGATGGCTTCCGCGCCGCCACCAGATCATCCAGGATCGTATTGATGACCGCCTCATAGAAAATCCCCTTGTTGCGAAACGCGAAGAAATACAGCTTGAGGCTCTTCATCTCCACGCACAGTTTCCCGGGGACGTACTCGACCGTGATCGTGGCGAAATCAGGCTGGCCGGTGACCGGGCACAGGCTGGTGAACTCGGGGAAGACGAACTTGATCTGGTAATCCCGGCCCGGCCTGGGGTTGGGGAAGGTATCGAGAATCGACGCCGGATTTTCGATCTGGGCATCGCTCAGGATCGACTTATTTCCGAGGTGGTTCAAGATTGAAGGGGTCGCCGCCCGGCCCCGTGGGCGGGCCGCCGGCCGGGGGCTGCGGCTGTTCTTTCTTTTTGGCAAAATTACCCTCGAGTCTGGTCAGGATGGTGCGGGGAAGTTCGAATGTGAATGAATTGTACGACCCGATCAGGTTGTGGTCACCTCCGGGATCGAGGAGGGTGAACTGGTGATTCGTCACCGGCGTTCCGCCCGGGCCTTCGGTGGTCAGCTTGATCGTATAGGTGCCGGTCGGCTTAGTGGTCGGGCTGGCTTCCAGATACTTGGAGACGCGCAGGGGATGGAGGTCGCTCAGGAGGTTCTTGATGCCCTCATCATCCGCATCGCCCTTGGGATCGCTCAGCAGCACCCACACCGAAGCCGGCCCGGCCGGCTTGGTCGTGGCAACAACAACCGGCGCGGTCGCGGGGGCGGCGGGCGCGGTCGATGCCTGCGTGGCCGGTTTGGTGGTCGGCTGGGTCGTCGGCTTCGTGGTGGGACCTCCAACCGCCGGCGTCGCTGCAGCCACCAACTTGCGG
>JBBRTW010000232.1:0-10811 GCA_038244055.1 Tepidisphaerales bacterium | reverse complement strand
TACTCGGGCGAGGGCCGGGGTGAGGGTCTTGTCTTACTCCCTCTCCCAAGCGGCGCAGAAAAAGCCCATGCGCCGCGCCGCTCAATCGCCGCGTGGGAGAGGGCGGGGGTGAGGGGTTTTTGGGCTGCGAACACAGGACTCTTTCGAAATTTCACGAAGATCCTCACCCTCTCCCCAGTACAGGAGAGGGGACAAGGCAGGATAGAGGACCGGAGCGAAACGCCCATGACCCGCCATTTCCTCGCCGCGCTACTCCTTACAACCGCCCTTTCGCAGTCCGCCCGCGCCGATACCGACTCCGCCCCGATCCAGGTCGATCCCGTTCCAACTTCGCGCCTGGTCGGCCAATACGCCGGCCAGGAGGGAAACATCGTCATCGGTTACGCCGATGACCATGTCGTGATCGCCGTGCCGGGCGCCAAGGCGCAGGCCGATCGCCCGGATGTGCCGATGGTCTGGGACGGCAATGCCCTGGGCGGCTTCAAGGATCTGCTGGCGGAAAAGCAAGTTCCGCTGATGAATCCCGATGTGGGGCGGCGAATTTACAACTACATTCAAATCCAGTTCGCGAATGAAGTCGGCAAGAAAGGCCTGGGAGATGCGAAACTCCCCGCGCCCCTGTCCCCCCTGCCGGCCAAGCCCACACCCGAGCAGACCGCGCAGCACAAGGCGCAGCGCGCCGAGCAAACGCAGCAAATCCTGGCCTATCTGAACGATCCCGCCAATCGCCCCCGCATCGAGGCCTACGAGCAGAAATATCTCCAGACCGGCGCGCCCGCATCGCATTCCTGGGGGCCATCGGACCTGGGCAAGGTGGCATGGTATGGCCTTCCCGCGCCGGGATATCGCAGCGCCGCGGATGTGAAGAAAGTCGCCGAAAAGTGGCTGGCGCTGGATTGGAAGGCGGACAAAAATCAGGAGGTCGGCCACGCCGCCGGCCGCGATGCCGAGGGCATCAAGTGGATTCAGAACAACCGCTGCAATCTGTTCGTGCAGTATCTCGCGCCGGCGGCCTTCAACCTGGTCAAGGGCGAGAAGGGCATCAAGGCGGATGTGGATGCCACCAACATCGGCGCGGCCCTCGCCTCGCGCGTGCAGAAGGAACAGGCCGGTAAACACGCCGATACGGTCAAGCAGATCAACGATCTGCAGGATGCCAAGGGCGTGCGGATTCATTTCGATCAGCGGATCCTGGCCGAGGTGCTCGATAAAGGGGCGGCGGCGGACCGGGCGCGCCTGCTCGCGACATTATCAACCGATCTATCGGCCGCGAAGGATGATGCCGAGCGCGGCAAAGTGATCGCGGCATTCGAGAATGATGTCAAGAAGCGCTTTCTCGACATGCGCGAGATGCGCACGCTCGATGGCCTGGCGGTGGTATCGCTCAAATCGCTGGTGGCGCAGGCCGAGAAGTTCAAAGCCGATTGGAGCCATCTGCCCGATGAGCTGCGCAACCCCGGCCGTATCGCGCGGATTCACGGCTTCGCGATCGCCGGCGATGACATCCTCATCCTCGGCCGGCCCGATCCCTCAAGCGAGCCGCTGGAGATCGACGATCTGATCGTCGGCCTCCGCGCCGTCTGGAAGGAAAATGAAACGCCGCTGGTCAGCCTCGACCCCGACCCGGCCAATATCGAGGGCGATCCGCGCGTGCGCATCCAGGGCCTGCCGGCCGATTCGGCCTTCGCCCTGACCATGCTCGATGCCGATTACGCGATGAAGAAAATCATGGCCGGCATCGAGCCGGTGGATGTGCCGGGATATCGCACGCTCAAAGACACGCTCAGCCAGACCTCGCGGACTTTCATGAGCCGCTTCTGGCTCTACCCGGTGCAGCCGCGCGTGGGGGATATTCGCGTCTCGGCCGATGGTTCCTCCGCGCTCTTCCTGGGCGCGGTGCAGGTGCTTTCGGAGGAAATGCTGCAGCTCAAGGAGGGGCTGGTGGGGACCGGCCAGACCTTCGGGCCGGCCGAGGAAGCGGCCAATTCGTTCAGCAATTGTTACGCCGAGATCGCGGCGCAGAAGCCGGTTTTCAAGCGGCTGGAATCGCTTTTCGATATCGTCCTGCTGGCCCGCGTGTGGCATGTGCGGCATCTGGAATCGCCCCTGCTCGATCGCCTCTGCGCCCTGCCGCATCGCGCCGTGGAAATCCCCAAAACCTATCAGGCGATTCGCGTTTTCATCCGCAAAGTCGGCGAGGCGGACTATTACTTGATGGGCGGCGTGCAGGCCAAGATGGGCGCGGGCAAGCGTTCGTGGATCGATTCATCGGATGAGCCGCTGGCGGACCTGGGGCGGCGCTGTCAGAAGATTTCCAGCGAGGGCGCGGTGACTGGGGCGGTGGCGGGAGCGCTGGGTGATCTATCGTTGCAGGCGATCGCCCCAACCGCGCGGCCGGATGCCTCGAGCCGCTATTTCAGCAGCGCCGCGACCCATTTGCTGCACGGTGAGTTCAAAGAGGCGCTGGAGGCGGCCGATCAACTCGTCGCCTGCGATTCCTCCGATGCCGAAGCGCTCATTCTCCGCGCCTTGATCCATCTGCGCCAGGCCGACTATCCCAAAGCCCGCGCTGATGCCCAGCAGGCCCGGGCCATCGATCCATCGGACCACCAATCGGCCTGCGCCGCCAGCGAGATTCTCTTCCACTGCGCCTGGCTTTGCGGCGATCCCCAGTTGGCGCTGAAAGAAATGGAGGAGAGCCTCAAGAATGGCCCCACCGGCGCGGCGGCCCAGATCGCCCGCGGCGAGGCAATGCTATTGCTGGATAAACCCGATGAGGCCGGCAAGGCATTTCATGCGGCATTGGAGCTCGACCCCGCCTGCGCGATGGCCTGCGCGCGGCTGTCGGACCTGGCGCTCATCCAGGGCCGGCTCCTCGATGCCAAGCCCTGGGTGAAAAAAGCCCTGGCCCTGGACCCCGCCCTGCCCGAAGTCCGCCTGGCCAGCGCCCGCTGGGAGCAGGCGACGGTCAGGCCCGACCTGGCCGAGCAGATCGCCAAAGAAGTGTGGGATAAAGAAGCGAGCGGCCCGACCGCGCGCCTGCAGGCTCTGGCCATCCTCGCCGCCATCTCCGCCTCGCGCGAGAAGTGGAACGATGTCGACAAATACATCAACCAGATGAGCCAGCTTAGCGCCAACAGCCCCGAAGTGCTGGTGGCCGCCGCCGAGATCGCCATCCAATGGGCCGAGCGCCCCCGGGCGATGGCCTACCTCGCCCGCGCGGAAAATCTCTCGCCTGCGCATCCCCTGGTGGTTAAACTACGGGCGCGGTTGATGCGGTAGTATCGCTCGACAATGCCGCTCGACATGTAGCTCGACATTCCGATGTCGAGTTCTTCGATCGACTCGCCAAACTTCTTTCAGCTCGACCTCCGTATCGAGCACATGCGAAGGGCGCAACATGGATCGAAACAAACTTATCGCCGTAATCACCTGCGCCGTCGTCGTCGGCTTGCTCATCGCCTGGCACACCTTCGCGCCGATGTTCGCCGACAACGCCAGAAAACAGGCCGCCAGCCAGGCCGTCAACTCTGCCTTCAAGGACTCGCTCCAGAAGGCGGTCGATGAAGTCGGCCGCAAGGAAGCCGGGCGCATCGCGGATGAGATAGTCAAGGACATGGCCAATCAGCCCGTGCCGCTCGAGCGCGCCGATTACAAGATGGTTCTGCCGCCGTGGTCGTCCGTTGACCCACCGGACCCGAATATGGGCCCGGATCGAATGGCGACCATCGATCTGGTCCCCAGAGGGACGATGATCATCGTGCTGGTTCCCAACAAGACCGACGGCGCTAAATCCTTCGATAAGCTCAATAAAGCAATTCGCGACCGGATGACTTTTCCATCCGATGCAGCGCCCCAGGCGTTCGAAAAGGTCACCGTGGCGCGGTCGGCGGCGACGGTGGGGATCATCGAGAATGAAAAGGTCACCTTCGAAATCGCCCAGATCGATGGAAACAGCAAAGGGCTGATCGTCCAGTTGATCTATCGCGACAACACCCGCGCTGCGACCATCGAAAAAGCCGCCAAGGCGCTGGCAACTCTTTCGTTTAAGGAATAACCGCCCTCCCCGAAGCGGCGCATGACTCCCTCTCCTGTACTCGGGGGAGGGCGGGGGTGAGGGTCTTCTCGCCGTTGGAAGTTGACGTCATTCAAGAAACTCTGAGACGATTATCAGCACCCAACAATGCCAAATCTCCATCGCCCGCCCTACAATCCTCCCTTCCATGCTCAAAACTGAAACCACCCGCCAGATCGACTACGCCGCCATCCACAAGGCGCTGCTGACGGGCCTCCTCGCCAACATCGGCCAGAAGACCGATGCCACCGAATACACCGGCGCGCGCAATTCCAAGTTCTTCATCTTCCCCGGCTCGGCCCTCTTTAAGCGCCGGCCGCAATGGCTGATGTCGGCCGAGATCGTCGAGACGACCCGCCTCTACGCCCGCACCAATGCCCGCCTCGATCCCGAATGGGTCGAGCGCGCGGCCGAGCATCTGATCCACCGCGCCTACTCCGAGCCGCGCTGGGATGCCGATCGCGCCAATGTCGTCGCCGATGAAAAGGTCACGCTTTACGGCCTGCCCATCATCCCCCGCCGGGTCGTCAGTTACGGCCCGATCGACCCCAAGGCGGCGCGGATTCTCTTCATCCATCATGCCCTGGTCGAGTGCGAGTACGAATCGCCCGCCCCCTTCTTCGCGCACAACGCCAAGCTGATCGACGAGGTCCGCAATCTCGAAGCCAAGACCCGCAATCGCGATTACCTCGTCGATGCCACGGTCCGCTACGAGTTTTACGACAAGCGCATCCCGCACGATATCTTCAACGGCCACGCCTTCGAGAAATGGCGGCGCAATGCCGAGCGGCATAATCCCAAGCTGCTTTTCATGACCCATCGCGATCTGATGAAGAAGAGCGCCGATGATGTTACGCCCGATGCCTTCCCCGATTTCCTGCTGGTGGGCGGGACGAAACTGGCCGTGGAATACGCCCTGGACCCCGGCGAGGCGATGGATGGCGTGACCGTGGTCATACCGCTGGCCGCCCTCAACCAGATCCTCGATGAGCCTTTCGAATGGCTCGTGCCGGGACTGCTGCGCGAAAAAGTCCTGGAGCTTCTGCGCACGCTCCCCAAGGCCCTGCGCGTCAATTTCATCCCCGCGCCGGAATGGGCCGATCGCGCCGTGGAAAAGCTGCTCGAATCCTTCGCCCAGGGACCGCTCTGCGATGCACTGGGTCTGGTCCTCGGCAAATTCACCGGCCTGCAAATCGGCGGCGCGGAATTCGTCCCCGCCGAGTTGCCCAGCTTCCTCCACACCAATTTCCGCATCGTCGATCAAAACGCCAAAACCATCGCCGCCGGCCGCGATCTGTGCGCCATCCGCAAAAAGCTCGGCCTCGAAGCCCGCAAAACTTTCGCCGAGCTCCCGCCCGACCCGCGCTTCCATCGCGATAACGTCACCGGCTGGGATTTCGGCGATCTTCCCGCCCGCATCGAGATCAAGCGCTACGGTGTGACCCTCGGCGCGTATCCCGCGCTGGTCGACAAGGGCGCATCGGTCTCCCTGCGCCTCTTCGATTCGGTCGACTCCGCCAAGGCCGCCCACCGCGCGGGTGTCTATCGTCTCTTCATGCTGGAACTCGGCCCGGAGCTGCGCCATCTCTGGCGGCGCATCCCCAACTTCGATCGCATGGCCATGACCTACACCCTCCTCGGCAGCACCGATGAGCTGCGCAGCCAGATCGTCTCGGTCGCCGCCGGCCTGGCCTTCGCCCCGGATGAGGGAATCCGCACTCACGCCGAGTTCGTCGCCCGCGCCGGCACCGCCTGGAATCGCCTGGCCGAGCAGCACACGCGCATCTCCGCGCTGGCCGGCCTGGCCCTCGCCTCATTCTTCGAAGTCAGCCAGTCCCTCAATCGCCAGGTCGCGCCGCTGCTCCAGCCCTCGGTCACCGACATGCGCCAGCACCTGGCCCGCCTGATGCCCAGGGATTTCATCGCCGCCACCCCCGCCCCCTGGCTCGAGCATCTGCCCCGCCTGATCAAGGGGATCGCCATCCGCCTCGGCCGCCTTCTCAACGCCGGCCTGACCAAGGATCAGCAGGGAATGGCCGCGCTGGAGCCGCTGGAGAAGCAATATCAGGAGCGCCTGAAGAAACACCGCGCCCAGAACGTGATCGATTCCGCCCTGACCCAGTACCGATGGATGCTCGAAGAGTTTCGCGTCTCCCTCTTCGCCCAGGAACTCAAGACCTCGCTGCCCATCTCCCCCAAGCGCCTCGGCGAACAGTGGTTGTTGGTAAAACCGTAGCTACAGGAAACATTTTTCGCCCCCCCGCGTTTAGCGCGTGGTCGGAACATTTCGGGGAACGTTCTCTGTTACAGGAGCGAAGCAATGATCAAATCATTTCGGACGTTCGCGTATCTGGTTGGAGCGATGGTGATGGCAGGCCCGGCCATGGCCCAGGATTGGCCGCAATGGCGCGGGGCCAATGGCGAAGCGCGGGCGGCCGGCTTCAAAGCGCCGGAGACCTGGCCCAAGACCCTGGAGCCCAAATGGAAGCTTGCAGTGGGCGAGGGCGTCTCCACACCCGCGCTGGTGGGCGACAGGCTCTACGTCTTCTCGCGCCAGCAGGGCAATGAAGTCACGCGCTGCCTGGATGCCGCCACGGGCAAGGAACTCTGGATGGATAAGTACGAATCCCAGGGCGCGACCGGCCCGGCGTCCGGGTTCTCCGGCCCGCGCAGTTCCCCGGCCGTCGCCGATGGTAAAGTCATCACCGTCGGCGTGCGCGGCGTGGTCTCCTGCCTCGATGCGGCCAGCGGCAAAATGCTCTGGCGCAAGGATGAATTCCAGGGCTCCTGGCCCAACTTCTTCGTCTCCAGCTCGCCGATGGTCATCGACGGCGTGTGCATCGTGCAACTTGGCGGCCGAAACAATGGCGCAATCGTCGCTTATGTCCTGGCCGATGGCGCGCAGAAATGGAAGTGGAGCGGCGACAGCCCTGGCTACGCCTCGCCGGCCCTGCTGAGCGTGGGCGATGCCAAGTTCATCGTGGCCCAGACCGAGCGGCGGATGGTCGCGGTGTCGGCGGCCGATGGCAAGCTGGTCTGGGAAGCGCCGTTTGCGGTCCAGGGGATGGGCTATAACGCGTCCTCGCCCGCGGTCGATGGGCAGATTGTCATCTACGGCGGCGGCGGGCGCGGGATTCATGCGGTGAAATTCGAGAAGACCGATGGCGGCCTGACCGCCAAGGCGATGTGGGATAACGCCGAGAATTCGCCGCAGTTCTCCTCCCCCATCATCAAGGATGGGATGGCCTATTCGCTGAGCTCGTCGAATCAGCTTTTCGTCGTCGATGAGCAAACCGGCAAGACGGCCTGGGTCGGCCCGGGCGGCGGTGGTGGTGGCGTCGCGCCGGCTGGTGGAGGTGGCGGTGGCGGTGGAGGCGGATTCCGTCGGCCGGGCGGCGGTGGAGGAGGGGGAGGCGGCGGCGGTGGAATGCGCGGCGGTGGCGGACGCGGTGGCTATGGATCGGTTGTCGATGCCGGCGGCGTGATCTTCACACTCACTCCCGCCGCCGAACTCGTGGCCATCAAGCCCGATGCCAAGGCCTATACCGAACTGGCCAAGATCAAGGTTTCGCAGAGCCAGACGCATGCGTATCCCGTGGTTTCAGGAAATCGGCTCTTCGTGAAGGATGCCGATTCGGTGATGATGCTGACGGTGGAATGAAATCGTCGGCCATTTACAGACCCGCCAGCGCCTGGCCCAGGCGTCTGACTTCGTGGAGCGACATGCCGCCGAGTTTGGGAGTGGAACTGCCGCCCATATGCGGGCAGATTGCGTAGCCCAGACCGAGGCGGCCGGCTTCTTTGAGGCGCTGTTCGAGCTGCGGAACCGAGCGGATTTCGCCGCCCAGGCCCAATTCGCCGATGGCCAGCGTGCCGGCGGCCAGTGGGCGGTTCATGTGCGCCGAGGCGATCGCCAGGGCGATGGCCAGGTCGATCGCCGGCTCGGCCACGCGCACGCCGCCGGCCACATTGACGAACACATCCTCGGCCGCCAGGCGCATCTCGGCGCGCTTCTCCAATACCGCGATGATCATCGCCACGCGGTCGCTGGATACCCCGCTGACTTTCCGCTTGGCCGCCCCGATCACGCTCGAGGCGGTCAGGGCCTGGACTTCGATCAGGAGCACGCGACTGCCCTGCATCGCGGCGGTGATGACGCTCCCGCTGGGCGGACCGGCCGGGCCATAGTGCTCCATGAAGAGGTTGCCGGGGTCGGTGACTTCGATCAGGCCGGCGCCGGTCATCTCGAAGAGGCCGACTTCGTGGGTGGAGCCGAAGCGGTTCTTGATGCAGCGAACGATGCGATGGGAGTGGAATCGATCGCCCTCGAAATAGACGACCGTATCGACGATATGCTCGATGATCTTGGGCCCGGCCAGCGTTCCCTCCTTGGTGACATGGCCGACGAAAATCATCGCGATGCCACTCGATTTGGCGAGGTAGACCAGGTCCATGCAGCACTCGCGAAGCTGGGTGACGCTGCCGGGGGCGGCGGGGAGGGTGGGTTTATAGATCATCTGGATGGAATCGATGATCACGACGGAAGGGCCGACCTTATGGATCTGGTTGAGAATGCGCTCGACGTTGGTCTCGGCCAGGACGAGGAGGTTGGGGGATTCGATGCCGAGCCGGCCGGCGCGCATGCGGGTCTGGCGGGCGGATTCCTCGGAGGTGACGTAGAGGATGGGTGCGGCGATTGCGGATTGCGGATTGCGGATTGCGGATTGACCGGCGGCCGACTGTCCATGGTCCATGGTCAATTGGGGGTGGTCCGTTGTCCGTGGTCCGTTGTCCGTTGTTGAAGCGTGGTCGCGCGATTCAACTGACAACGGACCACTGACAACGGACAACGGACCTTCCCGCTTCTCGCTCCTCGCTTCCCGCTTCTTTTTCGCGCCTGAACCCTGAACCCCGACCCCTGACCCCTTCGCCAGTTCCTTCGCCACCTGCAACAGCAATGTCGATTTGCCGATGCCCGGCTCGCCGCCGACGAGGATGGCCGAGCCGGGGACGATGCCGCCGCCGAGGATGCGGTCGAATTCGTTGATTCCGCAGGGGAGGCGGGCGAGGTCCTGGTCGTCGATTTTATCGAGGGGGAGAGCTTCATTCTGGCCGAGGTCGCCGGCATACATCGCTGAGGTGGCCGATGATGCGCCCGTGGGTGCGCGGGCCGCGGCGCGGGCATCGAATGCGGGCGTCTTGTATTCCTCCAGCGCATCCCAGGTGCCGCAATCGGGGCATTTGCCCATCCATTTAGGGTGAACGCTGCCGCATTGGCGGCAGAGGAAGTGGACTTTCATCTTGGACATAACGTTATCCTAACATATTGGATGGGAAATCAAATTGCTCTTCTGAAATCCACACATCAGGGTCAGGAGCCGGCCACCCAAAATGCCCCATACGCTGATAAACGTCCCCCGGCTCCTGACCCTTTCGGCCAATTCGTTATGAGGCGCTGTCGGGAATTGATGCGATACGTTGGACGTAGGCGGCCATGTCGAATTTCCGGTCCAATCCGGCCGAGTTCATGTAGCGGATGGTGCCGAAGATTTTGCGGGGCGGGCCCCAGGGGCGGTCGTGCAGGCCGAAGATCCAGGCGACGCCGGCGTAGGAGTTGGGGTCGCGGCCATCGAGTAGGTACTTGTTGTTGAGATGGAGCGCGGTTTCGAAGGCCTCGCGCGGCGTATCGCTCCATTCGAGAATCTTCTTCCCCCAGTACATGCGCATGTAGTTGTGCATGAAGCCGGTTTTGAGCATCTCCATCTGCGCTGCGTTCCAGTAAGGGTCGGCCGTCCGCGCGGCTTCGAGATCGGCGCGGGTGTAAAGATGCGGGCGCGGGTCGGCCTGATGATCCTTGAGAGTTTGCTTCGCCCAGCCGGGAAGCGCATCGTAGGAATCGTAGTGATCGGTGTAATGGCAATAGTTGATGGCCAGCTCGCGGCGGATGATGAGCTCTTCGAGGAATGAGTTGCTAGTTGCCAGTTGCTGGTTGTTAGTGGGGTTCACCTGCAACGCGATATCCAGCGGCGAAATGTGCCCGAAATGCAGATGTGCCGACAGGCGGGAGGTATGGTTGGCGGCCGGTTCGTTGCGCGATTCGGCGTAATTCGGCAGTTGCGTCGCGATGAACTGTTTCAGGCGCTCTCGGGCCGCGTTTTCCCCGCCCGTGAAGAACTCGGGGACGGGGAGAACGCTCGAATCGACCTTGAGTTTGCCCAGCGCGCCGGCCGGGTTGGTCAGATCGATATCCGATTTGATTTTAAGCCCCAGCGATGAATGCTTCACCTTGGCCGCCGGCAGCGGATGCAGATGATCGGCCAGTTGCCGGTGAATCCGCGGGCGGATCGTGCGCGCGGCGTACTCGCGCTTGTTCGATGCGGCTTCCACGGGCACGACGATATCCGTCTCCACCTGCATCACCGGCCGGCCGGTGTTTCGGCACTCTTCCGCCAGCGCCCGCCGCCACTCTTTCTGATGCCGCAGGTAACCGCGATCGCAGATGACCGAGGCCGCGTGTTTCGCGCGATGGATCGCCACCTCGGCCGGTTGCCCGCGCGAAACGACCAGTCGAATCCCCCGACTGGCGAGATTGCCGGCCACATCCGCCAGCCCCTGCAGCATGAAAAAGTAGTGCCGCGCGTTGGCCTCGGGATAGTCATCCATCAATCCAAAGCAGACGAGAACCGGCAGTCCGACTTCGTTCGCCTCGGCGATGGCATATTCCAGCGCATGGTTG
>JBBRTW010000231.1:0-10922 GCA_038244055.1 Tepidisphaerales bacterium | reverse complement strand
TTCGCTTGCGAAGCGGCTAACTCGCGCCGGTCCGTTATTGTCGCCGTCTATATTCAAAATGTTTAGCGTTTCGACGGCACTGGCGCCGGCCGCGTGGTCGGTTTGGTCGTCGGCACGGTCGCCGGCATCCGCCCGTCGCGCCGACCGAGGGTCAGCGGCACATCGAGATAGACCGTCCCGCGGCGGACTTTCAGCGTCACCTGCTCCCCGGGCGCATGCAGCTTGAGCAGCGGCATCAGCGACATCTGATCGCGCACATCCAGCTCATTCAAACCGACGATCACATCCGAAGTCTTAATCCCCGCCTTGGCGGCCGGGCTGTTCGAAACGACTTCATCGATCTTCAGCCCATCGTTCTCCTGGCTGAAGCGCACTCCCAGGAACGGCCCCTCCGGCCCGGTATTCATGGCCGGGGGAACACGGTGGCTCATCCACGTCTGCCAGTCTTTTTCGAATTCCTTGAGCGTCTTGCCGCTGACGGTCTCGATCGCGACTTTGCCGGTCGGATCCTTCTCGATGCCCGCCTTGAACGTCTCGTAAAACTTCTTGAGCAGCCCCGTCTCGTACAGATAGAGCATCACCGAAGACGCCTGCCCATAGGCGAGATTCGCGTTCTTCACGAACTCCGGCTGCTGATACTTGAGCAACCGCTCCAGCGGAATCAGCCGCGCCGAGCGATGCGCGGCCTGCAAATACCACAGCCGGAAATTGTCGTGCGGCACCAGCTTCTCCCCCTCGAACTGCCCCGCCTCGTACATGCTGGCCAGCCCTTCGATGATCCAGATCGGATGCTCCTGCGCCGAGCGATCCAGATCCCCGGCGTGCATGGCATGGGTAAACTCATGCGTCATCACCTGCCCCAGCCGCCGCGCGATCAGCGTGCGCACCTCCGGCATGTAAATCCCCTCCACCCCCGGCTGGCGAATCAGCTTGCGATAATCCGCGGCCGACGGCAGCAGCACCACGATGTACTGATCCGGCTTGTTCGCGAAAAGTTCCGCCCACTGACTCTTGGCCTGCGCGATCAGCCATTTCTTCACCGCCGTAAGAGTTCCCGGATCGGTGTTGGCCACAAACACCAGCTTGTCGGCCGGGTCCAGCTCGTAGAGATACTTATCGCCGAACTGCTTCCGCAAAGTCACAATGGCCCGATCGGCATCCTTCTTCTGATACAGGTCCTTCGAATTGATCAGCGTGAGATAGCGCGGCAGCTTGCGCAGATTGTTGAGATCGCTGTCCTGCTCGATGTGCAGAAAATCCGTGAACCCCGCATCGCAGGCCCGCTCCAGGTGCGCCATGGCATCGTCCAGATTCCCCTTGAGCGATTTCAGGCAGGCCATGTTGTAAATGTTCGTGTAATTGTCCGGTTCGAGGACCAGCGCCTCGTTCAGCGCCGCCTCGGCCACGTCGAATTTCCTCGCCTCCAGCGCCAGGATCGCCTTGCGGGTCAGCTCGCGAAGCTTGAGTTCCTTCTGCTGCTCGGGCGTGAGCGCGGCCCGGCTCGGTTTGCTGGCCGGCTGAGTCGCAGCCTGGGTCGTCGGCCTGGTCGCCGGCTGTGTCGTCGGCCGCGTAGCCGTAGACGGCGCAGCCAGCACCGCCGCCGCCAGCGAGAATGCAAGAATAAGCGCGACCGGCCGGCGGAGCAGAGAGTTGATTCGATTCACGTAGCATACTACGCGCGCCGGGCCAGTTTTGTTTCGGCGGCGGACATAATCGTAGCACGGGCATCTTGCCCGTGTAGTCGCCCCCGCCCCGGGGTCAGGAGCCGGCCACCAATGGCGCGATAGTTGACCAGCGTCCCCCGGCTCCTGACCCCTTCCGCGCTCCATCGTTCCCGCGCAACTCGTAACGGTGCGTGCTTTGTGGCAGTGAGCGCGAAAGGGTCAGGAGCCCGGGGTCACCTCTCCACTTGGCTATGTCGCTTGGCGGCCGGCTCCTGACCCTGCGAGCAAGCGAGAACCGCCGGGCACCCTGTTGGGGGTGGCCGGCGGAATCGGCAAAGAGAGTGTTTGGTTTAATCACCGCATTGTTCACACCTTCGCGCTCATCACCGCCCAGAAGCTTCCCAAAGCCTGCTGGCTCGTCAGCCGCACATAACCATCGTTCGCCCCATCGTTGCCCGCGCCATCGACGCCCCAGGGGTTGCGGAGCACCAGCGTCTTGTTTCCCTTCGCATCCACATCCACCCGCACGACCGTATAAGCATGCGAGCCGATCACCGGAGCGCCGCCGACGGGGTTGTTGATCGCCATCGTGACCGCCTTGCCGGCCTTGAGCTCATTGGCGATGAAAGTCAGAAGCTCATCGCCGGTCTTGGCAGACCACTTGTCGGTCGTGGTGTAGCCCAGGTCGTTGAAGGCCTCGCTCATCCAGCCGCCATCGAGGTTGGCGTAGTTGGCCGTCAGGGTCGGCGTGCGGAAGCAGGCGTAGGCCTTTTCCATGATCGCCACCCAAACGCTGTTCTGCTTGCCCATGTCCGCGTACTGCATCCCGCCCCAGCTCGTCGTCGGCAGATCGCCATCGACCCGCACGAAAGCCTTCGATCCATTGGCATTGGCGAACTGAACCGCATACGTCCCATCGCCCAGCTCGACCACGCTCTGGCGGATCGCATTCGCGTTGGTCTTGGCCACCGCGGCCAGTGTCGAGAGATACCAGCAGTCGCCCACATACCCCTGCACGATATCATCGGCCGTCGGGCCACTCGTCGCGAACAGCGCGCTCGTCGAGAAATTCTTGTACTTGGCCGAGGCATCATCCAGGAGCGGGTCCGCCAGGTTTTCTCCGTTGAGATTGGTGCCGACCCTGGCAGTGCGGACCTTGCCCTTGCTGGTGGTCTGATAGCTGACGAAACCGGCGATGCGATGAACGTATCCCCCCGCATTCTCGGCCGCCGACGCATCGGTGATGGTCTCGCCCGAATCGGTCCAGAACGCATCGTTGCCCGCCCCGCCGGCCGAGCGATCCGTGGCCGAGTCACCCACCGAGATGATCACATCATCGCCCGCCCCGCCATTGACGCTGTCGGTGCCCGCCTCGCCATAAATCTTATCGGTGCCCGCGCCGCCGTTGAGCGTATCGTTGCCTTCGCCGCCATGGATAATGGCCGGGATGGTCGCGCTCGCGGCGATGGTGACCACATCGTTCCCCTTGCCGCCGAAGACCGAAACCGAGTTGAACTTGCCGGTGATCACCTTCGACCATTTGCCGTTGGCGATCTGCAACCCGCCCGCAACCGGCGTCACGGTGATCGCATCGTTCCCATCGGTCCCATAAACCGCGAGCTGGGTTCCCCCGTTATAGGCCAGCATCGAAGTCGCCAGGGCCGGGCTCGCCGACATCATCTGCCGCGACTCAAGACCCTCGAACGCGGACACGATTTGTTTGCGGGCGGTTTTCATTGGCTCTCTTCTTTCCTTGTATGGCTAGAGAGAGATCAAATACGCCCGGCCCGGGTGCAAATGGGAGGATCGAGAATTTTAAGTGGTTATTGCATAGAGGGTTATGCGATGGTTTTTAGGACCGGGAAAGCGGTGGGGCTGATAACGTGCGATCAAACCGAAAAACGAAGAACCGATAGCGCGGGCCAGATGCCCATCGTCAAAAACGATATGCCAAAACCGGGAGCCAAAAAGCCGACCCGCCCACGGTCTCCCGGCCGTTCATCCAACCTGATCCTCGCATCCGAACATTCTCGGACCTCCGAATCGGCAATGTGGTTCTTAGCAATGTCTTACGATTCAAATTGCTCTGCTCAAAGCCAGGGTCAGGAGCCGGTCACCAGGAATGCCCCATCCGCCGATAACCGTCCCCGGCTCCTGACCCTTTCGGCCAATCAGCAGATCATTTCAGCCGAGCAAATTCAAAAGCCCGCGCGACAACCGAGAAGCGCATCTTGCGTCGCGAATCGCATATCCCCCCTCCATCGTAGCACGGGCATCCTGCCCGTGAATAATGCATCGCCAACATCCAGCGCCGTCCCCTCCCCTCCGATTTAAGCCGCTTCGCTTGCGAAGCCCGTCCAGCAACCGTTCCCTGACTATGTTGCCCCACGAGGATATCAGGATGCGGGCGCGGCCAACCCTTCATTTCGCATTTCGCCCATGCTCGGCTGCGGACAAATCATCGATTCAACGACGCCATCAACGATTCGAATCCGACCGCTGCGATGCCCATTCAAAATTGGGATGCGATTTTAGTCGCATTTTCTCTTGATGCCCGGCGCGAGTGTCCTACGCTATTCAACATTGCTCTCGCGGCGCGAAGACGCGGGGAAACGAGAACAACAGGCGTGCATTTTCACGGAGTATGGAAATGACCGGGCAAGAGGGTTCGAAGCGGCGGATGGGTTCGACCAGTCAAATCGCGGCGGCCGGCAAGTCGGCCAGGGCGAGGCGGCGCTTGCAGGGTGCGGCGCTCTTCGCCGTGCAACAGCTTGAATCGCGTGTGTTCCTGACGGTGGCAGCGCCTTCGCTGCTGGTGGCCAATTTCACGGCCGCTCCAGGGGACACCGTCTCGGCGATGTTGACCTGGCGCGACAACTCCATCAACGAGACGGGCTTCAAGATCGAGCGCAGCACCGACGGCACCAACTTCACGCAGATCGCTGTCGCGGGAGCCAATACCGGCCCGTTCGCGGCATACAACGACACCTCGGCCAGCAACGGCGTCGCCTACACCTATCGCCTGAAGGCCACCAACGCCGATGGCAATGGCGGGGCCGGGGAGGATTCCTCCTACGCTCCAGTCGCCACGGCCACCGGCTGGACCAGCGCCGAACTCGGCACCAGCACGGGCGGCTCCTACTCGGTCAGCAGCGGCACGGTCACCCTTAATAGCAAAGGCCAGCTCATCGGTGGAACTTCCGATGATGGCCGATTCGCCTACCGCAGCATCAGCGGTGATGGCACGATCATCGCCCGCGTGGCCGGGGTGCAGTACACCAGCAGTATCGCCATGGGCGGGGTCATGTTTCGCAACACCCTGGCCGCCAATTCCAAAGAAGCATTCATGGCCATCACCGCCGGCTCGGGCGCGGAGTTCACCGTCCGCAGCAGCGATGGTGGCAACGCCGACATGCGCGGCTACTCGGGCTATTCCGCCCCCTGCTGGGTCAAGCTGGTGCGGGCGGGCACCTCGTTTACCGGATACGTCTCCTCCAACGGAACGACCTGGACGCTGGTGCGCAGCGTCAACGTGGTGATGAACCAGACTATCTACGTGGGCCTGGCCCTATCCTCATCGGGTTACGGCAGCTACAACACCTCCACCCTCGACAACGTCAATGTCACCTGGAAGGATTCGGCCCTGCCCAGTGGTTGGAGCGATCAGGAAGTCGGCACTTCCAGCGGCATCGCCGGTAGCGCCCGTTATTACGATGATACGTACACGTTCGCGGTTGAAGCCGCCGGGCAGAACGTCGGCGGCAGCAGCGATACCTTCCACTTCGCCCGCCGCACGCTTATCGGCGATGGCGAGATGGTGGCGCGGGTGGCGGCGATGGGTGGGCAGGATGGCAGCGCCGCCTACAGCCTGGCCAAGGCGGGGGTGATGTTCCGCGCTGGCACCGGGGCAACCGCCAGGAACGTCTTCCTGGCCATCTCCGGCGGCAACGGCGCGGTCTGGCAGTCCCGCAGTTCAACCGGTGGCAACACCGATGAGACCTGGTCCAGCGGCAAGGCCGCGCCCTACTACATCAAGGTCAAGCGACTGGGCGATGCCTTCACCGGCTATACCTCCACCGATGGCAGCACCTGGACGCAGATCGGCTCGACCGTCACTATCAGCGGCATCGGCTCCTCGTTGGAAGTGGGCATGGCCCTGTCGGCGGCGGGGTACGGGAGCCTGAACACGACCACGTTCGATCATGTGACCATGGTGCCGGCGGTGCCGGTGCTCACGGCAACGGCGGTCAATGCCCACCGCATCGATCTCGCCTGGACGGACAATTCCGGGAGCGAGAGTGGTTTTATTCTCCAGCGCAGCGACAACGGCGGCGCGAGTTGGACCCAGGTGCCCAGCGGCGACATCCACGCCAGCGGATACATCAACGACACCGATGTGGCCGCCAACACCACCTACCAGTACCGCGTCAAGAGCTTCATCGATGACATCGTCCGCGGCGAGACGGCCTGGAGCGCCGTCGCCAGCGCCAGCACGCCTGAGGCGCCCGCGCCGTCGACGACCCTTTCTCTGAACCCGATCACGACCACTGCCGCCAGCGAAGATGGAAGGTATAGCGCCGACTTCACGTTGTCGCGCTCCGATCTCGATTCGCTCGATGTGGTGGCCTTCTCGCTTTATGGCACGGGCAGCTATCCGGCCAGCGGTTCGGACATGACTCTCACTGGCGACGGCGTGGATAACAACCTGCACACGATCACCTTTCCGACTGGCGAACGCTACATGACGATCCACGTCGCCGCCGTCGACGACGATCTCCTTGAGCCCGATGAAACCGCGCAACTCGATCTCTTCGATCCCTCCGACACCAACACGTCGCTGGTGTCGGCTTCGGCGCTGATTCAATCCGATGAGAACGAATTGTGGGTTTCCGGCGGCGGCCTGATGAGCGAAGATGGGGGGAACTTGCAGTTTGTCATCCATCGCGAGAATCTTTCCGGCACGGCCCATCAGGCTTACACGGTCAACGTGCGCCTCAAAGTAGCTGGCACAGACGAAGATACGGCGACGCTCGATGATTACGGTTTCGACTCGCTGCCGGGGGATTCGCATTCGGATGGCAACTCGATGTGGACTTCCGTCACCTTCGCGCCCGATCAGACGGAGCAGACCTTCAACGTCCATGCCACCAACGATTCGCTGGTCGAGCCCGTTGAATGGTTCAAACTGGTGCTGCTCGACGCCGGCGTCACCGAATCGGGAAACTGGACCCTCCCCGTGCTTTCCTCAACGCTGCCCACCCAGGCATTCGGCGGCATCGCCGATGATGATGCGGCTGGCTATCATCCGTACCACGTCTGGATCACCGGCCCGTCGGAACTGCTGGTCGAGGGTGGCGAGGCCACCTACACCGTGCATCGCCAGCGCGATCATGCCGCGCTGACCCAGCCCTATGAGATGAACGTGAGCGTGGAGGCATCGGGGTTCAACGCGGTCGCCGGAACCGATTATTCCTTGATGCCGGAAGCTTTCTTCACGGCGAATTTCAGCATGTCGGTGCATTTCGACACCGACCAGGATGAGTCCACGTTCACGGTCCAGAGTATCGACAACGACGTGGCGGACTCGGCGCGGCACGTCACGTTTTCCCTCCAGGATGGCGCGGCCGAGTATGGGTCCTACTACATCACGCCGGGTGATACGGCCCATCCGGACGCGGTGATGATGGATATGGCCAATAATGATGCGCCCGCCGCGCCGACCAATGTGGGGGCGCACGTCTTCTCCGACACGCGCATCGATGTCACCTGGACTGACAATTCCGCGGATGAAGCCGGGTTCATCATCAAAGCCTGCAGCCCGAGCATGGAGTGGACTGTTCTGGGGACGGTCGGCGCTAACGTGACCTCCTTCGAGGCGACGGGTCTGAACGCCAACACCACCTACCAGTTCGCTGTTGAGTCCCATGTCGATGGCGACAACGGAGGACCCTTAGATAGCCCCGCAACCAATCGGCCCTCCTCCACCACGAAGGTGGAGCCCGCCGCACCGGGACAGTTGGTCAACCTGGGCACCTGGGTCTTCAACGCCGACGGCTCACCCGTTGAAGGGCAACCCGATCTCCCGATGCTTGAAGCTGGCGCGACCTACCGCCTGACGGCGTCTTCATCCGTGAACGGCCTCGATTCGGTCCTGCTGAAACCAGGATCGGATACAAGCAGCGGCGGCGGTGGCAATGATCCCACCTACTACGGGGACGCCGAATATGCCTGGAGCAGCGATGGCGGCGATCCGGAATCGGATCACGCCGGCGTCGATGCCGGCCTGAAGGTGATAAGCGGCGTGAGCAGCGTCTTTGCCACCTGGGGTGATTTCAGCAGCGACCATACCTATTCACGCGACGTCACCGGCATCGGCGATCAACTGGCGATGGGATTTCAGGATGATGACCTGACCGACAATTTGGGAAGAGTCTTGTTGACCATAAATGAGGTGATTCCTGAAGTGAGTGTGCGAACGACCGAAGAAGCCGCTTCCGAAGACGGCACAAGGGACGGTATCTTAATGACAACGTTTCGAAACTTGGAAGTAGTGACCCCGTTGTGCGCGAGGACGCAAAATCAACGTTGTCGAACCTCTTGCTTGACCATCCAATGATGTTGAGTCGGTACGAAGTCACATATCTCCTTTATGGCCCGGCAGCAGAACTCGAAAATGCGGAAATTGCAAGTTCACTGGGGACGATAATCAACTTCGGTGCCGGGTTGCCCACGCTTAGCGTTTCGGCTTCGGGATTTGGAATTACTGTAACCTTGAACGATGCTGTTGTACCATATCCCATTGATGACATTATCTTGAATGCAATACCCGGAGACAGTGCAATTGACACCGGTGACTACGGAACCAGCGTTGGAGTTTTTGTTGATGCAACAACAACCGAGACGTCAATCTCAATTACACCGAAGAGATCTACCGATGGACCGGTAGATCTTATGGTCGTCGTGAAATACCGTGGCACGGACCCAGTGAACAATGATCAAACCGTGATGTTGCGATTTGAGCGACATGTACAAGTTATCGTAACCGAAGTTAACTAAAACTCCCGGATCTTCAATATAGTCAAATGTCGCCGATTCTGGATTATTTTCCGAGCGCGAAGCGCCCAATGTTCAAGCGTCTGTCTATGCGTCTACTTGGCGCGACGGTTCTCATAACGCTCATTGTTGCGTTCGGACCTGGTTGGTGGCGGAAGTGTGTAAGCCGGTATTGGGAATGGAAATGGGCTGGTTTCACTCTTCCTGCGGACACTGTCGTTTATGAGGAGGACCCACGCCGGTCTCCGTTACTCTTGAAGCCGGGCACACCCTATAAGCCGCTGAACTTACTGCCCGTCCGCGGGCTTTATGCTGAAATGACCCCGCCGGCACAGGCCGCTCGACTTGATCCCGAGCCTATCGAGCAACTCACAACACTTTCACCCTTGAACACGGCAACGCCATACGCTCACGAGCATCGTTCCCCATCGGGCACTCGATGTCTGGTAGTACTTCGATTTGGAGCGTCAGCCATGGAAAGCGACCAGCAGCGGGTTCTTAGTTTTGGAGGAGGGATTTTCTATCCCACAGGTTGGTCGGAAGGACCCAGGCCTAAAGCTGCCTTTACTCGCAATTTGCTGCTTTGGGTGAAGCCGAACCAGTTTGTTCGCCTTTATGCCGGGCAGCCGGATGTATCTGATCCAACGCATTTCACAATCCGATACGAACTTGGCGAGGGCACGGGAACGATTGATGGCTGGGTGCGCGATCCCGGGAATTGGAAGCCAAAGTCTCCCAGGAACTCGGGCTGGTGCGGCGAATCAGTTGAATTGGTCGTGCGCGATGGGCCTGCAAAAGACGCCAAACTGACGGCGCCGATTTGGGGTAAGCGGTAAAGATAAGGTAAAGGGCGCGGAAAAGGGGCGCGGAAAAGGGGACAGGATTGGGACAGGATTCATTTAATCCTATCTTCGCCATTCACAATCTAACCTCAACCACACTTTCTTCGCCCGACATTGAATACATCGCCAACGGGCCCCGTGCGCGCCTTCCAATCTCCGCGCGCACGCGGCACGCTTCGTGCGCCCCGAGCACTCACCGTGCGCCCGCAACGCCCTCCGTGCGCCCGCCACACGCTCCGTGCGCACGCCGCCTCCTCCCCGCGCCATCGGCATTCCCCCCAAAAATAGAAAAATAGCCCGCCGTCCCGCCCCAATAACCCATCCCCGTGCGCGCCCGTAATCAGCAGACCGGAACACCCCCAGTCCCTGTGGAGGCCCATCATGCGCCCATTTAGCCCGATTTCCCATTCCCCGACTCGCAACCCGCAACTCACAACTCGCAACTCCTCCCCTCCAATGCCCCAAATGCCCCACAATGCCCCCGCCCCGGAGCGCCGTTGGCCAAACAAACCCACCGATCCCATTTGCCAAATCATCCCCACGCGCCGTTGGCCAAACGAACCCACCGATCCCATTTGCCAAATCATCCCCACGCGCCGTTGGCCAAACGAACCCACCGATCCCCATTTCCAAGCCGAAAACCCGCTTTCCCCCCTTCCCTGCGCGAACAAACCCACCGCGCCGGCGCGAAACAAACCCAGATCCAAGCCGGGCGCGCTGCACCCCCCGATGCGCTTCCCAAGCCAAGCGGCTAAAATCGGCAAAGAGCACACTATCGAACTCGACATCGGCATGTCGAGCTACGCCTACTTCGCCATCTCCTTCGCCTTCTCGCGCACTTCGCTGATATCCCCCACATACAAAAACGCCTGCTCCGGAAGATCATCCGCCTTGCCCGAGCAGATCTCATCGAAGCTCTTGAGGCTGTCGGCGAGCTTGACGTATTTGCCTTCCTTGCCTGTGAACTGCTGGGCGACGTAGAAGGGCTGGCTGAAGAAACGCTCCAGCTTGCGGGCGCGGCTGACGGTGAGCTTGTCTTCTTCCGAAAGTTCATCGACGCCCAGAATCGCGATGATGTCCTGCAGGTCGCGGTAGCGCTGCAGCATGGTCTGGACTTTGCGCGCGATTCGCGCGTGCTCTTCGCCGACGATATCAGCGCTCAAGGCGCGGCTGGCGGAGGCGAGCGGGTCGACGGCCGGGTAGATGCCCTTGGCGGCGATGCTGCGCTCCAGATAGATGAACGCGTCCAAATGCGCGAAAGCATTCGCGGGGGCGGGGTCGGTGGGATCGTCAGCGGGGACGTACACGGCTTGCACCGACGTAATGGCTCCGCGCTTGGTGCTGGTGATGCGCTCCTGCAACT
>JBBRTW010000230.1:0-10939 GCA_038244055.1 Tepidisphaerales bacterium | reverse complement strand
TCTGGGCAGACAAGAATGTCCGCCCCACCGTCATATTCCCTGCCGACCTTTTCTTGAATTCCTTAATCCTCTGCTTCATCCTCCGAGTCGCCCCTGCCGGATCATCGCAGCCCGCCACCGCCGCGGTCACCGCCACCGCCCCAATCCCTGTCTCCAGCACCTGCTCCAGATTCTCTTCAGTGATTCCCGCGATCGCCACGGCCGGCACTTTGATCTCATTCGCGATCTGCGTCGCATACTCCAGCCCCGCCACGAAATCGCGCGGCTTGGTGGGACTCTTGAAAATCGGACCCACGCCGATGTAATCCGCGCCATCCATCACCGCTCGCCGCGCCTGCTCGATATTGTGCGTCGAAACGCCCACGATCTTCCCGCTCCCCACGATCTTCCGCGCCTCGGCCGCCGGCAAATCCCCCTGCCCCACATGCACCCCATCCGCCCCCGCCAGCACCGCGATATCCGGCCGATCGTTCACCAAAAACCTCACCCCCGCCAGTTGGCACCGGTCCGCCACCCAGATCGCCCGCTCCAGAAGCTCTCCGCCTTCCAACTCCTTTTCCCGCAACTGGATGCAATCCACATCGCCATCGATGGCCGCATCGACCACGTCCTTCCAGGCAAGATTGCAGGCCGATTCAGTGATCAATACATACAGCTCGACATCCCAGAATAGATTCACCGGCCGAAGTGTCCGGGCGACGCGCAACTCGATGTCATAGAAGCGGTAACGGATCGATTCGACCCTGGCGGCAGCCTCCGGCGAGTCGATTTTCAAATATTCCTCGATCGTCCGCAGCGCCTCCCCCAGCCGTTTCCCCGCCGCTGTCACCACCGCCGGCAAATCCGCCCGCGCCCCCTCGGCCAGCGTTGCTACGGTGGTGCCCACATCCCCGGGTGTATCCCGAAACAAAATCGCATCCCCCAGCCACGGCCCTGTCGCCGCCGTCAGATCGTGGCGAAGTCCCTTCAATTCCGCGCATAAAGGCTGATGGTTCAAATAGAAGCGCGTATAATCCTCCACCACCCGCAGCGCCTCGCGGGCGCGGTTGGCATTGGCATCGAGGATACGCAGCGCGGAAGGTTCCATGCGATTCATGTCCGGCCGGGAAAAGGGTCGATTATAGGACCAGGCTCAATTCGTAGCACGGGCATCCTGCCCGTGAAAGGCCCGAGTTTTTTTGTCGTGCGCGTCCCCGTTGCGTCCTTTTATTACCTGACGTGCAGGCGGAACATCCGCACCACAAGGCACTTAACTGGTTGCTGCATAATGAATTCACGAAAACTCGCCTACGTCACAGGGTTTGCCGAGGTGAAGAAAAAGGGCCGCCTGTCGCGAAAAAACACTACCATTGGTACGATCCGCCCGAGGCTATACAATAGCAAGGGTATGCCCGATCCAAACACTATCGTCCAAGGCGACTGCATCAAAGTCCTCAACGAAGGCCCCGAGGGCTGGGTTGACCTGGTCTTCGCCGATCCTCCTTTTAACATCGGATACCTCTACCACGGATACGACGATGAGAAGAAGGCCGAGGATTACGTCGCCTTCAGCGAGGAGTGGATGCGGGCCGTCTACCGCGCCCTCAAGCCTCATGGCTCGTTCTACCTGGCCATCGGCGATGAGTTCGCGGCCGACCTCTGCTACATCGCCCGCCGGAAGATCGGCTTCCACATGCGGAACTGGATCATCTGGCATTACACCTTCGGCCAGCAGACCAAGAAGATGTTCGCCAAGAGCCACACGCACATCCTCTACTTCAGCAAAGAGAAGCCCGATGCGGGGCTGACCAACATCACCTTCAACGCCGATTCGGTGCGCGTCAAAAGCGCCCGCCAGACCACCTACGATGATGCCCGCGCCAATCCCAAGGGCAAACTCCCGGATGACACCTGGTATCTCCGCCCGCAGGAAACCACGCCCGGTGCGTATGTCGAGGCGGGTTATGAAGGGGCGGCCGAGGAGGCCAAGCAGCTCGGCTATTTCGATCCGCGCTCGGATACATGGAATGTGAGCCGCCTTTGCGGCACCTTCAAGGAGCGCGAGGGATGGCACGGTTGCCAGATGCCGGTGGCGGTTTTGGACCGCATCATCAAGGCATCATCGAATCCGGGGGATATCGTGCTCGATCCGTTTAATGGCAGCGGCACGACTGTCGTGTCGGCCGCGCTGCTGGGGCGCAAGTATGTCGGCATCGATCAGTCGGCCGAGTATGTCGGCTTTGCCCGCAAGCGGTTGGCGTGCGCATTGGAAGCCGCTCCCAAGAATGGCAAAGAAGCCGCGATTGTCGACCCCAAGCGCGACAGCCGGATTCTGACACCCACCGATGCTTTTGGGCGCAAGCGCGTGGCGCGGAAGAAGGCCGGGCGGAGCATTCTCAATATCGCGTAGCTCCATGAAAATCATCCTTTCGAACGCAGTGGTGGCCCACGGGGCGTTTCATCATTGGATGACTTCGGACTTGCGCGCCTTGGGGCACGAGGTGGCCACCATCGATCCCGATGAGCTCTGCGAGCAGTTTGGGATCGAGCTTTATCGCCGCGTTCTCCTCCAGCAGATCGCGGCCAAGCGGCCGGATGTGTTGTTTGTGTATCCGCCCTACGACCTGCTTCGCCCGCAGGACTCGGCCGCGATTCATTCGATGGGGACGGCCATCGTGGGGTTCGCGTATGATGATCCGATTTTTCTGCCCTCGTACCTGCGGCGGGCGGGGCAATTCGAGGAGATCTGCAGACAATTCGAGAGCGTTTACGATGTCTATGTGACCACCAGCCGCGAGATGGTGCGCGAGGCGGCCAATCGCGGGTTTACGCACATTCGACACATTCGCTGGGCCTGCAACACGCCCGCCGACCTGGGGGAGCGCGAGCGCGATCTGCCCATCGTGATCATCGGCGCGCCCTACCCGCGGCGCGTGAAGATGGTCAAGCATCTGAAGGACCATGGCCTGCGGCCGCTGGTCTTCGGCGCCGAGGGGTGGAAGCTCTTTCCGGAGGTGGCGGATTGTTATCAGGGGATGCTGACCCGGCCGGGGATGTTCGAGATGTATCGCCGGGCGCAGGTGGCGATCGCCCCGGCCGACTGGGAGAGCACCTACACCCCCATGATCAAGCTGCGGACGCTGGAGATCATGTCGATGGGGGCGTTCCAGCTTTGCGAAACCTGCGAAGATCTGGCGGATTATTACGAGGATGGGAAGGAGATCGTCTCCTACAAGGACTGGGATGAACTGGCCGAGAAGGCGCGGCATTTCCTGGCCAACCCGCGCAAGCGCGATGAGATCGCGATGGCTGGCTACGAGCGGACCCGCCGCGATCACGTCTGGAGCGCGCGCTGGGCGGAGATCGACACACTGGCCCGGCCGATGATGGCGCGGTACGGCGGCAATAAGACCGTGCCGGCCGCGCCGGATCATTCCCTGCCGCACGAACTGGGCTTGTCCGCCTGCGCGGGTCACTACGAGAAACTCGGCGACACGGCCACGGCGGGCGTGGCGCTGGATGAGTGGCTCGGCCTGTCCCCCGGCGATTTCACCCCGCTGCTGGCGCGGGGGCGGATTTACCTGGCCGACAAGCGCCCGGCCGAGGCGGAGCGATTGCTCCTGCGGGCGGTGGAGGCGGCGACGGATTTATGCCCGCCTGCGGTGGACTGCACGGTCACCCAGCGCAAGCTCGGCGCGCGCCTGGGGCTGGGGAAGGTCTTCGGCGGCGTGTTCCCGCGGCAGGTGGAGGCTTTCGCGCATCTGCTGATGGTCTACGCGGCGCAGGATCGCGAGGAGGATGCCGAAGCGCTGATGAGCAGACTCGCGGGGATCGGGCAGGATGTTCTGTTCATCTCGATCGTCTCGATGATCGCCGAGCCGGGCATCGATCAGATGATCGGCCCGAAGTATCTGGCGCGGTATGTCGAGGTGGTGATCGCGGCCAAGCCGATCGTCTGGGCGGGCGAGCAAGTAAGGCACCTGAGTCATTTCTGGATGCTGCGCGGGCAGAGCCTGGCGGCAATGGGCAAACGCAACGAGGGCCGCGAATGCTTGGAGTACGCGCTGACGCAGAAACCGTACCCGGCCGTGGAGAAGCAGATTCACGGGCTGCTGGCGCAACTGGGCAGCGCGGCAAGTTCACTACCGGCCAAGCCGACCCCGTTCCGATAACCCTCACATGATGGATGCAGCGCGGCCCCTCCGGGTCGGAATCGATGGCAGGCTGTTCGGCGGCAAGTCCGGCGGCATCGAACAGGTGGTGATCGGCCTGGCCGATGCGCTGTCGCGCCTGGAGGATGGAAATGAGGAGTTTGTTGTCCTGGCGTATCCGCGCTCGCACGACTGGCTCGCGCCGTACGTTCGCGGGCGCTGCCGAATGCTCCTGACGACTGCCGTCGAAGCGCCGCCGGAGTGGAAGACTTTTTTGAAAGGCCATCCGCGCCTCGCGGCCATGGGGGAGCATATGGGCGGCTGGCTGGCGCGGAAATCGGTGACCCTTTCTGAATCCGATGGGACCATCGAGAAGGAAGGAATCGATGTGATGCACTTCCTGATCCAGCGGGCGTTTTTCACGACAGTGCCGAGCATCTACCACCCGCACGATCTGCTGCACCGCCATCTGCCCAGGCTGCTGACCAGGCGCGAGCGGGTCAAGCGCGATGTGATGCTCGGCTCATTCTGCCGGTCCGCGCGAGTGGTTTCGGTGACTTCATCATGGGTCAAGCGCGATGTGATCAAACAGTTCGATCTGCCGGAGGAGAAGGTGAAGGTGGTGCCGCTGGCCGGCTCGCTGGGGGCATATCCAATGCCGACGGATGAGCAGATGGCGGCCACGCGAATAAAATTCGAATTGCCCGAGACTTTCGCGCTCTACCCGGCGCAGACCTGGCCGCACAAGAATCACCTGGCGCTTCTGGATGCGCTGGCGCGGCTGCGGAACGATCGCGGCCTGATCGTGCCCCTGATCTGCTCGGGGCACCAGAACGAATATTTCGCGACCATTCAGAAGCGCATTGCCGCGCTGCGCCTGGAGGATCAGGTGAAGTTTCTCGGCTTCGTCACGCCCGTGGAACTGCGGGCGCTTTACCAGATGTGCCGCTGCGTCATCGTGCCGACGCTCTTCGAGGCCGCCAGCGGGCCGATCAGCGAGGCGCTGATGGCCGGCGCGCCGGCCGCGTGTTCGAACGTGACCAGCCTGCCCGAGCAGGTGGGGGATGCGGCATTGCTGTTCGATCCGCGCGATGTGGGGCAGATGGCGGATGCGATACAGCATCTTTGGACCGATCCCGATCTGCGGGCGCAGCTCGGCGCGCGGGGGAAGGCGCGGATCGCGCGCTGGACCTGGGATGGGGCGGCGCGGCATTTTCGGGCCCTGTACCGCCAGATCGCGGGACGGTTATTGACGGAGGAGGATCAGCGCCTCCTCGCGGCCGACCCGGGAATTTGAATTGAAGAAGTTGAACCACGAAGGCACGAAGACACGAAGGAAGAAAATCAGGTGGTTGAGAACAAGAGTTGATTCATGTGGCGTGTTTATCCGCGCGGGGTTGCCTTCGAAGCGCACGAAACCCAGCGTGCGGATATCCACCATTTTCTTCGATCCATCGGTTTGGCGCACGTTGAGACTAAGCTTGAATCCGGGCGATTCCATCAATGTTGCACAAACGGGTCCGGTCCATCAACCGTCGTCGTTTAGCATCCGGATTCGCCACCCTCCGACAAAAATCTCCGATGCCAACGCTCATTTGCGCATGGACGGGACCCGCCCGCGCCTTATCATTTCACCCGCCCCGCAACGCCGCAGTCCCCAGGACCCTCCGCCATGAACCGCCCACGACCCGCCGCAATCCTCATTATCGCCCTATCCTTCTCAGCGACCGCGCTCTGCGCCGAGCCGGCCCCACCCTATCTCGACCGCGCCCGCACGGTGGAGGAGCGCGTCGCCGATCTCATCGGCCGATTGACACTCGAAGAAAAAGCCGCCCTCCTCAATCACAAGGGAACCACGGTCGAGCGCTTCAATATCCGCGCCGACCAGTGGAACCAGTGCCTCAATGGTGTCAAATGGGACCGGCCGACCACCATGTTCCCCACTTGCATCGCCATGGCCGCCACCTGGAATGTCGACCTCGTGCAGCATGAGATCGCGGCCGTTCTCTCCGATGAGGCCCGCGCCATCTACAACGGCTGGCATCTGGACCCCAAGGCGGCGGGGGAGCATAAGGGCCTGATCTACCGCGCGCCGGTGATCAATATCGAGCGCAATCCCTACTGGGGCCGCAATCACGAAGCCTGGGGCGAGGACCCGTTCCTCACCGGCCGCATGGCCGTGGCCTACGTGCGCGGGCTGCAAGGCGATGACCCGCGCTATCTCAAGCTGGCGTCCACGCTCAAGCACTATGCCGTCAACAATGTCGAGACCGATCGCACCAAGCTCAACGCCAATGTCTCCCAGCGCATGCTCCACGAATACTGGTTGCCCCATTTCCGCGATGCGGTGGTGGAAGGCAAGGCCCAGTCGCTCATGGCCTCCTACAACGCGATCAACGGCACCCCCAACAACATCAACCGCTGGCTCCTGACCGATGTGCTCAAGGGAGAGTGGAAGCACGAAGGCTTCGTCGTCTCCGACCTCGGCGGCGTCAAAACGATGGTCACCGGCCACGAGGCGGGCAAGATGACTTACGTCGATGCCGTCGCCAAATCGCTCATGGCCGGCTGCGATTTCTCGGATAAGGAATTCCAGGAGAACATCCCCGCCGCCGTCCGCGAAGGCAAGCTGACCGAAGCCCGCCTGAACGATGCCGTGTCGCGCGTTCTCAAGGTGCGCTTCCGCCTCGGAGAGTTCGATCCATTCGAAGCGGTGCCCTACAGCAAAATCTCTCCCGATGTGATCGGCAGCGCCAAGCACCGCGCTGTGGCTCTCAAGGCCGCCCAACAATCCATCGTCCTTCTCCAGAATCGCGAGCATTTCCTCCCGCTGGACCGGAATAAACTCAAGCGCATCGCCGTCATCGGACCATTGGCCGACCAGATCATCACCAACAACTACAACGGCAAAGTGGGCATGGCGATTTCGGCATTGCAAGGGATCAAGGATCGCGCCGGGGCGGGGATTGAGATTGTTTACGCAGTTGGCGGCGCGGTGAACGAGCCGCCTCCCAAATCCAAACCCTTCGACAAACCGGCCGAGTTGCAGAAGGCGGTGGAGATCGCCCGCAGCGCCGATGTCGTTCTGCTTTTCATCGGCACCAATGCCTCAGCCGAGCAGGAAGGCCGCGACCGCAAATCCCTCGGCCTTTCCGGCAATCAGGAGGAACTCGCCAAAGCCCTCTTCGCCGCCAACCCGCGCACGCTCGCCATCCAGATGAGCGCCGGCCCGCTCACCGTGCCGTGGCTCAAGGAGAATCTCCCCGCGATGCTGCAGGCCTGGTGGCCGGGCGAAGAGGGGGGCCACGCGATCGCCGATGTGCTCTTCGGCGATGTCAATCCGGCCGGGCGTCTGCCGCATACGGTGTACGCCTCGGCCGCGCAGGTCCCGCCCATCGATGAGTACGACATCTCCAAAGGCTACACCTACATGTACGTCAACGGCCCGCCCCTCTTCGCGTTCGGCCATGGCCTGAGCTACACGGAATTCAAGTACACCAACCTGCGGGTTGCGCCGCGGCAAATCGCGCCGGGGGGCAATGTCGTCATCAACTTCGATATCGAAAACATCGGCCAGCGCCCCGGCGATGAGGTCGTCCAGTTCTACGGCCACCAGCAACAATGCTCCGTAAAGCAGCCCAACCAGAAACTGATCGGCTTCCAGCGGATTTCGCTCAATCCGGGAGAGAAGAAGACGGTCACACTCGATCTCCCGGCCGAGCGCATGGCGATTTACAATGAAGCGGAGAAGCGATTTGTGGTGGAGCCGGGCACGTTCGATGTGTCGGCCGGGGCGTCATCGGCCGATCTCCGCGCCCAGGCCACATATGAAGTGACTAAGCGATTCTAAAATTAGCCGGAGATGTCATCCTGAGCCCGAACCGTCATCCTGAGCCCGAACCGTCATCCTGAGCCCGAACCGTAATCCTGAGCCCGAACCGTCATCCTGAGCCCGAACCGTCATCCTGAGCTTGCGAAGGATCTGGCTGCGAACGTTGAGGCCAGTCGGCTTCTTTGAATCGTCCCCAGCCTACGGGCAAGATGCTTCGCAAGCTCAGCATGACCCATATGGCGTAACTCGCCGAAGCGCTGAATGAGATCGAACTGAGAACTTCTATGATGCCGAACCCTATTCATTCACTCAAAACGATCCGGCCTCTGGTCATGATACTCTGCCTCTCCGCGCCGATCCTCCGCGCCGCCGCGCCAACATCGCCCGCCCCGCCCCTCGATACTCTCACCTTCGGCCTCCCCGACTCCGAGAAATCCCACGCCCTCACCGCCGACCGCAGCGACATCCTCACCGGCGGCCTCGGCGAACCCGCCCGCCGCCTCCTGCCATTGGCCGCGCCCACCTGGGAAGGCGGCCGCGTCTCCTTCACGCTCAAAGTCGACCCCGATCGCCCCACCTACCTCACCGCCCGCTTCTGGGGCTCGGATATCAATTCCAATCTTCTCATCCTCCACTGCGAAGGCAGGCAGATCGGCTACCGTCACCTCGGCGATGTCGACCTTCTCGATTTCGGAACCGAGGGAGGCGCGCCCGCACTCATCAGCCGCTTCTACTACAGCACCGTGCCGCTCCCTCTGGCGATGACCAAAGGCAAAACCGAGCTCCATTTCGAAATCCGCGCCACCGGCCGAATCTGGGGCTACGGCACTAATTTCGACCAGTACCAGAAACCCATGATCGAGCCGACGCGCGGCCTCTATCGCGTCTACACCCACACCGATGGCTGCTTCATTCCCCCCGCCGATGACAGGCAGGGCGATGCCCCCGCCAACCCGCCGGTGCGCAAAGAGCCCGGCCCGGAGGTGATGGAAAAAGTCAACCAGCGCGTCACCGGCGCGATCAACGGCATTCTCAAATCCAGAAAGCCGCCCGGGCAGATGGAGATGATCTTCCTGGCCCAGGCCTATTGGGTGAAGTGGACGCCCGCGCATCAGAATCCGAAGGTCGCCGAGAAGATCGCCGCCGGCGTCGATGCCCTCTTCGCCGCCTGGCGAATGGACCCTAAGTTCGCGCAGTCCGATCCCGCCTTCTACAATTCCGAATGGTTCGGCCTCGGCCCGGCGGGCGAATCGATTCATCTCCTGGCCGAGCCGCTCAAGCCATTTCTCGACCAGCCCATCGATGATGCCCCGGGCAAGAAAATCGCCCGCCGCGCCGCCTGGTCCGAGATGCTCGTCGCCAGCCGCGACTGGCATCGCCAGCATCGCCGCCTCTACACCAACCAGTCGATGATCATCGACATGAATATCCAGCGCGCCAATAGCGGCATCGCCGCCATCGATCCCGCGCACGCCCTCCCCGAAGCCCGGATGCGCCGCTATCTCTACGAATCCATCGGCCTCGAGCCCTGGCTCGGCAGCGAGACCGATGCCGGCCCCGCCAAGCCCGTCGGCGAGGATTATTTGCAGATCACCGCCAAGGGCCTGACCCGCGAGCTCGGCTACGTCGGCTACTACGGCGAAGTCCTCGATTGGGTCACGCAGATTTACGATGCCACCCGCCCCGCTCCAAATCAGCCCGGCGATGAGAAAATCAAGTCGCAGCTCATCAAATTGGCGGCCGCCCGCGGCATCTTCCGCTATCCCGCGCTCGATGCCCTGGGCAATCGCGCCATGCGCATCGAGACCATCGTCGGCTGGCGCGATGAGCATTACCCCGGCGCGGTCTGCTACGGCGAGCGCCCGACCTGGGATGCCTCAACCCTCTATTCCGCCGCCGCCACGCTCGATCCCGAGGCCATCGGTTATGCACAGCAGATGCTGGCCGACAATCAGTTCTTCCAATCCGTCGATGAGCAGCTCAAGCAGAATACCGGCCTGCGCGTCACCACCGGCCTGCTCCGCCTCCCCGATCAATACGCGCTCTTGACCGCGCAGGCCCCCAGCCCAAAGCGCCTGCCCATGTCGCCCGGCCAGCCCGATTTCGTCTTCGCCGATGAGGAGGATGGCGTGGTGGCCATCCATCGCGGCGATGAGATCCTCTACATCTCCCTCTACTGGCGCGCCCGCTACGCCATCAACAATCTCGCCCGCGTCCACGCCATCGGCCCGCGCTACGATCGCATCGCCATCGTGCGCCAGGAGACCGAATTCGATCCGAGCGGATTGACCTACACCCGCCCCGACTGGATCAACATGGGCTTCGCCAACGGCGGCATGCGCTACCCCGGCGGCATGCACTCGGCCATGGCCGGCGAAAAACTGCCCATCGCCAAAATTCCCGAAGGCCTCAAATTCAAGCCCGGCGATGAAAACATCCACGCCGGCCGCGGGTCCTTCTATACGCTTAGTTATGGTCGCTACCTGATCGGCATGAACTGCTCGAAAGACAAGACCTACGACCTCAAATCTCCCGCCAGCGCCACCGGCCTCCGGACCGATGCGCTGGAATTGATCTCCGGAAAGCGCGTGTCACCAGCCACCCCCCTCAGAGTCCCCCCGCGCTCCACGATCGTGTTATTCTTCAGCCCGCCATGAATGAAAGTGCGCGATCATGCCCTTGTGGTGCGGGCGTCCCACTTGAGACGATGACGCCCCACGGGATTGGCCAGAAAGTAAGCGTTGCAATGGGCACTCAGGCCCTGGGCGGGGTTGGCGATCGATTCGCAGGGGAGGGACCAGGCGGGCGAACTCCCCATCAGGGCAATCGCATATCGCATGAGATGGGCAACAATTGCGGATTTCGGATTGTGGATTGCGGATTGAAATGCGGTTTTCAATCCGAAATCCGCAATCCGCAATCACTACTGTCCGGTCAGAAGTCGAACAGCATCAACTGGTTACGATTATCGTCCTCG
>JBBRTW010000229.1:0-10950 GCA_038244055.1 Tepidisphaerales bacterium | reverse complement strand
TGGAACCCGCGGCCGCTGATTCAAGTGGAAGGCGATCGTCTTCCCGCGGCCCGCCGGGGTTTAGTGCTACTCTTACTGCGATTGCATCAATGGCAATCAAAGGAACGCCCCATGCCCAGGAACTTCTACTCCAGCACCGAATCCGCATTGGCGAGCGGCTGCACGAATCTGGTCTCGATCGTGACCCCTGTGCCGGCCACCTATGGATTATTGACCGGCCAGGTCACATCGTACACGGGGAATCTAAACGGGACGGGAATCTAAACGGGACGGGTCCGATTCTTCGCAGGTACGACTTTTCAACCGAGTTCGTCGGGTGGCTGTAATCGCCCACGGCTCCGAATCGCGTCGCCGCGAAAATCGTGGGCGTTTACACCCACCATGCCCACGGGCGGCGATGCGATACGGTAAGCCACCTCCCGAATACCTGCACCGCCGGTTTCTGCCGATCGGCATCATTTCGGATTGCGGATTGAAGACCGCAATTCAATCCGAAATCCGAAATCCGAAATCCGTAATTGCTGCCCATCTCATGCCATATGCGATTGCCCTGAGTGCTTACCCGTGCCGCCCCCCTTTTGCTTCCCGCGCTGTGGTCCCTTCGGTACACTTCCGCCGACCCACCAACCGGCCGGTGAAACTATGCCAGACGGGACCCCACAGCCAGACAGCGCCTCATCCTCCGGCGCGCCCAATCGTCTCGGCGTCCATCCCCCCGACCTCGACCGCACACTCGACGGCGCATCCGCCGGCCCCCTCCCCTCCGCCGCCCCCGCCCTCGAAGCGCCCGGGCAGCGCATCGGCCCGTTCACGCTCGGCCGAATCCTCGGCGAAGGCGGCTTCGGCACCGTCTACGAAGCGCACCAGGAGCACCCCCTCAAGCGCACCGTCGCATTGAAAATCATCAAGGCCGGCATGGATACCCGCGCTGTCATCGCCCGCTTCGAGGCCGAGCGGGCGGCGCTGGCGATGATGGACCATCCCAATATCGCCCGCGTGCTCGATGCCGGGGCGACGCCGGCCGGCCGGCCTTATTTCGTGATGGAACTCGTCTCCGGCATCGCCATCACCGACTTCTGCGACGATCGCAATATGCCCCTGCTCGGCCGCCTCGATCTGTTTCTGGCGGTCTGCCATGCCGTCCAGCATGCCCACCAGAAGGGGATCATCCACCGCGATCTCAAGCCCGGCAACATCCTGGTCAGCGAAGTCGGCGATGAGAAAAAGCCCCTCGTCAAAGTCATCGATTTCGGCATCGCCAAGGCCACCGGCGAGACCCAGCTCGGCCAATCCGCCTACACCCAGGCCGGGCAGATGATCGGCACCCCGGCCTACATGAGCCCCGAGCAGGCCGGCGGCGAGCCGCGCACGCTGGCGGCCACGGCGGCCATTTTCGATATCGATACCCGCAGCGATGTCTACTCGCTGGGCGTGATCCTTTACGAACTGCTCACCGGTAGCACGCCCTTCGAAGAGAAACTGCGCGGGCTGACCATGACCGAAATCGTCCGCGTCATCCGCGAGGTCGAGCCCGTGCCTCCCAGCGCCCGCGTGAGCTCGCTCGGCCAATCCGGCACCACCATCGCCGCCCGCCGCAGCACGGCCGCCCGCCGGCTCGGGCAGAACGTTCGCGGCGAGCTCGACTGGATCGTCATGCGCTGTCTCGAGAAGGAGCGGGCGCGGCGCTATGAATCCGTCGGCGCGCTGGCGGAGGATGTGCGCCGCTATCTGGCCGATGAGCCCGTCGCCGCCAGCCCGCCCAGCAAACTCTATCGCCTGCGCAAATTCGCCCGGCGAAACAAGACGCTCCTGGGCGCTGGCTCGGCCGTCGCGGCAGCGCTGGTGATCGGCCTGGTGGTCGCCAGCATTGCCCTGGCGCGCGAAACGGCCGCCCGCCACGATGCCGAAACCGCCCGCAATGGCGAAGCCGCGCAGCGGGGAGTCGCCGACACTCAGAAACTTCTCGCCGAGAAACGCCAGAAAGCCGCCGAGGCCAGCGCTGATGAGGCCCGCAAAATGGCCGAGCGCGCCCAGACCAGCAGCGCCTTCATGCGCGTAATGCTCGATCAGGCCAGCATGAATGTCGGCGGGCCGGACCTGCGCGTCCGCGATGTTCTCGACACCGCCTCCGCCCAGCTCAACGCCGGCATGGGCCCGGATTTACCCGATCTCCGCGCCGATACGCACCTGATGATCGGCGATTCCTACCAGGCCTTGCGGCTTCTCGACAAGTCCCTGCCCCATATGAAAAAAGCCCTGGAAATCCGCCGCGGCATCGCCAAAGGAGATGATGCCGAGCTGGCCGATGCGATGTTCGCGCTCGGCCGCATCCTCAACAGCACCGATCCTGAAGGCGCTGACAAACTCTTCGCCGAAGGTCTGGCGATGCATCAGCGCCTCGCCAGCAACCCCGCCGCCATCGCCACCGGCACGATGCGCCTGGGCTCCACCCGCGCTTACCTGGGCAAGACCGATGAAGGCGTCTCCCTGATGAAGCAGGCCCTGGCGATGCGCGATTCGCTGCCGCCCAAGCAGCGCGCGCCCTTCGCCTCCGAATGTCTCTCCCTGCTGGCGGATGTTTCGCTGCGCGCCAAGGATTATCGCGCGGCCCGGGGCTATCTCGAACAGGCCGTTACCGAGATTCGCAAGGCCGGACCCATGCACGCCCTGGGCCCGCAAGTCGCGAGCCTTCTCGAAGACCTGGCCGCCGTTCTCGATCGCCTCAATGAATTCCCCGCCGCCGCCGAGACGCTCGAAGAGGCGATCGTCATCCGCGAGCACATTTACGGCCCGGATTCGATTCAGATGGTGCAGAACTACGTCCAACTGGCCGAGATCAAAGGCCACGCCGGCGACCCCGCCGGCGCGGAAGCCGCCTATCGCAAAGCCCTGCCCGGCGTGCGCAAAAGTGTGAGTCCGAAATACCGACCAGGCGGCGCGATGATCATCGCCGCCGCCGGCACACTCGCCGCCCGCCGCGGCGATTTTGAAGCCGCCGTCCCCCTCCTCGAAGAAGCCTATCAGATGCTCGGCAACCTCCTGCCCGATGATGCCCTCATGCCCCATTCCAATTTCAAAGCCGGCGACTGGCGCAAGGCAACAGTCCAGGCCATCGTCAACGGCTACGAAAAGCTCGGCCAAAAGCCCAAGGCGAACCAGTGGCGGGCGAAACTGAAGTAGCCCAGGATGAGAAAGATTAAGATGAGGATCAGGAGTATGATCAGGATCGAGAGCAAGATGAAGAGTAAGAGCAGCAAGCCCCTGCCATCATCCGGCCGCATCGAACATTTGACATTGTACTTTTGACATTTGACATCCCCCTATGCCGTCTTTGTCCGACTTCACCATCTCCTCCCTCGAAGACCTCTTCGCCTCCTGGTCCTTCCCCCGCGCCAACGCCGCGCGCTTTCTCCGCCATTTTTACAACTCCGGCGGCCAATCCCTCGACCCATCCCGCCTCGGCCCCGCCTTATTCAAACGCCTGGCCGAAAATGTCTCCCCGAGATCCACCACCATAGCCGCCCGCCGCCAGGCCGCCGATGGCACGATCAAACTGCTGATCGGCGTTAAAGACAATGTCAAATCTCAAATCTCAAATGTCAAAAGTGGGGAGTCGAGTCATGCTGAGCGCAGCGAAGCATCTGGCCTCGAACTTCGCGGCCCGATCGAAGAGGCAACTGGCCCCGACGAATCAGCCAGATCCTTCAGTCGCCTCAAGCTCCCTCAGGATGACGCTCACAAAACCTTACTCCCTCTCCTGTACTCGGGAGAGCTCCCTCAGGATGACGCTCACAAAATCTTACTCCCTCTCCTGTACTCGGGAGAGGGCGGGGGTGAGGGCTCCGCGCCAATCCGCCAATCCGCTCAATCCGTAACGGCACCCCATTCAGACTCAACCCCATCCCCTCTTTCCCCTGCCCCCTGCCCACTGCCCACCGCCCACTCCTCCCCCCCTGCCTACCGCCTACCGCCTACCGCCTACTCCCCCGCCTCCACCGTCGAATGCGTCCTCATGCCCTCCCATCTCCCCGACCGCGCGGCCGGCTGCGTCTCCTCGCAGATCGGCTGCGCCATGGGCTGCGATTTCTGCGCCTCCACCAAATCGGGTGTCGAGCGCAGCCTCACCTCCGGCGAGATCGTCGAGCAGTTCCTCTGGCTGCGATCGGAGGCGCTCAAGCTCGGCCGGCGTTTGCAAACCCTCGTCTTCATGGGCATGGGCGAGCCGCTTTTGAACTACGACAACGTCGTCGCCGCCATCCGCCGGATCGCCGGTGAGGATCTCGGCGCGATCGGCTGGCGGCATGTCACCGTCTCCACGGTGGGCATCGTCCCCGGCATCGACCGCCTCCGCGAGGAGAACCTCGGCATGCAGCTCGCCGTCTCCCTCCACGCCCCCGATGATGATACGCGCTCGGCCATCATCCCCACCGGCCGGCGCTACAAGGTGGCCGACATCCTCGCCGCCGTGCAGCGCTACCAATCCGCCTCCGGCCGAGTCGCCACCATCGAGTACACGCTCCTCGAAGGCATCAACGATTCCGATGCCCAGGCCGAGCTCCTGGCCACGCTGCTCAACACCATCCAGCCCGCCCGCCGCCCCGGCCGCGAATCGCGCATGCACGTCAACCTCATCCCCTACAACTGGATCGGCCCCGGCGTGAGCGGCCGGGAATATCGCCGGCCGAGCGAGGAGCGCATGATCCGTTTCTTGACGATCCTTCGGGAGCGGCAGGTGGTGGCGCATTTCAGGAGGACGCGCGGGGATGATATTGATGGGGCTTGCGGGCAGTTGAGGGAGAGGGTCGCGCAGAGCTAAAAAAGGAATTGGCCTCAGTGCGACTTTCGAGTACGTTCAAGGTCATCCAGAAATTCACCGGGCTTCACCACGCTTACGGTCGGAAGACGCTGGCGAAACCGTCGCCCGGCTTCGGTCCGGCTTCCTGGCAAGGCTAGCAAATCCGGATCAAGCGTGACAAGGTGCGTGGCATGTCCGGCAATGGCGAGTTCGATAAACATCGCATCGTTCGGATCGCGCGGGAATTCAAACTTGATTCGACGGGCTCGAATTGTGTCGCCGAAATACCGGAGGCGATACACCGTCATTTCAATCCGGTCAGCATCGTAATTCGGAAAACGAGCGGCGATTTCCGGATGCAACAAGACCCTGCGATATTCCGCCAATATTGGACGACTCACCAGCGGGATCGCTTTGCGATCCAATAGCGCATCCACCACTCGTTGTGAACTTGAGGAGGCCGACATCACCCCGGCAAGCAGCACGTTGGTATCCAAAACAACGCGAAGCAGCGCGCCAGACAATTTTACCTCCTCTTACCGCGTCCGGCATTGCGATTGTGCTCGCTTCTGACCTTCTCGACGAGTTTGACAATCTCCTCTTCATCAACAGGGCTGGCATTTGCCCTCATCGGCCCAAGGATATCCGCCGCCGTCATCGTTTCCGCCTGGTGCTGCAGGGTCAGCGCATTTTCCAGCAGTTGCCGCGCGTAATCTTCCGGCGCGACGCCGATGCGCTTCGCCCGGGCGCGAAGTCTGGCCATGTTTCGCTTGCCCAGCGGCCGCAGCCGCAATGTTGCCGATGATGCCGATGCCATGAACTGATCTTAGCATATCGCCCTACGAACTGTCCCCCCATCTGTTATAATCCCCCGCGCACCGGCCACCCCCCACATGATCCACCGCCTCCTCCCCATCCTCCTCCTCCTCGCCGGCTGCGCCGCCAACCGCGCCTCCCATCCCGCCGCCGATGCCGATGCTCCGCGCATTCCCGATATCATCACCCCCGCCGCCGCCCAGCCGCAGGTGCCTCTCGATGATCACGTCCCCGGCGTCCGCACTTTCGGCTTCATCTCCGCCGATGTCTGGCGCGGCGCCAAACCCACGCCCGATGGCCTCAAAACCCTCGCCGCCATGGGGGTCAAAACCATCATCGATCTCCAGCAGGTCGATGAATCGGCCGATGTCCCTCCCGGCGTCCGCTACGTCCCGATGCGCGTCTCCTCCTGGCACTGCGATCAGCTCGATCCCGCGCTGTTCCTCAGGACACTCGCCGACTGCCCCAAGCCCGTCTTCGTCCACTGCCTCGAAGGCCGCGACCGCACCGGCCTGGCCATCGGCGCGTACCGCCTCGCTTCGGGCATGAAAGTCGAAACGGTAATCGCGGAACTCAATGCGTTTCGCGTCAATCCCTGGTGGCGCGGGCTGATCGAGGAGAGGATTCGCTCGATCGCAAAACAAGCACCGATGGCGGCCAAGACCGAAAAAATCCCGATGTGAACTCGTCGACCCAAGGTATAATCCAGCAATATGACCAAGCACGGTGTCATCGAAAAAGCGCTCGAACTCTCCCCCGCCGACCGCCTCGACGTGATCGAGCATCTCTGGGCGAGCCTGGATCAGAATTCGGCCGACGTCGAACTGACCGATGAATGGCGCGCCGAGTTGGACCGGCGCCTGGCGGATCACCGGGCAAATCCCAGAGATGTGCAACCTTGGGACCAGGTCAAGGCCGAGATTCTCGCCTCATTGGGGGCGTAGTCCACGGCAAACGCCATCCGCGCATTTGGCAAAGGCGCAAATAAAGTCACAATATGCACGCCCTTCTCCGTGTTCTCTGTGGCGTACCCTTCATCGTTCGACATCCAACAACCCACCCTATGCGCACTAAACTCATCACACTCCTCCTCGCCCTTCTGATCTCCCCCCTCTCCCGCGCCCAGCCCCCCGCGCGCCCGAACATCCTCTGGATCGTCAGCGAAGACAACAACCCGTACCTCGGCTGCTACGGCGATGCCATCGCCCGAACGCCCACCATCGACAGCCTCGCCGTCAAGGGCATCCTCTACGAAAACTGCTTCTCCCAGGCCCCCGTCTGCGCGCCCTCCCGCTTCACCCTCATCTCCGGCATGTACGCCACGAGCTGCGCCCCGGCCAATCACATGCGCGCCTCCGGCAAACCACCGGCCGAGCTGCGCGGCTTCCCCGCCTATCTCCGCGCGGCCGGCTACTACACCACCAACAACGCCAAGACCGACTACAACGCGCCCATCGATATGAAGGATGCATGGGATGAATCCTCCAAAAAGGCCCACTGGCGCAACCGCAAGCCCGGCCAGCCATTCTTCGCCGTCTTCAATCACGAGGTCACCCACGAATCCTCCATCCACGGCAAACAGGTCCCTCTCCCCAACGGCACTGACCCCGCCTCCGTCCGCATCCCGGCCTACACGCCCGATACGCCCGAGACCCGCGCCGACCGCGCCCTCTACTACGACAACATGCGCCGGCTCGATGGACAGGTCGCGCGCCTGCTCCAGCAAATCGATGAAGATGGCCTGACCGAAGACACGATCGTCTTCTACTACGGCGACAACGGCGGCATCCTCCCCCGCTCCAAGCGCTTCTGTTACGACTCGGGCCTGCATGTGCCGCTGATCGTGCGCTTCCCGAAGAAGTGGCAGCAACTGGCCGGGGTTGAGCCGGGATCGCGCGTCAAAGCGCCGGTTTCGTTCGTCGATTTCGCGCCGACGATCCTGAGCCTGGCCGGAGTGGATGCGCCGAAATATTTCCAAGGCCAGGCTTTTCTCGGCCCGAAGAAAGGCCCCGATCAGGAATTCGCCTTCGGTTTCCGCAACCGCATGGATGAGCGCTACGATTTCGTCCGCACCGCGCGCGATGCCCGATATCGCTACATTCGCAATTACAACCCCCACTTCCCCGATGGCCAGCACGTTCAATATCTCTGGCAGCAGAAAGGCATGCCCGTCTGGGAAAATCTCTTCAAGGCCGGCAAGCTCAATGACGTGCAGAAAGCCTTCTGGCTGGACAAACCTTCGGAGATGCTCTTCGACCTCCAGACCGATCCCGATGAAGTGAAGAACTTGGTCGATTCGCCGGAGCACAAGGAAATCCTCGCCCGGCTCCGCCAAGCCCTCCGCGATCACATGCTCAGGACCCGCGATAACGGCTTCATCCCCGAAGGCTGCGCGGCCGAGGGATTCGCCAACAGCCGAGATGACAAAGCCTATCCCCTCCAGCGCATCATGGATGCCGCCGACCTCGCCACCGGGCGCGATCTCTCCAATGTCCCCAAATTCATTGAGGCCATGAAAGATCCCAACGAGATCATCCGCTACTGGGGCGCGATGGGCTGCCTCATGCTCCGCGGCGATTCCATGCCGGCCAAAGATGCGTTAATCGCAATCGCCACCAACGACCCTGTCCCACAGGTCCGCGTCCCCGCCGCCGAGACCCTCGTCTGGATCGCGCACTCCACCCGTCGCTCCCGCGATCCCTCCGCGCCAGCGCTGCCGCCCGCGCCCCCCGCCAGGTTGGACCAGGCTCTCGCCGGCCAAGGCCTTTCCGCGCTCACCACATTGCTCGCCGACCCCAGCAACCGCGTCCGCCTCCAGTCCGCCAACGCCCTCGATCATCTCGGCCACTTCGCCAAACCCGCGCTCCCCGCCCTGCAAAAAGCCGCGAAGGACAAGGATGACTACGTCGCCCGAGCCGCGCGATACACCGCAGCCATCCTCGCCGGTGAGCCTGCCCCGACCGAGCCGGAACAATGACCATCAAGCCGCGGCGTTGATCCGTCGTGTTACATGGATGACGTTGTCGCGGTTCGCAGCGTCGTTTTTCATCCTGCACGTTTCTCCGGCCGCCCATCGCTTTTTTAGGGGATTTTACTAGGCTGTGGCCGATGGATTGGCGTCGTGATGTTGATTGTGGAGGAATTATGCGCGCGATTGGTTTGATGATCCTGGGCGTTTCGATCCTGGCCGGGGTTGCCGGATGCGGTTCGAATATTACCGAGACGGGGTATGAGCCGCGCAAGCTGGGGATAAGCGACGGGGCGCGCAAGGCGCTCTATGCGCCCAAATACAGCCCCGAGGCGGCCCAGGCGCAGGCCGAGCAGGAAGCGGCCAGCAAGGCCCGCAAGCCGGGTGGCGGGTTTTTGCAGTAAAGTGGTGTAATAGTATGTGAAATGAAAATACTGCTCGATACGCAGGCGCTTGATCGGTATGCGGTGCGAAGGATTGGGTGAGTGGCGCTGCTATGTAATCCGCGCGGTTTTGCATCGGGCGCTGAGCGGTGGGCAGTGCCCAGACTACCTGCCCTTTACCGGCGCGGGGTCATCTTTTTCCACTCTCGGCGCTCCGATCGACTCGCCTTTCTTAATCGTCTCGGCGGTCGTGATCACGATGAGGCCGGATTCTTCGATGAGGAAATCGAGCTTGATCTTGGGGGTGGAGACGGCGGCGAGCATCTGGCGGAGGGCGGTTTGCAGGGGGATATTTTTGACTTTCAGGTCCATCGGGGCGTCGGCGAGGATGCCGGCGGCGTTGAGAGATCTCCAGTCGACCCAGATGTTCGCGCCGGTGACATCGCGGAGGAAATCGATGCCATCATTGAGGCCGACTTTATTGAAGTTGATCTCGGGCATTTCGCGATCGAGCTGGGCCTGGACGGGGGCAAGGGCTGTTTTATTTTTCACGAGGTCGGCGGCGCGGAGGGCGGGCCAGCGCGGTTGCAGGCCGGCCGTTTTGAGCGTGGAGACGCGGGCGATGACGATGCCGAAATCGGTGGGAGCGTATCCGATCGGGTCGGCCGGGTTGCAGATGCCGGTGAGGAGGAGGGCGAGGCTGTCGCCGGCTTTTGTGTCGCGCAGGCGCAGGGAGACCGGCGCGGTGGTGGCGATGCCGCCGGCTTCGAGGTCGGCCCAGTGGATGAAGATGTTCAAGCCCGAGACATCTCGCATGAACTCGATGGTGTCCTTGAGGTCGGTGGAGGCGAATTTGACTTCGGGAATTCGGCGCTCGAGCTGCGCGGTGACAACCCGGCGTTTCTCGGCCGGCTGATCCGCGGGCGGGGCGAACGCGAGCGGCTGGAGCTTTTTCTTTTCGAGATCGGCGACGGTGGTGATGAGGATGAGGCCATCCTCCTGGAGCGTCGCGGCGATCGGACCAGACTTGGCGCTGGGTGACTGCCAGAGCATCAGCGCCAGCGCGGCCCCGGGGGTAATCTCATGGCATTTGAGGGTGACGGGCAGGTCCTTGCCGCATCCCGCGGCTTCGAGGGCGCGCCAATCGACGAAGATGTCGAGGCCGGAGACATCGCGCATGAAATCGATGCAATCGGCGATGGTATTGGCTTCGAACCTGAGTTCGGGCAGCGGCTTGAGGAGTGTTTTGGCGACGTATTCGCGCTGGGCTTTTTTCATCGCTTTGAGCGCGGCGGCGAGATCGGCGGGGTCCTTCAAGCCGAGGGCGGAGAGGACTTCATCGCCGCTATAGACGGCCGCGCCGCGATCATTGGCCTGGGCGGCCCAATCCTGTTGGGATTTGAGCGCTGCCTTTCGCGATTCGTATTGGAACTTGGAGATGAGGTCCTGCTCGGCCGGTGGATCGCCCACGCCGGCGGAGCCCATGAGGATGACCTGGGCGTCATTGGCATCTTGTCTGGGTTGAGTGACTTTCTTCCCCTTTTCCATCGTGATGATGTCCCGCTGCGAAAGCAGTTCGCCGCCGGCGGCCTTGATGCGCTCGCCGATCAGGGCGCGTTCGATGTCATTGGACTGGTGGTTACCGGTGAGATCCCATTGGCCGAGAATGAGGACTTTTTTGCCCTTGAGGTCGGTAGGAGTGGGAGACTGTTTGACAGCGGCGGCGGGCTCGGCGGCGCGGAGGGAATGACCGAGGGAGACGATGAGGGCGATCGTTAAAGCGCATTTGGAGATCATGCGGCGGATGGGGAGACGGGGGGCGTTCATGATTGCTTCTCTCTGCGACTAGCGCGCTGGACCATCGGGAGGGGGGAGGCGGGAATGGAATTGCACTCTACCGGTGGGGTGAGGGGGCCGCAATGAAAATGTGTGTGAAGGTTCTGCCCCAGTCGGAGCCGGCATGGTTCGCGTTCCCGCCTTGATACCCG
>JBBRTW010000228.1:0-10991 GCA_038244055.1 Tepidisphaerales bacterium | reverse complement strand
GCTCTCCGTCGCCGGCTTCGATCGATGCGCGCAGCGCGGCATCGAATTCATGAATCGTCCGCAGCATCAGATGGAGGACGGGGGTTGTATAGAAGCGGGTGACTGCCATATCGGCTTTGGGGCGGGCACCGTACATTCGGTGATGCTGGAGCACGGTGTCCTGCTGGAACCGGTTGGCGCGGCGACCGTAGTAAAACCCGATCATATTGCCGATCGTTAACCCGCGATCGAGGATGCCGCCACCGATGAAAACATTCAGCGCGTTACGCAACTCCAACTGCCCGTTCATGTCAAGAAGGGATTTAACGTCGTTGTCGCTGTTCACCTTTTCGATCTGGAGCTTCTCGACGTGCGAGGTAACCGCCGGCCGGACCTCGGCCAGCGGAGGGAGCCACATCCCGGCGGCACTAACGGATGGTGACAGGTCGGCATAAGCGTCGGCAACCAACTTGCTGAAATCCGGTGACTCTGCTTCGGCCGCCTCGATCATTTGCTCGACCAGCGCCTCGATCACTTGCACCTGCCACTGGTGGGCCGCCCGGCCCGCTTTCGTATGGATGAGGAAACTGTACCGCCCCGGAGGTTTGCCCTCCTTCTTCGCCTGTAAACGCCGAATGACGGCGCCAACGACAAATGTAATGAGCCCGCGCCGAAGTCCGGCAATTCGCGGACTCGTCAATGCGTCTTTGAGCTTGAATTTCCGGGCATCGGGCTCGTCGAGAATTTCCAGCTCCATCAGGTCGATGGGCACATAGACGTAGGAGCCGATGTGGGCGGGGTCCTGGTTGTGCCCGAAGTAATATTCGCCACCGACGTATGCCTGGTGGATCGGCACCAGCTTGGTAAAAGCGGGACGGATCGGGCGATAAAGCTCACCTTCCTTGTTCTTCGCATCGCGTGGCTGAAGATAGAGCGAGTAAGGAGTGGCAGTGACCTGCAAGAAGCTTGAATGGGAGAGCTTGGCCCGCAAGGCATCAATCTGGGACATGATCTTTTGCATGTCAGCAAATCCGTCTTCGTCTTTGCCGGAGAACCCAATCGAGGCGAAGTCCGCCTCATCATCCACAATCAGCGTGCGGCGCTGGCCGAGCGCGGGATAGGTTTCAAACAACAGAGCCATGAGTCGCGACAGGTTCTTGGTCTGCTTTTTGGCGACGATCACGACCGGGCGCTTCTGCTCGTCTTTGGTCAGCTTCGACGGAAACTCCATGATGTCGAAAACCCGGAGAAGGTCTTCTTCGATGGATGGGGCAAACGACTGTTTGAGCCGCTCATAAGTTTGTTCGCTCAGCGCTTTCGTGCCCTTGGTCATGACGATGAAAAGGTCAAAACCGTTATCCATCGCCAAGGCCATTACGCCCAGAAATGTCTTGGTTTTGCCACTCTGGACGCGCCCGAGCAGCATCCCAGGCCGCGCTGCGGAGGTCGACTCCTTCAGGAGTTCCTCTACGGTCGATTCGATCACATCGTGCTGATCGACACCATACGGCTGCCCAGCGACTTTGGCGCCCTGCACGAGAGATTGGTAGACGGGTCCTTCGAGCTTCATGGTTCGACTCTCTATCGAATTTGGCTGCCAGGCTTTGAAGTGGCTGGTCGCCGCAACTTCGCCCGGATTGTTCTCTGCGCATCCCACGGATCGCTAATTTCGATGAATTCCCAGCGCCCCCACGCCCCGGCGTTGTTGACGGCCGGCACCCACAGCTCCCGAGCCGTGGAAACTTTCGCCTCCTTCTCCCTGTCGTTCTCGCCGGTGACTTCCACGATCAGGTTCAGCGGGTCGTCCTTCCCATGCCCATCATCGAGGCGCACGAGGAAATCGGGAAGGTAGTTCTTCTGCTGGCCGTTGAGCGTATACGGGATGAAGAACTGCAAATTCTGGTTCTTGACATAACAAATTACCTCTTGCATTTCCTCCAGGGCCTGGGCCATCTTCTGCTCCCACGACTCAGTGTCACAGACGACGTGGGAGATGTGGCATTTGACGGGGTCGGTCTTCCAGGTGGGGCGGACGGTGTCGAAGGAGACGAAGCGGGTGGAGCCGATGGTATCATACGGACGGGGGATGGGCAGGAGGCGCTTCTCTCCGGATTGCTCGCGATCGGCGCGGACGATCGCCTTGTAAATTCGGTCGGCTGCATCGTGGCTTTTCTCGGTCAGAAGGAGCAGCCCCTCGAAAGCACCATCCTTGAGGGTAACGCATTCGGCCAGCCAACGGCGGGCGTTGGTGAGCAGGTCCGGGAAGAGCCACATGCGAGGGTTTTTCTCATCATCCGCGAAATACTGCTCCAGCGCCCTCCGGGCGATCACGAACGCGACTTGCTGGGCGCGGGCGGCTTTGAGGGTATCGAGCGTATGCGTGGCGGACTCGCCGACGATCGGATCGATACGGACTTTCGTGGGGACATCCGCCGTTGAAAGAGCCAGCTTGTCTCCCGGCTCCCACGGGAAATCGACCGGCAGGCGCTCGGCGGGCAGATCATAACGGTATCCATCGAGTCGGGGGAAAGTGATCTCGCAGGCGATGCGCTCTTCGAGGGCGCGGACCCGGGTGGGGAGCGGGCCGGGGTCGCCATCGTCGGCCGCGCCGCTGCTCTGGATGAAGGAGAAGGGAACGCCATAGACCTCGGCATACTCGACGGCGAAGGCATCAATCTCGACCGGACCGCGGGGCGTGTCGATCTTGCGCTTCTGGGGTGAATAGCTCATCCGCCGCAGGCCCCGGCCGACCACCTGCTCGCACAAAAGCTGGGTGCCGAAGGCGCGCACGCCCAGGATATGGGTGACGGTGTTGGCATCCCAACCCTCGGTGAGCATGGAGACGCTGACCACGCACTTGACGTTCTCGCCCAGCTTGCCGGCCTTGCCGACGGTGTTCATCACCTCGCGCAAGAGGTCCTCATCGGTGAGGCTGTCGGTGTCGCGGCCGGGGAAGCGCTGGCGGTAATCGGCCTTGAATTCCTCGATCTCGCGGGCGGCGATCTTCTTGAAATCAGCGCTCATCGCCTCGCCGGATTCGAGCTGCTGGGAATCCACCAGGATGGTGTTGGGCCGGTGGAGGAAGCGACTGCCCTCGACGTTACTGAACAGCGCGAGCTTGCCGGGCACTGCACGGGTACTACCGTTGGCGAGCGTTTTTTCCCACCCGGCGACATAGTCGTACACCATCTTGGAAACGCTGGTGTTGTTGCATACGACGATGAAGACCGGGGGCGTCTGGCCGTTGGCGCGGGCGTCAGTGCTCTCCTGCCAGCGGCGGTGGTATTCAGCGTAGTTGTCGTAGAGGCTCTTGAGCGCCCCTTCGAGGGCGGCTGGGGGCTTGGGCTCGCCCGAATAGGCTTCGTCGCCGCGCTGCTTTTTCGGCAGGTGATCGCGCACGCTGAGCCACAAATCGCGGTAGGTTGGCAGGTCCCCCTGCATGGAGTTATCGGAAACCGGCACGCGCGGCACCTTGACGATGCCGCATTCGATGGCATCGATCAGGGAGAAATCGGAGACCACCCACGGAAAGAGCGTGCCTTCGGAATAGCCCGAGCCGCGGAGAAAAAACGGGGTGGCGGAGACATCGTAGATGGTCTTGACGCCGATCTTGCGGGTGACGGCCTCCAGCCCGCTGATCCAGACGCGGGCTTCTTCATCGCGCTTCTGGGCCTCGCGGCGATCCTCTCCACTGAGGACTTCCTCGGCCGGCGCATCCCCGCCAACGCGGCGGCGGTAGCAGTGGTGGGCCTCATCGTTGAGGACGAGAATCTCTTTGCTGGTGCCCAAGCCCCGGCAAACACGGCGGACCATCTCGCCCTCGGACTCAGTGAAAGGCGATTGGCCCCCGTTTTCGACACCGAGAATGCCCTTGGTCAGTTTTCCGGTGCTGACCTTCTCCCGGCGCTTGAAGGCGTGATAGTTGGTGATGACCAGTCGTACCTTGCCCATTTCCGGAAGCAGATCGGACGGGACGATCTCCAGGCGCTGATAGTAGTTCTCGGGATCCGCCGGGAGCAGGACGCGCAGCCGGTCGCGGATGGTGATGCCGGGCGCGACGATCAGGAAGCAATCGGTGAATCGGTTGTCCTGCGGACTGGCGAGCTTGTTGAGGGTCTGCCAGGCGATGACCATCGACATGACCGCGGTCTTGCCCGAGCCCGTGGCCATCTTGCAGGCAACGCGGTAGAGGCCGGGGTTGGCCAGTTCGTTGGCGGCGCGGAGATCGTTCTCGATCACCGCATCGCCGTATTTGCCGGCCACTTCCGCGATGTAGATGATCGTCTCCATCGCCTCGATCTGGCAGAAGAAGAGCCGGCGATGGCGGTCGGGGCTTTTCCAGTGCTCCAGCAAGCGGGCGCTGGCGCGCGTGACGTTCGGATATCCGCCTTCGCGCCAGATTCGGACCCGCTGGCGGATGAAGTTGACAGTTTTGTTGGGCTCGATCCGGTCGGCGGTCCAATCCGAGAAGGTCTGTTGCTGGTTCTTCTTGCGGGGCTGGGCGATGGGCACGAAGTAGTGGCTGATCCGCCGCTCTTCGGCCATCTCATTGGTGATTCCGCCCTCATCAAACTTGAAATGGCGGGCCGGCTCCTCGAATGGGGAGTTGATGATGGGGTTATCAATGACGACTTGGCTCATGCACGACCCCTTGGCCCTGGGAGTGCGAATTAGAAATTCAGAAGAGGTAATTCTGACCGATCAGCAGGGTCTTGTAAAGGTTCGGGCTTGCATCGGCACACGTTGGCAGCGGCTGGCACGGATTCGCTGATGCAGTGGCAAATCATCGCCGTGCCAGCCGTGGGGATGGTGATGCGTGCCCTTCACGTAAAGCAGCACATCGAGATTTCGCAGGCCTTGGATCTTGAAACGGGAGGTTGGCCGGATAGCTCGCATCGGTCAGCGGTATCTACACGCGGAAATTTGGGTGCCGGCACAGGGTTCGAATTGGCGTCTACATGCAATTACCGACGTTGATTGGCTTTATGATATGCGCCGGCGCGGGTACTCTTTAGGGGCAGCATCGGGCAGATTGAAAGCGGTGAGAAATGCCGGAATCGGAAACCTCTGAACTTGAAGTTGCACTGGCGGTGGAGCAGGCATTCCACCTGAACACCGAGCGATTTCGCGAGGCGATTGAGTGGTGGAACAGCAATTACTCGCGGCGGGCCTACCGAAAAAAGATTGCGGATGGGTTGCGCAAACATCGGATCGGGGAAACGAAGGTTCCTCGCAGATATGGTGGACGGTGGCATCTGGAGCATCGAGGCGCCTGGTCTTTTCTGGCGCGCGCCGGCGACGCCATGCATACATTTCCGCGTGACACAACGCTTTGGCGGCAAATCGGCACGCGCGATGCGGCCCGCATCCTGCTGGTGACGGCGATGATCACTCGGCCTGATTTCAACGGTGAAAATGAAGGGCTTGAGGAGAAGACGCCGTGGAGCAACCGCAATCTTCTGGAGGGCCATCGCGAAGGATGTTTCGGCCGGGATTGGGCTGATGGCAGTTTCGTGAGTTGGGATGATGAGGGTCGCGACAATGCCTTTTGGCACAAGCTGGCAAAGGCGGCGTGGATGGTCATGCAGTCGGCGGGGGTACACGTCCCGCCAACCTCGCCATTGAGCCCTCTCATATCGCCCCAAGTTTCCCTTGAGCCGACGGCGAGCCATGTGCAAGTCAGTTCTCCCGACAAGCCCGTTCCATTTACAGATGACCAGCGCCAGATCTTTCAGCGCGTTGCAAATTTAGTTCGCCTTCGTCCGCATGACTTCATGGAAGCCGGGAAATGGCTGGATTCTGGAGCCGATCTGCCCTGTATCGACGATCGCGTCAAGCGGACACGCGATCATCGGCTGCGTGCCGCGCGCAGCCGGCGGCAGATTGGTCGAAGTAAGGGTCGAGAGGCGGGCCGCGCATATCTGGTCTCGATGCAGGGGCCAACATTGGCCGCCAGTCGTACTATCTTGGCTCGACAGATTCGAGAGGTGCGCGAGAAGGCTGCAAATGCCCCGACTCGTTACGACATCCTCCGGTCGGCTGCCCTGGGCTTACTTGATTATCCACCCAACTACGACGCAGATGCCGGTGTGAAGGAAGCCCGCAGAGTTGTACTGGCCGCGTGGCTGCTTACTGACAAAGGCGACCTTCACGGCATGGTGCGGATCACCAGGATGGAGGATTGGGAATGGGGTACACATCCTTATGAGTTCCTGGCCAACTGGCCGGATGGTGATATGCGGCCTCTTCCCCGCATGTACGCCCGAACAACTTTGCTGGATGCGCGTTTGAAAGAGTGGATGCAGGTGACGCAGGCGGCCCTGAGGTGCCTGGACGAATCACCTTCGATGCCGGAAGACCTCGACACCAAGGGGATTCGAAACGGCACTGCGCCCGCCATCCACGATTCGCAAGGGCCATTGGAAGTTGTAGTGATCGCCAAATTTTGGCTGGATCTGGCGGGGGAATACCCGTTCTGGGCATCACGCCAACCCGGCGACCAGCCACGCGGGCCGGGCCCTTTGTGGACACATCATTTCCGAACCTCCAATGAGGCCTGGGAGTGGTTCCGAGAGGCCGCCAAAGTGCTTTCCGAAAAAGTGTATGCGCTGAAGCCGTCTGATGCTGCCCTGCTCTTGCGCATCCATCACTACCGGCATCCCGGCGCATCCGTCGCCGAAGACAGTCGCCTGGAAGATGTTCGGAGCGCAATGCCCATTGTGCATGAGTTGCTGATCCACTTGAAGATGGCCACTGCGCCCGTCTCGATCAACGGTATCAAGGCTGGGGCGACGGATGGAACAGGAAGCAGAAAACGGGGAGGCCGGCCTCGCTTAGATGGAGCGGAGGAGAACCGGCGAATGGCTCTCGTGGAAAAATGGGAGCGAGCCAAAGCGGCGGGGACAGCGCGGAAGGACTTTTGCTCTGACAATGGTATTCGGGCTGATCGATTGGACAGGCTGGTCAACTGGTACACCCAAAGACAAAAGCGCAGTGGTGCGAGAATCTGACAAACTCCCCCGTCAAGGGGGCATCAAGTTTGTCAGACAGAATTTTCATGATCCGAGATTGATCGGCGTTAACAGACAATTTGGGGGGCGACACACTTGCGCGCTCATCTGACAAACCAATCACATCAGTTTGTCAGTCAGAACGGGGGCGATCTTCTGCTGACCAAGCACGCCTGAGAACACCGCCCGGTGTTCGGCAGTGCTGGCACACCAGCAGAGGACAACGGCCATGACCCAGACGATGACGGTGGCGACTCCCACCCCTCCCGAACTCCTGACGCTCACGCTGATCCGCAAACACTACATCCCGCTGGGGGCGCGGACGCTGTTCCGCATGATCTCGGCCGGCACCTTCCCCAGGGCGGATATCGCCATTGGCGGCAAGACCCGGTTCTGGAAGCGCTCGACCGTGGAATCCTGGATCGAGCGGAATGCGGAGTGAGCCCGCCCCACCTCCCCCAAGCAGAAACCGCCGCCAGGTGACACTGGTCGGCGGTTGAGGACGAATCAACATGAGCAGTGTATCCGATCCCGTTACGGGAATCCTGGCGAAACTGGAGGGCATCAAACGGACGGAAGACAACCAGTGGATGGCCCTGTGCCCCGCGCACTCGGACAGCACGGCCAGCTTGAGCATCAAGCGCGGCGACGATGGCCGGGCGCTGGTGAAATGCTTTGCCGGCTGCACTTGCCAGGACATTTGCAGGGCGATCGGTTTGACCGAGGCCGACCTGTTTGCCAAGGATGCCAAGAAGGCCAAGCCCGCGCTCGTTGCGATATACCCCTATCGCGACGAGCGAGGGACGGTGCTTTACGAGGCGGTCCGCTACGCCCCCAAGGATTTCAAGCAGCGCCGGCCCGATGGCAAAGGCTGCCACGCCTGGAAGCTGGAGGGCGTGCGGCGTGTGCTGTATCGCCTGCCCGAATTGATCGCGGCGGACCCTTCGGCTCCAGTATTCATCGCCGAGGGTGAAAAGGACGTCGACCGCCTGGTGAAAGCTGGCTTGGTGGCCACATGCAACGTCGGCGGCGCGGGCAAATGGAAGCCGGAATACAACGAGCCCCTGCGCGGTCGGCGGTTGGTCGTGATTGCCGATAAGGACAGTCCGGAGAAGAAATACGCCGGCCAGCGCCACGCCCGCGCCGTCTGCACCGCCCTCACTGGCATCGCCGCTGAGGTCAAATACCTGGAATTGCCCGGCGAGCGGGTCAAGGATGCCTATGACTGGTTTGAAGCCGGCGGCACGGTTGATACGCTGATGGAGTTGGTGGAGCGGGCCGCGGTATTTAACGCCCAGCAGGCGCAGGAACAGGAGCAGGCCGACGGCGACCAGACCGAAGCAGCGCCATGGCTGGATCCACTGCCCTTGCCGGCGGGGGTGCCGCCGGTGCCAGCATTCGACTACAGCATCCTCCCGGCCCCGTTCCGTGGCTGGGTGACGGATATCGCCGAGCGCATGCAATGCCCGGTGGACTATCTGGCGGTGACGGCGATGGTCTCGGCGGCTACATTGATTGGACGGAAGGTTGTTATCCGCCCCAAGCAGCGGGACGATTGGCAGGTTGTGGCAAACCTGTGGGGCCTGTGCGTGGGCCGCCCCTCCCTGATGAAAAGCCCGGCCATTCAGGAAGCACTGAACTTTCTGACCCGATTAGAGATCGAGGCCAAAAAACAATACCTTGAGGCGCTGGCCGAGCACGAAACCGGAATGGTGATCGCCGAAGTCACGAAGAAGGTTAATGCCGAAAAGTTGAAGAAGGCCATCAAGGACGGGAAGAATGCAACAGAACTCGCGGAAGCTCTGACGAAGGACGCGGACGCCGAGCCGGCACGATACCGGTATCTGGTGAACAATACGACGGTCGAAAAGCTGGGTGTGATCCTCAATGAGAACCCCAATGGGGTTCAGATCTATTGTGACGAGGTAATCGGCTGGCTCAAATCCCTCGATCGCGACGGCCACGAGGGCGACCGCGCCTTTTACTTGACGGCGTGGTCCGGGGACAAGCGTTACACCTACGACCGGATCGGTCGCGGCACGTTGGACATTGAAGCGGCGATCATCAGCTTTATCGGTGCCATTCAGCCGGGGGTATTGCAGGACTACTTGCGCCAGGCGGTCCGCGGCGGGGCCGGTGACGATGGATTAGTGCAGCGATTCCAACTGGCGGTATGGCCGGATATGCCAGCGCGGTGGGTGAACGTGGACCGCTGGCCTGACACGTCGGCACGGCACCAAGCCTATGAGGCGTTTCAACTACTGGCAGACCTGAAGCCCGAATTGGTGGAAGCCGAGCGGGATAACGGCGATGCCAACGCGTTGCCGTTCTTGCGGTTTGATCCCGGGGCTCAGCAGTTGTTCGACCAATGGCGGGGCGAATTGGAGAACCGCCTGCGAAGCGGGGCAGACCATCCCGCCATTGAAGCGCACTTGGCAAAATACCGTTCTTTGGTGCCATCCCTTGCCTTGATCATACACCTGGCCGAGGGAGGAATTGGCCCCGTCAGCGAAAGCGCGACGGATAGGGCAACCAGATGGACCGGATATCTGGAGTGCCATGCGCGGCGGCTGTATGCGGGAGTGACGGAGGCGCCGGCCGTAGCAGCGCGGGAACTCGCCCGCCGGATTTGCAACGGCGAACTCAACGATGGATTTACTGCCCGCGATGTTTACCGCAACTGCTGGACGGGCCTGGACCGGGAGCAAACGCAGACCGCGATTGAAATGTTGCTGGCACTGCACTGGCTTGACGAGCGAATCGAAGACACCGCTGGCCGCCCCAAGACCCGCTATGGCATCAACCCGAAAACTGGGAATTCCCGTAGGAGTGAACTGTCAGAACTGACAAAAGCCCCTTCCGTCAGTTTTGGCGGTGCATCGCCAGAGGAATGCGGCGATTCTTCGGGGCTCGGCGGCACGGTCGACGCTCACGCCACCCCATCGCGGAAGGTGGTGCGTCTGTGACGACCAACGAACTGATCCTCACGATGATCGAGAGCGGCATCAAACTCATCCCGCAGGCTGAGGGCTTGCTGGACGTCGACGGCCCGGCCAACGCACTGACGCCCGAGTTGATCGAGGCCCTGCGCGAGCACAAGGCCGAGATCCTGCGCCGGATGGCGGCGATCGAGCGCAGCATGGTCGAGCCGTTTCATCGGGGACTGTACCGACTGATCTCTGAACATGGGAAGCTGCTGGGCGAACCAACCGTGCATCAAGACTTACCGCGATGCGCCCGTGTCAGCGCGGGGAAAGGGCACAGTCTGCCATCCAATCCGCACCCGGCAGCCCAGGATGCGCTGGCCGGCCAGAAGATGACCCACGACACTTTCACGGCGGCAGGCTCGCCAGAATCGAAATGGTGATATAATGGACGAACCGAACGAAAACACGTCAAACCCCCGGATCTGCCGGGGGGGCTGGGGGGAAAGCGCCACGAGCATCGACCTGCGCCGGCCCGGAGATGTCCAACTGGTTTTGCGAGCTATCGCAAACGGGTGGGATGTGCCCCAGGCAATGTGTGACGCGATTTGCGACCAGCTCGACAGCGCCCTTGAATTCTACCGGCTCGAAATGGAACGCCGGCCACTTCGCGCCGTGATGCAGTTTATCAAGCTGGTGAAGCTGTTCTTGGCGATGGAAGCTGAAAACGCCCTGGCCAGATATCCAGGCCGGAAGACCTTCCCCGGCCTTCCGCGGCGGCGCGGGCCGGAAGCGAAACGGCGGCCCCGACGACGTCGGCGGACGCTCACCAGCGTCGAAGTGGAAAGGCTCAAGGCCCTCATGACGAAATGGGGAATGTGCAGATCACCGCCAACAGAGAATTAAAGTTAATAGTTGACTTGCATGCACCTATCAGGTAAAGACCGATTGTGACGTTGAAAGAGAACCTGTTGAGTGACCAGATCCGCCGGGCGGTGGATGAATGTGGCATGAGCCGATACCGCATTTGCGCGTTGATCGACTTGGACAAGTCGGTCATGAGCCGGTTCATGGCCGG
>JBBRTW010000227.1:0-10998 GCA_038244055.1 Tepidisphaerales bacterium | reverse complement strand
TGGGCCTCCTACATTTACGGGGGGTGTCACGCTGGGATGACGTCGGGCGCGCACGGGGGGTGGTTTTTGGGGTGGGAATGGGGAAAAGTTTTTTATTTTGGGGGTCTTGGGGGGTAGCGCGGGGGAGGTGTTAAATGGTCAATGTTAAATGTTAAAAGTGGCGATTACACAATTCCGGCATTTCGGCGGTCCATCGCCCTTGACCTCTGCTTTCCATTTCAATATAAGTTACCGATATGGAAGTGCGGCGGCAGGCGATCGAGTTGCTGGAGAAGGCCGAATCGGGCTTGCGGGCGCTGGTGTCGCAGGCGGCGGAGGCGGGGGACTACCCTGCGGTGGTGGAGATCGCCGCGTGGGCGAGCGCTCTTGGGGAGATGACGGGGAAGCGCGGCGCCGGCGGTCCCGCCGCGGCCGCCGCCTCGGGCAAAGTTTCCACGGCTTTGCCGCGCCAGGATATACCGAAACCGAAAACGGTGGGCGGGCGGGCGAAGGCGGCGAAACTTCCCGCCGCCGCCGATGGGCCCTATCCGCGCTTTTTCCGTCAGGGGGATCAACTGGTGAAGGTCGGGTGGTCGCGGCGGTTGCGCGAGGAGTATTCGCACAAGGCCGCGTGGCGGGCGGTGGAGCCGATCGCGGCGGCCATCGCCAGCGCCGGGGCGGGGGGGCGGATGTTCGCGCCCGAGCAGTTTATCCCGGTGCGGGACCCCGGCGACGGCCGGGAGATTCCGATGTATCAGGTGTATGTGACTTTGGCGTGGCTCAAGCATTCGGGGCTGGTCAGGGCGCATGGGAGGAGCGGGTATACTGTGCGGGCCGCGGGAGGAGATCTTGTCGCGGCGGCGCGATTGGCGTGGGAGAGCGTGGCGGAGCGATTATAGTAGGATCATCAAACTCATGCAGGCGCGAAAGGCGCGGAAAGGGCTGTTGCGATCATGACCTATGGCTGGTTCTTCAATCAGGCGCGGCCGGGCGACCGGGCACGCGAGTCGCAGGTGGACAAGTTCTTCAAGTCGGATGCGGTTCAGAATCCCGCGAACGCGGTGGTGCGCGAAGGGACGCAGAACACGTTGGATGCCGTCACTGCCGGCGGCACCGCCAAAGTGAGGATCGGGCTCCACACCGTGACCGATCCCGGATGCGGCGGGAAATACTTCGCCGGGTTGTTCGAGCACATCGACCCGCTCCGAGCCAATCACAAGCTGGTCGATGCGCCTTTTCCAAATGAGGGTTGCGGCTTTCTCACCTTCGAGGATTTCGGCACCAGCGGTCTCGGGGGCGACCCGGGCCAATGGTGGCCCAAAGAGGGAGTCTCCAATCCCTTCTTCAACTTCTTCCGCGGCGAAGGCATCACAGACAAGGAGGGGGGAAATCGCGGGCGGCACGGCGTCGGGAAGTTCGTTTTCGCGGCCGCCAGCCGGGCGCGGGCGATCTTCGGATTGACCATCCGCGCGGATGGGCGACGATTGCTGATGGGGACCACTGTATTGAAGCTTCACTCCATCGCGGGCGAACATTTCATGCCCGATGGATGGTTCGGCGCTCGCGGCGAAAATGATCTGGTCATACCCGTGGAGTCCGACTCTCTGGTAGATGACTTCGCCACCGATTTCCGATTGGCGCGAACCAACCAAACCGGCCTCTCGGTCGTCGTGCCGTTTCTGGACCCGTCGGTGACCGCCGATGCGGTGATCGAAGCGGTGGTTCGCGGCTATTTCTACCCGATCCTCCGGGGAGAGCTGGTGATTGAACTGGCAACCGACAACTGGCCTCAGCCGCTGGTCATCGATGCCCAGACCATCCAGACGGTCATGGGCGCGCGGCCTGAACTCGCGGCCTCCATGAAGCCGCTGCTCGATCTGGCAATCTGGTCGCTCGCCAATGCCAACCCGCCCGCGCTACTCCCGCCCGCCGGCGGCGCGCCCAAATGGGAGAGCGCTTTGATCCCGGACGGGACGAAAAAAGATCTTCAGAAGCTGATGGCCGATGGCGATCGCATGAGCTTTCGCGCTTCCGCCAATGTCCGCCCCAAAGCGGGGCAGGGACAGGTGTCCCATTTCGAGGCCTACTTCATTCGCGATCCCGCATGCGATGAAGGACAAATCGCCTTCATCCGCGAAGGAATCATCGTCAGCAACGTCCGCCCACGGCGGTGCGGCGGCATCCGGGGGATCGTGCTGATCGACGACGAGCCGCTGGCTACTTTTCTCGGCGATGCGGAAAATCCATCGCACACCGACTGGCAGAAGGACTCCGTCAAGGACAAATACTTCCTGGCCCCCTCGCTCCTGTCCTACGTCATCGAATCGATTCCGTCCGTGATCCGCATTCTCGGCGATGAAGACGAGAAGACGCGGCGTCCGCTGTGGGGCGATCTTTTCTCGCTCCCCATTGAGGCGGCCGAAGGGGCGAAGGGAAAAAAGAAAAAGCCCAAGGTGGAACCGGGCGACGAAAAGCCGATCGTCCCGCCCATTCCGCCCGGCAAGGCCAAGCGTTACCGAGTCGACAAAACCGATGGCGGCTTCATCCTTCGGCGCGGCGCTCCCGAGGCGGCGATGCCGCCAATCATTGAGGTCAGCGCCGCCTACGGCGTGCGCAAGGGCAGCCCGTTCGGCCGCTATAGCACCGAAGATTTCGTCTTCGGAAAAAAACCCATCGATGTCGTCACCTCGGGCGCCGAGCAGGTCGAGGCCAAAGAAAACGTCCTGACCCTCCGGATCACCGACCCCGATTTCGAAGTCTTCATCACCGGATTCGACCCCAACCGCGACCTGGAAATCAGGCCCATCGTAAAGGAGGCGGAAGATGGCCATCAGGCTTAATTACACTGGCCGCAAGAAACTCTCGGGCGACCACGCCTCCATCGCCCTGCGCAACGACGCGGGCGGGCTGCGTTTCGATGCCAACATCGACCTGTCCTCCTACAAGCTGGACCCGCAGGCGCTGGTGTTCGTTGAAGCCTACCGGCAGACCGCGTGGATGCGCTTCGAGTTCGGGCGCGTCGGCAGCCGATCGATGCCCACGACAGAGCAGCGCCGGCTGACCCTGTTCGACGTGCCGCAGGGAATCCTCTTCCGGGTGAAAGTCACCACCGATGTCGAGCCGCGCGGCAAGCTGCTGGCCCAGCGCGACCGCATCCGCCCCATCCAGCCCGATGAGCAGGAGCAGCGCACGCCGCCCCTGATCGACTGGAAGCCGCAGGAGTTGGGCGATGAACTCTGGCGGGTCGATTTCAGCGAAGTACCCCTGCTGCTGCTGAACAAGCGGTTGACCGGATTCGAGGAGCTTCTCGCCGACCCGCGCTTCAAGGCACAGGTCGCCCCGGCCATCATGCGCCAGGTGCTCACGCGCTTTCTCATGATCGACAAGAACGCCGGCAGCGAGGATGAAGAGGATGATCCGGCCAGCCGCTGGATGGCTTTCGCCCGCGCTCTGCCGGGCGTTGGGGACGTCCCCGACGACTTGGAAAAGAGAGATGAAGTCGAAGACTGGATCGACTCCGCCGTCCAATCGTTCTGCAAAGGCAGCCAGACGTTCGACCGCTTCCTGCACGTCCATCAGGGAGGAACCCCGCAATGAACCTCCGCAGACTCAGCGCCGACGGCATCACCCAATTCGGCCAGTATCTCGCGCAATTGAAGACCGAGCCCACCCAGCCGCCGCCGATGTGGCTGCTGGACCATCCGACCGCATCGGAGCCGGTCGCCGATGTCGAAGTCGCCCCGACAATCTTCGCCAACCGTCTGGCGGCGGCCAAGTATCTGGACAGCTTGATCACGGCCGCCGGCCTGACGGGCGTTGAGCGGGATGTGGGGCTGTGGGCTTGGCTTTCGTTGTTTTTCTTTGAGCAGGTGTGCCCACTTGAAGGAAGTCGTGGGCGCGATCCCGGAGCATTGGCTCGGTTTATTCCCGAAATTGCCGAAAGTCGGAGGTACTATCGACACCTCCTTCTCGGCCCGTTCATGATGTATTCAGCGCATCGCGATAATCCTGAACGCCTGCAAGCACACCTCTGCGATAAAATCACGATTGGAACTTCGGAGACGTATCGGCTGTTCATTGAGAATCCAGCTCTCATCGCCTGCAATGCCGCGGTCGAGACGGCTACGTTGCTCTATTACGACCCAGACCGCGGGCGTGTCCGTCGAGGCACGGGCACCAAGGGCGGTGGCGGATGTAGGCGGCTGATACAGGTGTTGCAGCAATTCGATTGCACGTTTGATTTGCCGATGCTTTCGCGAGACCGATTGCTCGACATGCTGCCCCAAGAGTTCAGCCGTTTTGTGCCTCAACAAATGCGTCTGATTGGATGACACGCAGCCGAGCAAGATTCAAGGTTGTCAATATTGCCGGCTCACCCTAGAAATACGTCTTGGCGATGTATCTCCATACATGTCGCGCTCGGATGGAATTTCTGCGGTAGGGTAATTGTGTTGCCCTCATATGCGATGATTCTCCGCTGTACAGCTTCATTGGGCAGATATTCGCGGAGGCACTTGCCTACCACGACTCGATTTTTCTCGTCAATAGTAATGAAGCCCCGATCGAATGCCCGATCTATCGTCCATTCCAGACATAGCCCATTGCAAGGATCCGCTGCATGAGTCGGGTGCGTCGCCCATGGAGCAATATGGCTTGCGCTGAGCAGCGCGGGAACATTATTACCGGTGATGCAACAGATGCCCTCATAACTCGCAAGCACCGAGCGGCGAAAAAACGCTTGAGCTAGCCGCCGTCTCTGGGGCACGGTTGTTTCTAGATCGCCCACGAATGGACGCGCGGGAATCGCGGGGACGCTTCGACGAGCTCGGACTTGGCGTTGCTCCTTGCGGGTCGGTATCGCGCTCGGAGGAACCATTCGCGAGTATAGTCGCCCGGACGCTTCTGCGGTTCGCGTCCAGTCGGCGTGAAATTCGTCCCAGATTTCGTGATCCAGCGCAGAAGCGTGCGCGGACCCAACTCGGCCGGAAGCAACAATGGCCGGGTCGAGTGAAGCGAGATTGCTCAATCGCCGCGCAACGCTTCCCGAAGTCCGTCCGAGTACATTCGCAAGTGCGATTACGTCTGGATGCCGCCCATGTAGCTGGCCGAATTTGAGGCCGCAATACAAGTGCATTGCAAGTAATGTTTCCCTACGCGTCCAATCATCGCCCGATGCCATTGTGCTGCATTATTACGCAGGCGCGTGTGGAACGAAAGTACTGAGTTCCCTGCGTCAACCATTCAGTACCCGCGAAACCATCCCCTTGACGTTCTCCATCACAAACACCGCCGGCCAGTGATCGGCAATCACCTGGAGGTATTCCAGATACAGGGTTTGCCGGTGGTCCTCCTCCGGGACATAGTCCTTCTTTCCCTTGTTTCGCGAGCGTCCCACCAGAGAGTACGCCTGGCAGGGCGGGCCACCCAGCAGCACCCAATTTTTCGCGCCGCGCAGGGCGGCGTTAACCCGTTCTTTCAGGGCCGCGCGGCCGGGCTGGGCGGCACCCAGTTCCGCCTGGATCGCCTCGTTCATGGCAGCGGCGGACTCGGGCTCATGGCGGGCGAACAGGTCGGCTCGGCTGATCCGCCGGCGCAGGTAATCGTAATAGGCCGCGGGGGCGCGGCCCTCCGGGAACTGGCGATAAAATGCCCGCAACTCCAAAGTCCGGTGGGCCAGGGCCTCCTTTTCGATTGACAGCCGCACGGAAAACCGCGCCTCATCGCCACACAATTGCCCTTTGCCAGGGCCGCTTCGACACCGCGCGAAGCCTTCGCCCAGCCCGCCGGGGCCGGCGAAGAGGTCGATCGCGGGGATGGGTGTGTCGCGGATGCTCATGGGCCGATGGCGGGCGGGGAGTATCGCCAGCGGGCGGGCATCTGCCAAGTGCGATCCTTTAGCACAGGCTGGCGAAGTTACAGGCTTTCATGCCGACGGCGGAGGGGGTTCGGCCGAGTTTCGCGGCGAGATGGATGATTTCGGGGTTGTGCTGGTGGAGCTTGCCGAAGGGGGTGCGGCAGTAGAGGCGGAAGGCGACGAGCAGTTGATCGCGGGTCCAGGCGATGCGCTGGGGCATGGTGGGGATCATGCCAGGGTTTGGGCGGGGAACAAGGGGGGGGGTGGGTGGGGGCAATCGGAATCATTGCGGATTTCGGATTTCGGATTGCGGATTGAAATGGGGTTTTCAATTTGCAATCCGCAGTCCGCAATCCACAATCCCCCAATCCCCAATCCGAAATCCACAATCCGAAATCTTGCATTCTCCCCCCCCTTCCCATATCCTCTGACCACCCCATGCCGCACGGTGCGGCTTGGATTCTGGTAAATGACCGTTGGCCGGCTATTCATAACTGCTGGCCGATTGGTGTCTTGGAGAAGATTCGATGTCGATTACGGCTGAAGAGAAAACGCAACTGGTCGGTGAATTTCGCATCCACGAGACGGACACTGGGTCCCCCGAGGTGCAGATTGCGATTCTGACCAAACGGATTAACGAGCTTCGTTCCCATTTCGACGCGCACAAGAAGGATCATTCGTCGCGCCGCGGCCTCTTGAAGATGGTCAGCCGGCGTAACGCCCTTCTGAAGTACCTGACCCGGCTGGATCGCACGCGCTACCTGGCGATCATCGCGAAGCTCGGACTGAGAAAGTAAAAAGGTTGACACCGGGCACGGCCATCCGCCGTGCCCGATTTCGTTTTTTCGCCCAATGTTACGTCGTAACGCGGGACGCCCACCCCTTCGACCCCACAGGCCTGGGTCGATAGGTCAGGCGGGCAATCTCGCGGCCGGCTTCACAGATGCACACATCCGGACAGTAGGCAGAAGGCAGTAGGCAGAAAATCAAAGCAGAGGTTCGCGCCTCCGATTCTTGTTTCATCCTTCTGCCTTCCTCCTTCATCCTTTCCTTCTGTGCGGATCTGTCCATCTGTGACCGACATCCCCATCCCCCATTCGAGGCCTGGAAGGAAATTCTTCCATGCAGTCTATTCGAGTCGAGCGCCAAATCGGCGGTCGCACCCTGTCGATTGAAACCGGTTCCTATGCCAAGCTTTCCCACGGGTCGGTCACCGTCCAGTACGGCGATACGGTCGTTTTCGGGGCGGTGGTTCGGGCCAACCCGCGCGAGGGCATCGATTTCTTCCCGCTCCAGGTGGATTACCGGGAGCGCCGGGCGGCGGCCGGGAAATTCCCGGGCGGGTTCATGAAGCGCGAAGGGCGGCCGACGACCAAGGAGATTCTGACGGCGCGGCTGATCGACCGGCCGCTGCGGCCGCTGTTTCCGAAGGGGTTCATGGATGAGGTGCAGGTGCATCTCAACGTGCTGGCGTACGATCACGAGAATAACCCCGACATCCTGGCGGGCGTGGCGGCGTCGGCCTGCGTCTCCATCTCCGACATCCCCTTCCTGCACCCGATCGCGCATACGCGGGTCGGCCGGGTGGATGGGCAATTGGTGCTCAATCCGACCGAGGCGCAGTTGAACGCGGGGGATCTGGATGTGGTGGTGGCGGGGACCAAGCATTTCGTGAACATGATCGAAGTGGGCGCGCGGGAGATCAAGGAAGACGACTGCGCCGCGGCGATCGAGTTCGGGCACAACGCGGTCAAGGAGATCGTGGGGATGATCGAGGAGTTGCAAGGCAAGGTCGGGCAGGCCAAGGTCGGGGATATCAAGCAGCCCGAGCCGGGATTCGTCGATTCGATCCGGGCGCGGGTGACGGACAAGATCCGCGAGGTCAAGGGCCGGCCGGGCAAGGAAGACCGCGCTGAGGCGGTCAAGAAGATTCTGGCGGAGCTGATCGTGGAGCTGGCGCCGGATATTACCGATCCGGCGGTTTCGTATCTGTCGATCGTGGCGACCAAGGCCAAGCAGAAGCAGATTCGGGCGGTTTTCTCGGAGGTTGAGGAGCAGGTGACGCGCGAGGCGATTTTGGCGGGGGTTCGGCCGGATGGGCGGTCTTACACGGATATTCGGCCGCTCTCGGTTGAGGTGGGGGTCCTGCCGCGCGTGCATGGGTCGGCGGTGTTCTCGCGCGGCGAGACGCAGGCGATGTGCACGGTCACGCTGGGCACCAGCTCGGATGAACAGGTCGTCGATGGGCTGGAAGATGAATACAAGCAGAAGTTCATGCTGCACTACAACTTCCCCAGCTACAGCGTGGGCGAGGTTCGGCCGATTCGCGGGCCGGGGCGGCGCGAGATCGGGCACGGGGCGCTGGCGGAGCGCTCGCTGATCGCGGTGCTGCCGAATATCGAGCAGTTCCCGTATACGGTGCGGATCATCTCGGACATTCTGGAGTCCAATGGGTCATCGTCGATGGCCTCATCGTGCGGCGGCTGTTTGGCGCTGATGGATGCGGGCGTGCCGATCTCCAAGCCGGTTGCGGGTATCTCGGTCGGGCTGGTGCAGGAAGGCGAGAAGTACGTTCTGCTCACCGACATTCTCGGCGAAGAAGATCACTTCGGCGACATGGATTTCAAAGTTTGCGGCACGCGCGACGGCATCACCGCGATTCAGCTCGACATCAAGACCGAAGGCATCTCCCACGAGATCATCCGCGGCTCGTTGAAGCAGGCCAAGGAAGCCCGCATGGTGATTCTCGCCAAGATGGCCGAGGTATTGCCGGCCCCGCGTCCGGAGATTTCCAAGTGGGCCCCGCGCCTGCTGACGGTCAAGATCGACCCCGAGAAGATCGGCAAGCTGATCGGCCCGGGCGGCAAGAACATCAAGAAGATCCAGGAAGAGACCGGCTGCAACATCGACATCGAAGACGATGGCACGGTCTACATCTCCTCCACCGACTCCGAGGCGGCCGAGCGCTGCCGCGGGATCGTCGAGGCGATGGGCGCGAGCGTCCAGATCGGGCGGATTTACACTGGCCGGGTGGTTTCCATCAAGGACTTCGGCGCGTTCGTCGAGATCGCCCCGGAAACCGATGGGCTGTGCCACGTTTCGGAGCTGTCGGATAAGTACGTCAATCGCGTCACCGATGTCATCAACATGGGCGATGAGATCAAGGTCAAAGTCATCCTGATCGATGATGCCGGCCGGATCAAACTCTCCCGCAAGGCGGCCCTGAAGGAACTGGGCGAAACCGACCCCGACCCGGCCCCGCGCGGCGGTGGTGGTGGTGGTGGCCGAGGTGATGGCGGCTACGGTGGTGGAGGTGGCGGAGGGGGACGTGGCGGCAGTGACCGTGGCGAACCCGGCCCGCGCGGCGACAGCGGTCCCCGCGATGGCGGTCCCCGAGGCGATGCCGGTCCCCGCGATGGCGGGCCGGTCGATGGCCCCAACACCGGCAACGAGAACGATGATGATTTCGGCGATGAAGGCGGCCCGATCATCGATGATGAAGGCCCGGATGAAATCGGCGATCGCCCGGCCGGCGAAGGCTTTAATCCGCGTCAAGGCGGCGGCGGCCAGCGCGGCGGCGGATTTGGCGGCGGCGGCGGCCAGCGTGGCGGTGGTGGTGGTGGCGGTGGTGGTGGTGGCGGCCGAGGCGGCCCTCCCCGTGGCGGTGGTGGTGGCGGCCGAAGCGGTCCCCCCCGATCCGGCGGCGGTGGTGGTGGCGGCCGAGGCGGCCCGCGTCGCGACTGATCGCCATTGATACGGCATCAAAATGCAGGGTGGCATGGGTAAGGTTTCAGGACCTTACCTGTGATCGCAATCGATAACCCAGGGCGGCCCATCGCAAGATCGGCCGCCCTTTTTATTTCGCGGAGAACGAAAATGAAATGGGAGGATAGAGGACTTTGGAGTCGCATGGCATAAGGATACGGGCCAGACGGGGGTTTGCATCGATGAGAAGAATCGGCTGGGGACGAGGGCGCGTTACATGGATGAGGTGGGGCCGGGGGTGGTGTATCGGGGGGTGGAGAAGATGGTGGAGAAGATGGTGGAGGGGATGTTGGGGATGGTGGGGAGATAAGAAAGGCGCGGCTGCAAATTGCCAAGAAAATACTTTACTCTGAGTAAACTCGGGTTAGACTATCCATGAATCTGGGAAGGAGATTGAACCTATGCCCGCCGATGATTTCGACTGGCTTGAGCCGGCCAAGGAAATGTATCGAGAGGCGCAGGTGGAACTGTCAGAGCGCTGGCGCGGCGCGCAGTCGACTGACGTGGAGATTTTCAAGGAAGACTTGCGCGAGGCGCTTTTGGATCTCAAGCAGGCCGTGATCGAAAGCCGCGGGGTGGACGCGCAAAGCTGTATGTACGAAGTGATGATGCTTCTCATCGAACTGCGACGCCGGTCGCGAGGTGGTTAAATGGCCAGGGAACGAATTGCTTCCATTTCATTATCATGTGATGTTCTGGCATGGTTGCTGGGGCGAGGGCTGAGCCAGGCGGATATCGCGCGGATGCTTGGCGTGAGCCAGGGGTACATCAGCCTTGTCAAGTCGCGCGAGCGAGCACTTACGCTCGATCATCTTTCGGCGCTGGCGGATGAATTGAAACTGCCGCTGGGAGCAATGATGCTGCAGGTTTCACCGCCACCGGCGCAAATGAACGCCGAGACGGCCCGTCTGTTTGATGTAACGGAGAAACTAATCCGCAAAGCCGATTTGGCGGCGGCGGCGATTCAGAAGAGCTTGGATGCGAGCGCGGCTAAGAAGGGGTGATCAAATTAGACGCGCTTAGCCGAGTATCGGAGTCGCGGGAGTGGGAAAGTCTTCTTCGGCCGACGAGGCGGCGAAAGCGATTACGGCGCGGAGGTATTCTCGGTGAGCGTCGGGAAATCCTTGAGGATTTCCTCGGGCTTAGCGCCTACTGCGAAACTGGCGAGGATCATGCGGAGCGGAACGCGAGTTCCGCGACTGACGGGCTGGCCGCCGCAGATTTTGGGATCGCGAGTGATGTGGGGGGCCTAGTCTATACGTAATTGTTTACCGCCTCTCCCGCACCTTTTCCATCGGGCGGCGTAGATACTCCTGGCATGGAGGCCGATCCCACCCATTTCCCGTCGCCCATTTGTCCTGGTTGTGCCCGGCGTGATCGCCGGATCGCCGAATTAGAAG
>JBBRTW010000226.1:0-11023 GCA_038244055.1 Tepidisphaerales bacterium | reverse complement strand
ATGGGTGCTTGGTTCGGAGTGGAACGAGTCGCTCGACACATAACGTCTGCCAGCGCCGCACATCCCCCGCCATGGCCGCGGCCGAGCGCGCCCTGGCGTGGCTTGAAACCGGCGACAACTGCATCGACATCTCCGGCCCAAAAACGATTTACCTCGGCTACACCCTCCACGCCATCTCCCGCGTCGGCCTGGCCTCGGGCTACAAAACCTTCGGCGCGCACGACTGGTATCGCGAACTCGCCCGCAAGATCGTCCTCTCCCAATCCGAAAACGGTGCCTGGGGCAAGTCCGATAAAGCCACCGCCGATACCCTCATCGATACGGCTTACACCGTCCTCTTTCTCGCGCAGGGCCGCCATCCGATCCTCATGAACAAGCTGCGCCTCGACACCCCCGCCCGCGCTGAAGGCCCCAATGTCCGCCTCGATCGCGGCGCGTGGAACAACCGCCCGCGCGATCTGGCCAACCTCTCCGCCTTCGCCTCGCGCGAGCTCGAACGCACCGTCAACTGGCAGACCGTTTCCATCGATCGCGATCCCTCGGAATGGGCCGATGCCCCGATTCTCTATCTGGCTTCGCATCAGGCCCTCAGTCTCGTAGAGGCCGAGCTCGCCAAGCTCCGCGCCTTCGCCATGAGCGGCGGCATGCTCTTCACGCAGGCCGACAATAATTCCGAAGTCTTCAACCTCATCGCCAACACCCAGCTCTGCAAAAAACTCTTCCCCGAGTACGAGTTCAAGGATATTCCCATCGATTCACCGATCTACACCTGCCACTACATCATTCAGCCCGTGAAGCGCCCGCGCCTGCGCGGCGTCTTCAACGGATCGCGCCTGCTCTGGGTGCATTCGCCCACCGACCTGTCCATCTCCTGGCAGCAGCGCGCCGAGAAAACCAGACGCGAAGTCTTCGAACTCGGCGTGAATCTCTTCGTCTACGCCGCCGGCAAAACCGAGCTCCGCAACCGCATCGATACCCGCGCCATCCCCCCTCTGAAAAAACCGCCCACCGCCACCGTTACCCTCCACCGCCTGAAATATTCCGGCGCATGGGACCCCGAACCGCAGGCCTTCCCGCGCTTCGCCCGCTATCTGCAATGGGAAACCGGCGTTGCCCTCGACCTGCAAACCGTCGATCTTTTCAAGCTGACCACCGCGATCCCCATTCCCCAATCCGCCATCGCCCACCTTACTGGCACCGCCGCCTGGGCCCCGGCCGAGAAAGAAATCTCCTCCCTCCGCGATTTCGTCACCGCCGGCGGCACGCTCATTCTCGAATCCATCGGCCCCGCCAATTCTCCCTTCGCCGAATCCCTGCAATCCACGGTTCTCCCCCAGGCCTTTCCCGATGCCCGCTTCGAAGCCCTCGCCGCCGACAGCCCCATGCTCCGCGCCACTTTCGCCGGCATGGAAGATGTCTGGCCCCCGCGCGTCCGCCCCTACGCCGGCAGCAAACTCGGCCCCGATCCCAAGCCCATTCCCCCCATCCGCCAGCCCACCGTCGTCAAGGGCAAAATCATCTACCTCCCCCTCGACACCACCTCCGGCCTCCTCGGCACCAACACCTGGGCCATCTTCGGCTACGAACCCAGCGAAGCGCAGGCCCTCATGAAGAACATCATCCTGTGGCATGCCGAGAATCGGTGATACGAACGTACCAATTGCGGATTGCGGATTGCGGATTGAAGAATTCAGTTTCACTCTACAATCCCCAATCCCCAATCCGCAATCCCCCATAGATTCTCATTCCCAATGCGATAGATTGCCAAAGCGCGCTTCCTCCGGCCGCGCGGTCCGCTTTTCCCATGCTCTTCAACTCCGTCGAATTCATCTTTCTCTTCCTTCCCGTCTGCCTGGCCGGGTATGCGCTGCTTGGCCGGTTGAAGGATCATCGCATCGTCATCGCCTGGCTGGTGCTCTGCTCCGCGTTTTATTACGCGCGCTGGAAGGCCCCCGATCTCGATTGGACCCCGCGCTTTCTTCTCATCATTCTCCTGTCGATTGTCGTCAATTTCATCTGCGGCCGGGCGCTGCTGGATTCGCGTTCCTCCGGCCCGCGCTGGCGGCGCAACAGCATCCTCGCCGCCGGAATTCTCTTCAATTTCGGCCTCCTCGCCTATTTCAAATACACCGGTTTCTTCCTCACCCAGATCAACGCGTTCCTGGGCTCGAAATGGCCCATCCCCGCGATCGTCCTTCCCCTGGCCTTCTCATTCCACACCTTCCAGCAGCACGCCTATCTCATCGATGCCTACCGAGGCCACGCCGCCCGCTATTCACCCCTGCATTACACCCTCTTCGTCCTCTTTTTCCCGCAGCTTCTGGCCGGGCCGATCGTGCATCACCACGAGATGCTGCCGCAACTCGCCTCCCATCGCATCGGCCGGTTGCGGGCGCGCCATAGGGCCGTCGGGCTCTCCATTTTCATCATTGGATTGATGAAGAAAGTCCTCATCGCCGATCGCATCGCCCAATCCGTCGGCCCGGTCTTCAGCGCCGCCGCGGCCGGCCGATCCCTCTCCTTCGGCGATGCCTGGCTCGGCGCGCTTTCCTACACCTTCCAACTCTACTTCGATTTCTCGGCCTACTCCGACATGGCGATCGGCGTCGCCCGAATGCTCGGCCTGCGCCTGCCCCTCAACTTCAATTCCCCCTACAAATCCGCCAGCATCATCGATTTCTGGCGGCGCTGGCACATGACGCTCTCGCGCTGGCTGCGCGATTACCTCTACATTCCCCTGGGCGGCAATCGAAAAGGCGAATTCCGCCGCTGGATCAACCTGCTGATCACCATGCTCCTGGGCGGACTCTGGCACGGCGCGGGTTGGACCTTCATCTTCTGGGGCGGCCTGCATGGCGCGTATCTCGGGATCAACCATCTCTGGCGCAAAGTGCGCCGCGCCGATGATCGCGCCCCTCGCGCCGGCCGCCGCGCCGAGAGCCGCCCCGCGAACTGGCCCGCCCATATCGCGGGCGTCCTGCTCACTTTCCTCGCCGTCACGGTCGCCTGGGTCTTCTTCCGCGCCCCGGACTTCCACACCGCCGCGACCATTCTCCGCGCCATGTTCGGCGGCAGCGGCTTCGCGCTCAGTTCCTCTTTCGGCGACCGCGATGAAGCGATCCTCCTGGCGATCCTTCTCCTCATCGTCTGGCTCCTCCCCAATACCCAGCAGGTCATGAATCGCTTCCGCCCCGCGCTGGGCTACCGCCGCGCCCGCAAGAACCCGGCCGGCATTCTCCTCTGGCGTCCCAATCTCTGGTGGTCCACCTCGCTCGGCATCGGCGCGATCATCGCCCTCATGCACCTGTGGCGCATCAGCGAATTCATCTACTATCAGTTCTAGCCCGCCCCATCATGATTGCCCGTAGCTCACGAAAATTTCTCAAGGACATCGCGATCACCGCCGCGGTCTTCCTGAGCATTCTCGCGGCCTTCAACCTCATCATCGATCCCTACGGCGTGTTCAACCTCGTCCAATCCCCGCGCCTCCAGAACGCCAAGGTCGGCCAGGGCGGCCGCATCGCCAAGGCTGAGCAGATTCGCCGCCATCCCTGGGACACCATCTTGCTCGGCAATTCCCGCGTCGATGCTGGCCTCGATCCCACCAACCCCGCCTTCGGCAAGACGCGCGTCTACAACTGCGGCCTCTCAGGCCTCGGCTTCATCGAACAGGCGAAAATCTTCGAGGCCATCGAGCAAACCTCCCATCCCGCCGCGGTCATCCTCTGCATCGATTTCTTCCACTTCCAGGACAACGCCGCCATCTCCGATGAGTTCGCCCATTCGCGCTTCGATCTGGATCGCAGCTCCATCGGCCACTACCTCGAATCCCTCTGGGGCGCAACCCCCACCTGGCACGCCTGGCAGACCTGGAGCAATTATCGCGCCCATCGCCCCGCCGATTATTCCGACCTCGGCCTGCGCACCAAGCCCATGGCCCCGCCCGGCCAATCCGGATCGGCCGCGTTCGAAGCCTACGTCGCCCACGCCGCCGATACCTGGCACCGCCAGGGCGCTTACTCCGGGCATGTCAAATGCCTGGAGGCGCTGTCGCGCGTTCTCCAATCCGCCGCCAGAAACAACACTCGCCTGACCGTCGTCATCATGCCCGTCCACGCACTCGACCTGGAAATGGCCCGCTGCCAGCTCGGGTCGATCGCGCCCATCGAAGACCTGAAGCGCGGCCTGGTCCGCACGCTCGCCGATTTCCGCCGCCAGAACCCCACTGGCCCCATCGTGCCTCTCTGGGATTTCACCGGCTACCGCGGCTACACCGCCGATCCCATCCCGCCGAAAAATGACCCCGGCCCCATGCGCTGGTACTGGGAACCCAGCCACTTCCGCAAGGAACTCGGCGACCTGCTCATCTGTCGAATCCTCTCCCAGCCCCCGCCCTCCACCCTCGCCTCCACCGCGCTCATCACAACCGCCGTAAAATCCACCGCCGTCGACGCCATCGCGCCAACGCCGCCCTGCCCACCTGCGGCCATCAGCCCAACCGACCCCGAATTCCTCCGCTTCGGCGTCACCATCGACGACACCAACATCGAAGCCCACCTCGCCCAACTCCGCGCCGATCGCGAGGTGTTCGCCAAAGACTTCGCCCCGCAAATACAGTACATGCAGCAGCGCACCTCCAGCGCCAACCCGCCTCCCCGCCGCGGGGCATCGGAGTAATCGGCCTACTTCGCCTCAGCCAGTTTCTTCTTCGCCGCCGACTTCACCGCCTCATCCCCCGAAGCCGCCAGCCCCTCCAGCGCCACCTTCAGGTTGTAGCCGCTTTTGGTCTTGAGCGAATCCGCCGGCACCGCCCCGACATACAGCGCTTTCGTCTCGGCCGAGGTTTCTTTCGCATTGATCACCGTCAACAGCGCCTCGTCCACGCCATTGGCGGCCGGGCTGTACTCATCGAGCTCCGCCAGCGTCGCCAGCGCCTTCTTCGCATCCGACCCGGGCTTGCCCTTTTCGATCAGCCAGCTTCCCAGCGATTGCAGGCTCCACACTTTTCCGCCCGCGCCCACCGTCGCCACCATAATCGCCGCCGGCGTTTTCCCCGGCGTGAGGTATTTGCGCTCGCCCGGATCGTAGAGCTGCGGCTCCACGCGGATCAGCACTTCTTTATCCGATCCGTTTCCTTCGCGCGAGGGCAGATTGGTCATCGCGCTCACATCCTTGCGGGTGACATCGAACTTCTCGTAGAACTCGATCCAGTCGAATTCGCAGAGGATGTTCCTGACGAAGAACGCCTTCCCATCGGGATGGTCCATCGTCGCCAGCAGCGGGCCCATCTCCCCCTTCTTGTTATGCACGCGCAGTTGATAGTACAGCTCGTATTTGGCCCCCAGTGTCGGTTTGGCGATTGCAGCGCTGACCGCCACCCCAACCCCGATCGGCGCGCCGCTCGCCTCCACTTCCGCGAATGCGAAATCCTTCGCCGGCGCATCGGATGCCGGCCTCTCCGTGCCCATCGGAAAATTCACCGGCCAGGGCGGCCCGGGCGGCGGCTTGGCCGCCGCCCTTCCCACCAGCGCCATCACCGCACACAAACCCATCAGCGCCCGCGAATACTTTGTCATGATCGAACTCCTTCATGGTCAGATGCGATCGGAAATGCCGCCGCTATCGTAACGCCTCTCGCCGCCAATCATATGGACGCGCTCGACCAATTCCGGCACGGATTGCAATCGAGATTCGCCTCAATCGGAGAATCCCTTCCCGCTAGTCCGATTTCCTGCCATCTTGCGATTCCCATCCCCGCCACACATTCACATCTCCCGCATATGTCGGTATGATTATTTGTCGCGCGCAATCCCATCTCCCTATTTCGAGGCTTTGCATGACCCACCGCACCTCCCGTCGTCATCTGCTCCAATCCGCCGCCGCACTCACCGCCGCCGGCCTGCTCAACACGCCCCACGTCGGCGGCGCGGATGAGCCCGCCGCGCCCAAGGTCGGCCCGAATGACAAGCTCCGCATCGCCGTCATCGGCTGCGGCGGTCAGGGCAGCGGAACGCACATCCCCGCGGCCGTCGGCGAGCGCCTGGTCGCGATCGTCGACCCCGACCCCGCCAAGCAGGATAAGGCCCTGGTCAACGCGGTCGACAAGGCCAAGAAGCTTAAGGTCAACTTCGATCCCACTGCGGTCCGCAAGTTCGATGACTACCGCGTCCTTTTCGACAAGATGGGCAAGGAGATCGACGGCATCTCCGTCGCCACCCCCAATCATCATCACGCCCTCCCCGCCGTGATCGCCATGAAGCTCGGCATCGGCGCGTATGTCGAGAAGCCCATGGCCTACAACCTCGCCGAGGCCCGTTTGATGTCCGACCTCTCCATCAAGCACAAAGTTGCCACGCAGATGGGCAACCAGGGCCACTCCGGCGAAGGATACCGCCGCCTCTGCGAGTACATCTGGGCTGGCGCGATCGGCAACATCACCGAAGTCTACTGCTGGTCCGACCGCGCCAACGGCGGCGTCGGCCCGCGCCCGCCCGCGATCGCTCCGCCCGCCGGCATGAACTGGGATCACTGGATCGGGGGGGCCCCCTTCCGCGAATTCCACAAGGACCTCCACCCCCACGAATGGCACGGCTGGCACGATTTCGGCGATGGCTCGCTCGGCAACATGGGTTGCCACGTCATGGATGGCGCGCACTGGGCCCTCAAGCTCGGCCACGCCACCAGTGTCGAAGTCGAAGACATGGTCGGCGGCTCCAATGAGCGCTTCCCACTGGGCGTGCGCATCCGCTGGGAATTCGCCGCCCGCGAGAATATGCCCGCCGTCAAAGTCTGGTGGTTCGATGGCAAGAAGAAAGGCGCTGCCGCCGCCAAGCCCGATGCGGCCGCCGATCCCAACGAAGACACCGTCGATGCCAAGGCCCGCAACAAGCCTCCGATGGTCGATGAGCTCGAAACCAAGTTCAAAACCAAGCTCGATTCCAACGGCACGATCTTCGTCGGCGACAAGGGCATCATGGTCGCCGGCACCTACGGCGGCGGCGTGCGCATGCTCCCCGATTCGGCCCAGAAAGCCTTCCCCTCCCCCGAGAAAACCATCCCCCGCCCCAAGGTGAAAGGCCACCACGGCGACTACTTCAACGCCATCCGCACCAAAGACCTGGCCTGCTCCAATTTCGAAACCGCCGCCAAACTCACCGAGATCATTCTGCTGGGCGCGCTTGCAATGCGAATGGGCAAAGGCAAGAAGCTCGAGTGGGACGGCGAGAAAGCGGTCTTCACCAATTCGCCGGAAGCGACGAAACTGGTCGGCCGGGAATATCGCAAGGGGTGGGAAGTCACCGCCTGAGTGATGGGGTGCCCTTAACTCTGCCCGGCCAATCACCGAATTAATCTCCGGCTATTGCCAGAGTGTATTTGGTTTGGCCGGCTGCTTTTTCGCGGGATAAATACCCGGGAAGATCGGCGCGACCGCGAAGGTCGAGGCCTTGGCCCCAACCGATGTTTCCGTCGCGGTCTTGGCAACGGCCGTCGTCGAACCGGAGATGGACCACCTCGCTGCCACAGGCTTCAATTTCGGTGCCCGCGCGATGACCGATGGAGGTCGATTGGGCGCGGAGGATGGCTTATTGTTATTGACGCGAACTACCGGCGGCGGATTGATCGCGGGCGCGGCGGATGTGGCCGGCGGATTCGCCGCCGGTGCCGTGATAGCCACCTCGACCGGTGCAACCGGCGCAGCCATCGGCACGGCGGGCGCTGCGGCGGGCGGGTCCAGGTGCAGGCCGTAGTGGTTCGCCAGCAGCAGCAGGTCGTTGAGTCCGACAATGCCATCGCCATCGAAATCGCCATCGGCCCAGCCGACGCCCGACAGGCCATAGTGATTGGCCAGGCGGAGAAGGTCATTGAGGCCGACATCGCGGGAGCGGTCGGCATCGCCGGGAAGAATGTAGAAATCGACCGATACATCCGCGGGGGGCGTTTGATTATTGGCGTTATGAACGCCCGCGCGAAGAAGGACGGCGCGATAGTTGCCATCGGCGAGGGATGTGGGAAATGTGAATAGCGCGGTCTTGGTGCCCGAGTCCCAATTCACCGCGGTTGGGGCGATATCGGCGCCGCCGGCGGCATTGCGGATGACCAGATCCGACAGATCGAGCGAAGCGCCCGCATCCTGCGAGAACGTGAAGCGGGCTTTGAAAGGGAAGCTGCTGGTGTCGATCGCGGAAGACAAGACCGCCAGACCATCGAGCGCGATGAAATGAGAGAATTCCGATGTCGAGCCGTCCGCGGCGGTCGCCGTGGCGGTAATGGCCTGCCCGGGCTGCGTGCCGGCCGACAATTGCGTCGCGAAGGTGGCATTGCCCGAGGAATCGGTGTTGACGGTCGTCGAACCGAGATACGTCTGGCCTTCGCCATACCCGGTGGAATCGGCCGCAGGTGTGGCGAAGAACTCGATGGTGAACGTGGAACTTCCGGCCGACGCCAGCGACCCGGCGATATTGACCAGCCCGCCCGACTGGGTTGCCGAAGTGAGCACGGGAAAATTCTGTAGGTTATTCGCGCCGGTGTCGGAGTCGGGGGCGGCATCGTTGACGGTGACGCCGTCGTTGTTGAGATCGATTCCCAGGCCCGCGTTCTGAGAAATGGAATTGGCGGTGATCTTATTCCCGGTGCCACTCTGGACATAAACGCCCGCCAGGGTCGCATGGGCGATGATATTGCCCGAGACCAGTCCGGTGCCCGAGCCATCGAACCAGACACCCGCCTCGCTGATCGGGCCGGCCGTGACACCCGTCGTATCGACGCCGATCCAGTTGCCGACGATCTGGTTATCGACGCCGCCGGCCAGCTTGACGCCGGACTGGTTGGAATTGGCGATGACGTTGCGGGCGGCGGCCGTCGCGCCACCGATGACATTGTGGCTCGAGAAGATGGTCAGGATTCCATGCCCGCCCGAAGGCATGGGCGTGACGCCATCGGGCGCAAGCCCGAAGGTGTTGCCCTGCACGCTGGTGTAGTCTGATCCGATATTGATGCCATCGATGGTGGAGGCGGCGATGACGTTGCCGCTGCCGGGGGCCGTGCCGCCGATGGTGTTGTGGTCGGATGAGTTGAAAATGTTAATGCCCGTGGCGTTGGGGATGACCTTGGTGCCCGTGACATCCACGCCCAGCCAGTTCCCGCTGATCGTGTTGTTGCGGGTGCGGTTGAAAATGCCCACGCCCGTTCCGTTTCCGGAGATCAGATTCCGCTCGGCCGGCGTTGTGCCGCCGATGAAGTTGTTGGCCGGGCCCGCGGCCGAGAGGTCGACATCCGTGTCGCCGGAGAAACTGACCCCCTGGTTGACGTTGGGAATGGCCTTGGTCCCGGTGATATCGGTGCCGATGTAATTTCCGATGACGTGGTTGTTCTGGGATGCGCCCAGGTAAAGCACGATGCCGCTGGCGACATTGCCCGAGAGAATGTTTCGGGCCGACGCCGTCGTGCCGCCGATCAGATTGTTGGCCCCCTGAAGTTCGATTCCCCAGTCGTTGTTGGCCACCGCCTGCGTTCCGGTGTAGTCGGTGCCGATGAGGTTGCCTTGAACGAGATTGTTGCTGCTCGAAGAGTAGATGAGCAGGCCATCGTGAACGTTGCCGGAGATGACGTTGCCCTCTCCCGGGCCCGAACCGCCAAAGACCGTGCCGCCGCCGCTGTCGATGTCGACCCCGGTGGCATTGCCCAGCGCCGTCAGGCCATCCTTCCCCACTCCGATGTAATTGCCCTGCACGGTGTTGGAATTGGAGAACTGAAAGAACAATCCCAGCCCGCCATTGGAGCAGATGACATTGCGCTGCGATGCGCTGGGCCCGCCCACGCGGGCGCTGTTGGCGGTGATGTAAAGCCCGTGGACGCGGTTGCCCGCCGCGGCCAGGCCGGTGAGGTCCGTGCCGATCCAGTTGTTCTCGAAGACGTTGGTGCCGTTGGTTTTTACGACGATGCCGGACCCGGACCAGCGGTTGACGATGATGCCGCGCACCGTGTTGTTGCCCCCCGAGAAGATCAGCCCATCGGTCGAGAATCCCCCCGCGGACGATCCGCTGATTTGGATGATCGGGTTGCCCGAGTAGCCCGGTTGCGTAGTCGCGTCGAACGTGACCGCCCCGGTGACTTCGGGCAGGGCGGAAGTGGGCGCGATGGACTGCGGGCCCGTGCCAATGGAGAAGGCGATGGTGTCAGCGCCGGCGTGGCCATTGGCATCCAGGATGGCCTGGCGCAGCGAACCCCCGCCGGAATCCGCGGTGTTGCTCACCGTATAGGTTGTGAGGAGCAGGCGCGATTCCAACGTCTGAAAAACGTGGTGCTTTGAACCTATCAACATCAATCTCTTCCCATCGGGCGCGGTCAATCACCGGTCAAACATCTGGAGCAGCCAGCCGCGTCTCACCCACGCCGCCGTATGCGTCGACCCCACAATGCCAGATTTGAACGGCGCGGGCAAGCGAAAACCGGGGGAAATAAAACCAGGGTACGATTGAATGCCGTTCACCTAACTGATTTCCGACTGTTTCCTGCGAATTCCGCCACTTTTGCGGCGAGTCTCACCTCATGCGCAAGACCCCTCTCACTTCGCCAACCGCCCCCGAAGTCGCTTGCGTCGTCGCGCCCCCGCCCAACCCGCGCGACTCCCACCGTCCACCCCCGCGCGCAAGTTCAGTCAACCGCCGCCCGTCAAAAAAAGATGTTTGCGGGTGGAAGCATTTTTTAATTGCGACTGCCGCACCCGGAAAAAGAGACGATCCTCCGTATACTCCCCACGCTAAGATTCGTAATAAGTTAGGATCGCAATCCGCCAATCGAAATTCTGAATTCCACTCATTTCCGCACCCCTTACAATGCACCCACCCCAATCCAACTCTCCCAACTCCCAATCACTCATCGGAGCCATCATGAAATCACCAATCCTGACTCCCCTCAATCTCGTCCTCTGCCTCGCCCTTCTCATTACCCTCCCCCCCCACCCCGCCCCCCCAGACCCGGCCCACCACCCCCCCCACAACAACCCCCGCCGCCACCAGCTCAT
>JBBRTW010000225.1:0-11101 GCA_038244055.1 Tepidisphaerales bacterium | reverse complement strand
GCATCGATGATCCCCAATGGCCGAAGGCGAACCTCGGCCGCGATGCAGCGATACCCCATCCTGAAAAGCCATCGGCAGGCTTCTTTTTTGAGCGTATTGTGAAGATCGGTCTCGCCGGGCATGTCAGGGCACTCCGTTGCCGCTTGGGTTCTCCCCGGCCGAGAATGGTAAGGCGGTGTACGGGGGATGCAAGGGGATTTGTGTCGGAGTCGAAGAATTGTGAAATGAGGATTGACGGCGAGTTCTGAATACCCGAAAATTACCCGAATGGCCGACCGAACCGTCCATTACGAAGCCGCCTTCGAAGGCTACCTTCGCGAGAGGCGGATTCCCTATGTGGCCGTGGATGAGGCCAAGAAGGCGCTTTTCGCCAACGCCAAGCTGAAGAGCTTCGATTTCGTCGTTTATCCGCAGAATAAGGCCCGCCTGCTGGTGGATGTGAAAGGCCGGCAGCTCCGCAATCGCTCCAAGCGAAGCGGGTTTGAAACCTGGGCCACCGAGACGGATGTCAACGATCTGCTGCAGTGGGAACAGGTCTTTGGCGAGGGATTTACGGCGATTCTCACTTTCGTCTACTGGATCGATCCGCCCCTGACCGTCGAGCCCGGCATGTTCGAGTTCCGGGAGCGCTGGTATCTGCTGATGGGAATCAATCTGGCCGAGTATCGCGACCACATGCGGCGGCGCAGCGCCAAGTGGGAAACCGTCTGCCTGCCCGCGGAAGATTTTCGTTCGCTTGCCCGTCCGATCGTGGACTGGTTATGATGGAGAGATGCAATTGAGCCAACGTCCCCTCAAACGACGTGTCTTTTCCTTTGTGCTGTCGCTGGTGCTGGCCTTTGCCTGCGCCGCGCCGGCCTTGGCCGCCAAGACGCCCGAAGATGAGGAGGCCGACAAGTGGGAAGCCCGCTACGAAGGTTATCCCACCAACGTGCGTCTGGAGAAAAGCGGTACTGCGATGGCGTGGTTCCTCTTCGCCTTCCTGGGATTGATGGGGATCGCCGTGCTGTTCAAGAATGCCCGCCGCACGCATCTGGATTGAGCATCGAAACGAACCAATAATCTTTCGTCTATTTTCTCGCCCCGTATTCTTCACCCCGAGGAGGCCTCGATGAAGCCGACGACGTTGTCCTACGACACCGCCCAGCCCGCAGCGCCGCAGCGCCGCGCCGGCGGCAAGTCACTCGTACTGGGCGCGATGATCGCCCTGAATCTTCTCCTGGTTGTGTTCTTCATCAACAAGAACATCCCCGATCAGCAGGCCCGGGCGCAGGTGGGCCGGCCATCGGAATACCTGATGGTGCCGGGCTCTTTGAACGGCGTTACCACCGGCGTTGTATTCATCATGGATACCTCGACCGGCAAGCTCTCCTACGTCACTTACAACGATGCGCGCGACTTCCTGGACACCTCCGCGCCTTCCATTGATCTCAATCAGGTCTTCAAGGCCGCCTCCGGCGTCAACACCGGCGGCCCGAAGGTTAAGCCGCGATAAGAAATATTGTGGAGCGGGCCTCCCCGCTTGCACTCCGACTTTTTTCTTCTCTTCACTCATCAAATTCCCCTCTGAAATTCAGGTGCAACAATGGATAAGAAAACCTTCGGTATCGGCGTTCTCTCGATCACGGCGCTTCTTCTGGTCATCGCCTGCATGCTCCCCAGCCGCACTGCGGAGGGAGCCTTCGCGGTCAAGGATCGCGATTATCAACTTCTGACGGTCAACAATCTCAATGGCGGCGATACGCTGTACGTTGTCGATAACCGCACGGGTCTGATGGCGGTCTTCAGCTACGACAACAATGGCCGGGTGCTTCGGCCCAAGCAGGTTCGGCCTGTGTCGCTCGCGTTCGAAAAGTAAACGCCCTTCTTCAGCACTATTCGGGCATCGGATCGGCCGCGGCGCGTTTTTCAGCGCCTGGCCGGTCCGATGCCCCTCGTTCAACAGGATATCTTGATGTCCGCCTCTGATGTTCGCCACGACTGGACTCTCGATCAGATTCGCGATCTTTTCGATGCCCCATTAATGGAATTGATCTACCGCGCCGCCCAGGCGCATCGCCTCCACCACGATCCATCCGAGGTGCAGGTCTGCAAGCTCATCTCCATCAAGACAGGAGGGTGCCCGGAGGATTGCTCCTATTGCTCGCAATCCGCCCGCTACCAGACCGATATCAAAGCGCAGCCTCTCATGCCCTCCGATGAGGTTCTGGATATCGCCCGCCGCGCCAAAGACGCCGGCGTCACCCGCGTCTGCATGGGCGCGGCCTGGCGCGAGGTGCGCGACAATTCCCAGTTCGACCGCGTTCTGGAAATGGTCCGCCAGGTGACCGACATGGGGCTCGAAGTCTGCTGCACGCTCGGCATGCTCACCGAGCATCAGGCCAAACGCCTCGAGCAGGCCGGGCTTTACGCTTACAACCATAACATCGATACCTCGGCCGAATATTACGAAACCATCATCACCAGCCGAACTTTCAAAGACCGCCTCGATACCCTGGAAAACGTGCGGAAAACCAGTGTCACGCTATGCTGCGGCGGAATCCTCGGCCTTGGCGAAACGCAGGCCGATCGCATCTCCATGCTGCACACGCTGGCGACGATGAACCCGCATCCGGAATCCGTGCCCGTGAATGTCCTTTCCAAAGTCCCCGGCACGCCCCTCGGCGAGCAGACCGATGTGCCCATCTGGGAAACGGTGCGGGCGATCGCCGTGGCGCGGGTGTTGATGCCCAGGTCGGTCGTGCGTTTGTCGGCCGGGCGGCATCAAATGAGTTTTTCCGATCAGGCGATGTGCTTCATGGCGGGGGCGAATTCGATTTTCTCCAGCGAGACGCGGGTCATGCTCACCAAGGCCGTTCCGTGCAGCGACTACGATGCGGATAAGGCGATGCTGAATGTCATGGGCCTGAAAATGCGCCCGCCATTCAAGGATGAGCCGCATCGAGCGCAAGGTCATGTGCATCCGGCCGGCGAGAATGCCGCGTGTTGTTCGGCAGGGGGGTGCGAGGGGGCTTCCGCACCGATGAGTCAGCCGGCCGAACTTGCTGAAGCGCCGCTGTGATCAATGAGTCATTTGCCCATGCCGGAGCCCGCGCTGTCGTAACCGCCAACGGTGGACAGTGCCCACCCAGCGGCGGCCCCAAACCCCGCGTCGCCATCGCCGGCGCTGGTCTGATTACGCCGCTGGGGATTTCTGTTACCGAAACCTGGGACAGTCTTCTCGCCGGCCGATTCATCACCGATCATTCCAAAGCAGCAGGGGAGTACGACAGCCATTCGCCGCGCGTGATCCAGATGGCCCACCGCGCCGCCGGGCAGGCGCTGACCGAAGCCGGCTGGCCCTGCAGCTCGGTCGCCGATTCCTCAACTCGCGTCCCACTCGATGACATCGCACTGATCGTCGGCACCAGCAAAGGTTCGGTCTGCTCCTGGATGGACCGCTCGCAGGGTCAGGAGCCGGCCACCGCAAACGCCAATCCGCAGACAATCGATCCCCGGCTCCTGACCCTTTCTCGTCAATCGGTGAACGATCTCGACATCGCCACGACATCTAAACACCCCCTGCAACATATGGTCGATTCGACATATAAAGTAGGGGGTCCAAACCGCCCCATCTTCGATCCCGCCATGCTCGGAGACATCGCCGCCCGTCTCGCCGGCGCATTCGGCCTGGGCGCGCACCTGACCATCTCCGCCGCCTGCGCCAGCGGGTTGCTGGCGCTGATTCGCGGGGCGATGATGATCGAGTCGGGCCAGGCGCAGCGCGTGCTGGTCGTCGTGGCCGAGGCCAGTGTTCACCCCCTGTTCCTCGCCAGTTTCGCGCGACTGGGCGTGTTGCCGAAGCAGGGGGTTGGCTGCCGGCCATTCGATCATCATCGCGATGGCTTCCTCATGTCCGAAGCGGCGGCCGCGATTTGCCTGGAGGCGCGGCCATCGCCAACCGCTCCCACAATCCCGAATGGCGCGGCCGCACGCCAACCGCAGGCCATGCCCACCGAGTCGCAACCTCACCACCATCCGCCCGTCTTCATCGATGGATATGCCATGGGCGCGGATGCCTCCCATCTGACCGCCTCTGACCCATCGGGCAGGGTGCTTCGACACCTTATTAATAAGGTCTTGTCCGGTCGGCCGGTTGACCTGATCCACGCCCACGGCACCGGAACTCTCGCCAATGATCCCATCGAGCTAGCCGCCCTCGAAAAAGCCCTGGCTGATAACGCGCCGGCCGCAAACAATCTGTGGCCCCAATCGCCTTCATCATCCCCCTGCCTCTATTCCCACAAAGGCGCGCTCGGCCACAGCCTTGGCGCGGCCGGCCTGATCAGTATCGTCCTGAGCCACCGGGCGCATCTGAGCGGAGTGATCCCTGGAAATGTTCGAACGGCCGACCCACTACCCACGACGCGCATGTCGATCTCACGCGCCCCAATCCATCGCCCCATCCGCCGAAGCATCGCCCTGGCGGCCGGGTTTGGCGGGGCGACGGCGGTGGTAGGGTTGAGCAGCGATTGAAGGGGCGCGGAGCTGGCCAAACCCCATGATTTGCAGCGGTTATTGCCAGTTTCTCCCCCCTGCCCGCCCGGGATGTCGAACTTAACATAACATGGATTATGGGACCTCGGCAGGGGGTTCAAACGGAGAATTTGAACTCGGGTATTCGCGGCCGCATTCTGGGCATCGGGTGGGCGTTGCTCGCAGGTCGTACCCGCATTCGCCGCAGAATGCATTCGTCGCTGGAGGTTTGGCGCGGGCCGCAATATCTTTTCTCGCGAGCCAAACGACGAATCCAATCGCGGCGACGGCCGGCGCGAGGACGATCCCGATCACCATCAGCAGGGACGGCCCGGAGAATAGAGGAAGGTCGAACGTGTCCATGACGAATTCGAATTCAAGTCGTTACCGGGTGAACAACCGCCAGCCGCGCCAGCCGATCATCGATATTCCGGCACGCCTTGATCGCATCAAACTTCGCCAGGATTTCACACAGATGGGCCTGATAACCCTCGGGCCGGTCCAGATACCATGTATCCAGCAATCGATCGACCATCGAATCGGCCGAGCCATCGTGCAGGCACATCTTGTGCATCGATTCAGGGATCAGTTCCGGGTAGATGCCCGAGTTAGGCAGGATCGGGTGGCAGCCGCTGGCCAACGCCCGTACCGCCAGTTCATCAGTGGCCGCTCCCGGACGGGCGGTCACCAACACGCCGGCCTCCAGCAGAGTCCGCAGGTGGGAGGATTCATCCTTCTCCGCCAGGATCGTCACCTTCGATTCCGGCACGCCCTTGACCTTGCCGATCACCGAGACGCGCACCTTTTCATTTCGCTTTTCCAGGGACGCCAGCGCCGTGCTGATGACTTTATGATCGCCGCCGCGCGAATCGACCAGCACCGCCCGCGGATCGCGCTTCACGCCGGCCTGCCCGGCCATTTCATGCAGCACGGCCATATCGATCGGCGGGGGAACGAGCTGCGCTTTGCCGGTCAGCCCAGGCAGGGGGTTGCGGACCTGCAGCTCGCGATGCCGCGCCACCACCCCGGACGCCCTGCCCAGGAACGAGCGCAGGTTAAAGAGCGAGTTGAACCATATTTCCGAGGCCGCCATGGCGCTGTTGAGGTTCACCAGGTCGGTGGGCGTATCCAGGCGGTAGGCATCGGGCTCAGGAAGCTGATTGTCGTGGAAATAGACGACCGAGGGCATCCTGGAGAGCCACGGCACCAGGCGAAAGAGATCGGCGACGTTGAGCGCTTCGCTGGTGAAAAGCAGATCGACATTGCCGACGGCATTGCGGGAGAGATGCTCGGCGAACCAGGTGGCCGCGACGAGAAGACGCCGCTCCATCTTGCGGGCTGGGAGCTTGAGCAGAGTCCAGCGGTGGCGGCTGCAGCGCGACAGCGAATCGAGCATCGACCGGCGCGCCCCGCCATAAAACGGTTCCAGGGCCAGGATATCAAGCTGTCTGGACATCAAGGGTTAGACGTCTCTTCTACCCCATCGCAGCCGAAATCCCAAAGATTTCTTCAACAATCCGGCGAGAAATGAGCATCTGACTCTAGAACGCCCTGCCACGGCGAAGATTGCGATATTGGCTGAGGCGGAAGATTGTGCGGCACTCCGATTCCAGCCCCCTGCCGGATGGCATAGGTTGTGGCCGGTTTTCCTTTAGACTTGATATGATGACCGGCATGCGCCGAATTGGCCGGTACGCCTTCAGTCTGTTCGTCGCGGTTTCATTGATTCTTTTCATTGCGACCTGCGTGTTCTGGGTTCGTAGCGCGCGCCATGCGGATGAACTTGAATACCATCATGTCAAAGTCGATCGCTCAGCGGGACAGAACTTACAAGGTGAGACCCATTGGTATCTGAGCTCTTCAGAGGGCAAAATATGGCTCTACCTGATTTACGCACCACTCCATGTGGCTTGGGATGGAGAGGATGCCGACTCAGTCGAATGGACCATCAGTCACGATGATGAATGCAAAGGCACTCGCGATTTTGAGGCGGCCGGCCTTATTTTCAATCCATCATTTGACCGCTTCGGATTTGGGTACGACCCAGTCCCCTTCTATGAAGGCTCCCATCGAATATTTCGGGCACCGTTCTATGCCCTTGCCTTGATCGCCTTGATCCCGGTGCTTATTCGACTTTGGACCATGCTGCGTCGTGTCCACAAGCCGCCGGACGGCCTTTGTCCAAAGTGCGGTTACGATCTCCGCGCCACGCCGGAGCGCTGTCCGGAGTGCGGGCATGCAGGGTCAGGAGCCGGCCGCCAGTCGCGTCAACCAGACGAGGGATCGCTCCCCGGCTCCTGACCCTCTCGCGCAATATCGCAATGTCGCTCCATTTTGCCGCGGTCATCTGCATCAGGCGTTCAGTTTTTCCGACAGATACGCCGCGACCTTGTCGATCGCAATCCGCTCCTGCTTCATGGAATCGCGCTCGCGGACCGTGACGGTCTGATCCTGCAACGTCTGCCCATCCACCGTGAAGCAGAAAGGCGTGCCGACTTCATCCATGCGCGCGTAGCGCTTGCCGATGGATTGCTTGGGGTCGTACTCGGCCGTGAATCGCTTGCGGAGATCGAGATACAACTTTTCCGCGACCTCGGGCATTCCATCCTTGTTGACGAGTGGGAAGACGCCGCATTTGACCGGCGCGAACTGTGGCTTGAAGGAAAGATATTCTTCAGTCCCCTGCCGGCCGGGCTCGTGCCGGTAGGCTTCGCAGAGGAGCACGAGCACGGCGCGGGTCAGACCGCTGGCGGGCTCGATGACGTTGGGGATGTAGCGGCTCTTGGCTTTGATTTCTTCCGGCGAAGCCCCCTGCTCTTTCAGTTTGAGCTGGAGTTCCTGGTCGAAGTAATCGAGCTTGAGGCCCGAGTGCTTGGAGTGCTGGGTCAGGTCAAACTCCCCGCGATGGGCGATGCCCTCTAGTTCGCCGAATTCGGCTGAGAAGGGGTATTTGTATTCGATATCAACCGTCATCTTCGAGTAATGGGAAAGCTCGTCCTGTGTATGATCGCGGAAGCGCAGGTTCTCCTTCGATACGCCGAGCGACTCCCACCACTTCATGCGCTCATTTTTCCAGAACTCGTACCATGTGCGCGATTCATCGGGATGACAGAACCACTCCATCTCCATTTGCTCAAATTCTCGCGAGCGGAAAATGAAATTGCGCGGTGTGACCTCATTGCGGAAGCTCTTGCCGATCTGGGCGACGCCGAAGGGCATCTTCACGCGGGTCGTGTCGGTGATGTTCTTGTAATTGAGGAAGATGCCTTGTGCGGTTTCGGGGCGAAGGTATACGAGATTCTCGGCGCTCTGCTGGAGCCCGGCGTAGGAGATCATCATCAAATTGAATTGCTCGGGCGCTCCCATCTCGCCGCCGCAAAGCACACACGGATCCTGCAACCCCGTGGCGTTAAGCTGTTCGGTCGCCAGGTGCTGGACGATCTCGCGAATGTCGGGCGGCGCATCGGGCTGGCCATTCACGCGCGTTGCAAGCCAGGACAGAGTGACTTCGGGATTGCGAACCAGCGCAAGATTCGGGGCAAGGCGCTTGCCGCGGCCGCGCGCCCACTTCATCAGCTTGTCGGCATCGATCACCGCGGCGTTCGTTCCCGGTTCGCCGACCGGCTTGAATTGTTGCAGCAGATCCTCGAACCATTTTGAAACCGTTGCCAGCATGTCCCAGAGATGATCCGCGCGCACGATATGCCCGCATCGCGCGCACTTGCGCATCGGGTCCGCGAACGTGGCCGTGTGGCCGCTGGCTTCCCATGTCTTGGGGTGCTGAACGATCGAGGTGTCAACGCCCACCATATCGATCGGATGCCCATCAGGCCCGATCGGCGGGCACTCGACCATATTCCGCCACCACCAGTCGCGGATGTTATTTTTGAGCAGCACGCCGAGCGGCCCGTAGTCCCAAAAGCCCTTGATGCCCCCGTAGATTTCGCTGGCGGGATAGACGAACCCGCGGCGTTTGCAGAGAGAGACGATTTTTTCCATCACGGAAGATGATTCGGCCATGGGATTGCTCCGGCGAGTCGATAATTGCCGTTGCGTCATCCTGAGCTTGCGAAGGATCTTGCCTCGATCTTTGAGGGCGATTCACTTGGGCGAGTGGCCCCGACATTCAAGGCCAGATGCTTCGCAAGCTCAGCATGACGATCGGGAAATCGATATGAAATATTGATACGGTGTCAAAAAGAAAAACGGCCCCGACACTGGGTATCAATCACGGGCGGATCGGCGGTGTGAACCGCGCGAGGCCGGGGTGATCGATGCCTAATGCCGGGTGCCGTTGGGTTGATTCCAAAACGGGGCACGCCTGCTATGTCGGCCGCGATTAGGCTTTCGCGGCCTTGGTACCTGCGCCCTTGCCGGCGGGGATCGGCGACGCCTTGAGGGCGTTGATCTTTTTGGCAAGGCGGCTGCGCTTGCGCGAGGCGGCCTTCTTGTGGATGGTGTTCTTGGCCGCGACCTTGTCGAGCCGGGAAACCACCTTGGGAAACAGCTCGGCCGCCTTGGCGGCGTCACCGGCGGCCAGCGCGGCGGTTAAGCCCTTGACCTCATCGCGGATCAGCGTCTTGCGGGCGCGGTTCCGGGCTTTGCGCTTCAGGTTCTGACGGTCTCTCTTTTTAGCGGACAGTGAATGAGCCACAGGCGTTCATCTCCAGGATCGAGTCGTTCAAATGGACAGCAAATCCCTGCTGTCGAGGGGGCGATATTCTACGGAAGGGACGGCAAATGTAAAGGAGGGGATGTTGAGGGCCGATTGCGGATTGCGGATTGTTCCGCGCGGGGGAGGCATGCATTTCAGCAAATTGGCACTCGACATCGGATTGTCGAGCCACATCGCAGTCGAGCGGCTTCAGGTCGTCGCCGCATTTCCCCCGCCTTTGGCCCGCAGATCCCGGATGCGCTTCTGCACATCCCGGAAATTGAACTCCATGCGCACGATCTGGCTGTAGAGCTTGATCGCCGCCTCGATATCGTTGCGGTCTTCATGCGCCCGGGCGCCCCAATAGTACATTTCCTTGGAATTGTCATCCCCCTTGATCTGATACTCCTTGATCAGGTTCTCCAGCGTATCCACGGCCTCATCGAGGAACTTGAGCTCGTAAAACGCCCGGCCGAGCAGGATCGTCGCCTTGTTCCGGAATTTGGCATCCCGCTGCGATTCCTGCAGCAGCGGAATCGAATCGTTAAACTTCTTGAGTTGGAACAACCGTCTGGCCGACTCGAAGCGGTAGCTCATGTCAGTTGGGTAATTCTGTGCCCAGAGCTGGTACTCCGCCAACTCAAACGTGACCTTTTCTGCCAGGAATCCCTGGTAATCCTTCTTGGCCGCCTCATCCCCCTTATTCTGATCGAGGTATTCGCGCTGGGAGCGCTCCATGCGGCTCCACTGCTTCATGTTGACTTCGCCAATGCGCTTGCGGAAGCGGAATTGCTTGGTCTTCTCGAACCACTCCGTCAATAGTTCGATCGCCTGATTCTCGTAGTCGGCGTTCTCGGTTCTCTCCAAAGCATCGACCAGCTTCAGCAGCTTGCCCGGCTCGTTGGGGTCGGCCTTATATTGGTCCTGCGCCTCTTTGATGACCTTGGCCATCACGCCCAGGTCCTGATGATCGCGATCCATCGCCAGCAGCTTTTCCTGGCTGTCCTTGTCCTTCATGCTGGTGCGGAAGTTGCCCCCCTCGGAATACCCGCCCTCGGCCATCGTATTCAGCGCGCCCAGGTTCTTCAGCTCGCGCATCAGATCCATGTCATCCGGCCGAACCTGCGCCGCCAGTTGGCAGGAATTGGTCGCCCGCCGCCAAAGCTCCGGCCGAAGCTGCACCGGCGTCACCGGATCGGACGCCATATCCTTGTAAATATCCTTCAGCGCGATGAACTTGCTGAACTCAGATTTTTTTGCTTCGGCGTTCGCCTTCTGCAGGATCGGCCCTATCCACATCACCGTATCGAAGAACCCGCCCCGGTGCGCGTTCTGCGCGATGGCCAGCATGTGATCGGTATTGCCCGGGTCATAGGCCATCAGCTTCTCGGCATTGATCAGGTTGAGCTTGTCATCCTTATTGCTGGTGGAATACTTGCGGGCCTCGAAGAATCCCATCGCCTTGCCGCCGCTGGCTTTGCGCTTGAGGGAAATATCGCGCAGCTCGACATGGGCCTCGGTGTTTTCGGGGTCGATTGCCAGGCCCTGGATGTACATCTCGATGGCGTAGTCGTAATTGCCGGTGGAAGCGACCTTCCGCCCTTGCGCGAAGAACGTCTGGGCCTTCTTGCGATCGTCGTCGGGAATTTCAGCGTATTTATCTGCCACTTGTACTTCCTGGTTTCCATGCGCGCCGCGATGGGCAGGCCGGCAACTTGCCACCGGCCTCAAACCCGTCTACTCTCCTACCTTATATCACCTATGGCGTTGGACTTAAAGATCATTTTGTACCCCGATCCCCGGCTCAAAAAGATGAGCCAGCCGGTGCAGGTTTTCAACGATGAGCTCAAAGCCGTCGCCGCCCGCATGCTCGAACTCATGCGCGAGCACCACGGCGTCGGCCTGGCCGCCCCCCAGGTTGGCCTCAATATT
>JBBRTW010000224.1:0-11134 GCA_038244055.1 Tepidisphaerales bacterium | reverse complement strand
TCAAGGCCGAGGCGGGGGCGTGGATCGATCCACTGACGGCAATGATGCTGGTGGTGGTCACGGGGATCGGCTTTTTTATTACCGTATTCGCGGCCGGTTACATGAAGGGTGAAGAAGGGTATTTCCGCTTCTTCGCCTATCTGGGGCTGTTCATCTTCTCGATGACCTGCCTGGTGCTGGCGAACAACTTCATCATGTTGTACCTGGGTTGGGAGGGCGTGGGGCTCTGCTCGTATCTGCTGATCGGCTACTACTACGAACGGCCCACCGCGCGCGAGGCGGCCAAGAAGGCGTTCCTGGTCAATCGCGTCGGCGATTTCGGGTTTGGCATCGGCATCATGCTGATCTTCCTGACGTTTGGGACGGTCAGCTACTTCGGCGGCGGCGTGGGCAGCGGTACGCCCGGCGTTCTTGAGATGGTCACCATGCCGATGGACAAGCTGATGGCGCTCCCGGGCGTTCGCGCCGATTGGGTGCCCACAGCGCTGCAATGGATTCCATTTTTGCTGATGGTCGGGGCGTTCGGCAAATCGGCGCAGTTCCCGCTGCACGTCTGGCTGCCCGATGCGATGGAAGGCCCGACACCGGTCAGCGCGCTGATCCACGCGGCGACGATGGTGACGGCCGGCGTTTATATGATCGCGCGGTGCGGGACGCTGTTCGTCGGCAACCCGGCTTCACTGACGACGGTTGCGATCATCGGCGTGTTCACCGCGCTCTTCGCGGCCACCATCGCGCTGAGACAATTCGATCTCAAGAAAGTGTTCGCCTATTCGACGATCAGTCAGTTGGGTTATATGTTCGTCGGCGTCGGCGTTCTCGCGCCGGTGGCGGGGGCGTTTCATCTGGTCACGCATGCGTTTTTCAAGGCGCTTCTATTCCTCTCCAGCGGCGTGGTGATGCATGCGATGCTGGGGGAACTGGACATGCGGAAGATGTCGGGGCTCAAGACGGTGCTGCCCAAGACGCGCTGGCTGATGCTGATCGGGTGCGCAGCGCTGGCGGGGTTCCCGTTCCTCTCGGGGTTTTATTCCAAGGATGAAATTATCGCGGCCGCGTGGGAGCATTCGCATGTGCTGGCGGGGGTCATGCTGCTGACGGCATTCATCACGGCCTACTACACCTTCCGCCTGTATTTCCGCGTCTTCGAAGGGCCGACGATCATCCCGCCGCCGCCGGCCGATGCGCATGGGCACGGCGGGCACGATGATCATGGCCACGGCAAAAAGGGCGGTCATGCCGAGCATGCCCCGCACAATCACGAGCCCGCGGTCATGATGATCCCGCTCATCGTCCTGGCGATCGGATCGCTCATCGCCGGGTTCATCCTGGCCAACGATCACACGCTGGGCCATTTCCTTGGCCGAAGCCCATCGCTTTCGCAGACGTTCGAGCTGGCGTCGAAGAATCCGACGATCGGCGCGAATCCGGTTCCGCTGGGCCAGCACGATTCGCGCGATGAGGATGTGCGCGAGCGCGAGCATTCCACGCACCTGATTTTCCAGATCGTCAGCGGCGTAATCGCGCTGGCGGGTATCGGCACGGCCTATCACTTCCACCTGAAGAACCGCAAATCGGCCGAGGCGCTGGCGGCGAAGATGCCGGGCGTCACGACGGTGCTGGAGAACAAATACTGGATCGATGAGATCTACCAGGGCGCGATCGTCGAGCCCCTGCGGACACTGGGCACGTTCTTCTTCGCGGTGGATCGGATCGTCGTCGATGGGCTGGTGTGGCTGGTTGGATTCATTCCGCAGATGTCGGGCTTTGTCCTGAAACTCACCACCCAGCGCGGCTCCCTGCAAGGCTCCGCCGGCGCGATGGTCTTCGGCATCGTCATCATTCTCTTACTCGTATTCCTATAACCCCAATACGGCTCTTGCTGAACCCTGAACCCTATACCCTCTTCGCCAGACCCTGAACCCTGAACCCTGAACCCCGAACCCCGAACCCCGAACCCTTCCAATGGAATCCCTCCTGACCCTATTAGTGCTCGTGCCTCTGCTCGGGGCCATCGTCGGCGCACTGCTTCCCGGCGGTAAGGGCGCTCGCGCCTGGGCGCTTCTGGTCAGCCTGGGCACGGCCGGCATCGCCGCGGCGCTGGCGTACGGTTTCTTCACCTCCGATTCCACCAGCCAGTTTCGCATCACCTTCTCGCGCGAATCGGTTTCCTACTACGCCGTCTCCATCATTGGCTTCTCGCCCAACATGGGCGTCGATGCGGTCAGCATGTGGCTGATCCTGCTCACCGCCTTCCTCACGCCCCTGGCCATTCTGGCCAGTTTCGGCTCGATCAAGGTGCGCGAGAAGGAATACTACGCCTGGATGACCATGCTCCTGGGGGCGATGCTGGGCGTGTTCGTCGCCCGCGATGCGATCCTCTTCTACGTCTTCTTCGAACTCACGCTCATTCCGATGTTCTTCATCATCGGCATCTGGGGCGGGCCGGAGCGGCGCTACGCGGCCGGGAAGTTCTTCCTCTTTACCTTCGCGGGCTCGGTCTTCACGCTGGCGGCGATCGTCTACCTGGGAATGCGGGCCGGGCACGATGGCAATGTCTCCTTCTCCATCAACGACATCATCCGCTACGCGCAGAATCCGGCGCACATGACCCAGACCGCGCGCACCTGGGTGGCCCTGGGCCTGCTGGCGGGCTTTGCCATTAAAGTGCCGCTCTTTCCCGTGCATACCTGGCTTCCGCTGGCGCATACCGAAGCGCCCACGGCCGGTTCGGTGATCCTCGCGGGCGTGCTGCTCAAACTCGGCACCTACGGCATTTTCCGGCTGGCGCTGCCGATCGGATTGATGTCCGGCGGGAAGGTCGTCTCGCCGGGCCTGATTCATTTCCTGGGCGTGCTATCGGTCGTGGCCATCATCTACGGCGCGCTGGTCGCCTGGGTGCAGACGGATATCAAGAAGCTCGTGGCCTATTCCTCGGTCTCGCACATGGGCTTTGTCGTGCTCGGGCTGATCGCGCTCAACGATTACGGCATGCAGGGCTCGGTCCTGTACATGATCAATCACGGCCTCTCCACGGGGGCGCTCTTCCTCGTGATCGGCATGATCTACGACCGCTACCACACCCGCGATATCGATCAGCTCTCGGGCCTGGCGCGGAAGATGCCAATCATGGCTTTCTTCTTCGTCCTGTTCACGCTCTCCAGCATCGGCCTGCCGGGGCTGAACGGTTTCGTCTCCGAATTCCTGACCATCCTCGGCGCGTTCACCTCGGATTATCTCGGCGTCGGCTATGGGGTGCTGGCGGCGCTGGGGATCATCCTCGGGGCAATCTACATGCTGCACATGACCGCCCGGATCATCTGGGGTCCGCTCAAAACGCCCGAAGTACACGGTGACGATCACGGCAAGAAGTCCGACAGTCATGGCCACGATCATGGCCACGGTGCCAGGGACGATGGAGTTCGCGATCTTTCCGGCCGGGAGATCACCGTGCTGGTTCCGCTGGCCCTGGCGGTGATTCTGCTGGGTGTGTTGCCCAACGGGGTTCTCAAGTCGATTCTGCAGCCCGTGCAATTGGCCCGCCGCTCCCACAGTGTGGCCGTGGAAACAACACCGTCTTCAACCCCAACCGCCGCCGTCGCAATCCCCGTCGCGGCCCCAGTCGCGCAAGTCCGATAGCATCATTCATCCGCCCCAGCGGCACCCATCTTATGAGATCACTGTTTTCACTCCTTCTTCCCGAACTCATCCTGATCGGAGTGGCCTGCGCGCTGTTCATCGTGGCCCTCTCCTCCAAGGCGCGGGCGCGGCGGCTGGCGCCCTGGCTGGCGCTGATTGCCCTGATCGTGGTTTTCGGGCTGCAAATCACCCGCATCGATGCCGCCCAGAGCGGCTCGGCGCACACGCTTCACGATAATCTGGGCGGCTTTTCCCAGACCGGCCAGGCGTATGGAACCGTCCGCGTTTTCGAGTTCGCGCAGTATTTGAAGCTCATCATCGCCGCGGTCGGCGCGATGCTGGTGCTGCTGGCCTGGCCGACCAATTCCGATGCCACCGGCAACACCGCGATGAACTACGGCAAGGATGCCGGGGAGTTTTTCGCGCTGATGCTGCTCTCCCTGTCGGGGGCGCTGCTGGTCGCGGGGGCCAACGACATCATGCTCCTGTTCCTGGGAATCGAGCTGGCCTCGATCCCGACATACATCATGGTTTCCCTCTCGCGCCCCACGCCGCTGGCACAAGAGGCGGGCGTGAAATATTTCTTCCTCGGCGCGATGGCGGCCGCCATCATGCTCTTTGGCTTTTCCTACCTTTACGGCACCACCGGCTCAACCAACCTCTACGAAATCAACGCCAAGCTTCAACCGGTCATGGATCGCGCCCCGGTGCTGACTTCCTGGCAGGTGCTGGCGGTGATCATGCTGGTGGCCGGCTTCGCCTTCAAAATGGCCGCCGCCCCGCTGCATTTTTATGCGGGCGATGTCTACCAGGGCGCAGCCACTCCGGTCACCGCATTCCTCTCCTTCGTCCCCAAGACCACCGGCTTTATCGCCCTCATCAAGCTTCTCTACACGCTTGGCGGGCCCAGTTGGATGCTCCCTGAGCCGCTCATCAAAGCCAATGGCACCGGCCTGCTCTGGATCCTCGCCATCATCACCATGACCGTCGGCAATGTGCTGGGCCTGCTCCAGTACAACATCAAGCGCGTCCTGGCCTACTCCTCGATCGCCCATACCGGCTACATGCTGGTTGCCCTGGCCGCGCTGGGGGCCGGCGCACCGGCCAATCGCTATACCGCGCTGCAGGCCGTGCTCTTCTATCTCGCCGCCTACGGCATCATGAATGTGGGCGTGTTCGGCGTGCTCATGCTGCTGCCATCGCGCGATGGCAAATCATCGGCCGAAACATTCGAAGACATCGCCGGCCAGGGCCGCAAGCACATCGGGCTGGGCCTGGCGATGGCGGTGGCCTGCTTCAGCCTGATCGGCATTCCCCTGACGGTCGGGTTCGTCGGCAAGCTGCTGATCATCAAGCCGGCGCTCGCGGCCGCATCGGCTTCGGATTCCATGTCGACGGCGATGATCTGGCTGGTCGTCATCACCATGGCCAATGCGGCGATCTCCGCGGCATATTATCTGCGAATCGTCGCGACGATGTTCCTGCGCTCGGATGAGTCGCCGGCCGGGGGTTCCGCGCCGGTGGTGCCGCTGGCGGGCGCGCAGCGCGGGACGTTGCCGATTCTGCTGGCGGTTGGATTGAGCGTGGTCGGGGTGCTGCTCTTCGGCGCGATTCCCCCCGCGATCGAATTGCTCGGCTCGCGGGCCAAGAGCGCCATCAATATCGAAGATGGTCTGGCCCGGCCCACCGCCGCGACCAATACCCCCGCTCCCCGGCCTGTGAGCCCGGTCTCGCAAGCCAATCCATGAACATCGCAGATGGCAGCGGCGCATTGCGATGAATTCAGCTTGTGATTCCTTCTATTTGGGGCAGGCTCAAATCGGGGCGCGTCCCTTAAAAAATAGCGCATCAGCCCCACGCCGCGCGATCATCGCTCAGACTGTCACAATGGCCCAGTTTACGTCCGATAAATCGGACGATAACTGCATTGTTTCCATGCAGTTACATCGGGCGAGATAAATCCGGGGCAATGACGCAAAAAAATGATCCAAACGCATCGTTCGATCCGACGATGATAGTCGAATGGCATATCCGCGATCCAAGACGATTGACAAGTCCGCCGCCGCGCGGAGTATGTGCCGGCCGCGTTTACACGATCTTCATAATGCCTTAAGCAAATTGAAGAGTTTCGCGGCTTGGTGTCGATAACAAGGATCGCAGAACGATGTGTCGATTGAAGGTCGCAGGACGCCGGTTCGGGAAGGAGCCGCTGGTTACCGACCTTGAGAAATTAAGCACCTCCTGGCGGAGGATGCGAAGGCAGGAAGCCCACCTTTGACCGCGTGCGCGGAGCGCACACCAGCCGGCGAATCGCCCGGGTGGTACGCGGCAAACCCAGATGTAATAAATTCGATAATGGATTCCGGCGCGTGGCCGGAACGCCTCGATCGCTGAATTTGTTCCGGCGCTCGTCGAGGTTCTCCGGCAGCGTTGCCGGAACACGAAACGTGGGGTCGCCGGGTAGACCGAGACGACCCGGCGAATGCGGCGACGATCGGAAGGTTCACCGATGTCGCCGTTGAATGGTTTCGTGGCGGCGGGTTGGTCGCTCGTCGCCGATAGGTTTTTAGGGCGGTTCAATTCGAACCTCCCGGGAAAGGAGACTCACATGACCAAACGCAGGACCATCCCCGCGTTGTTCGGCGCAGTCCTTGGACTGGCAGCCACGTCGGCCTGGGCGGAGCAGCCCAGCCAGCAGGATCTGCAGAAGCAGATCGACGCCCTCCAGGCGCAGGTTCAGCAGCTCAAGGCCCAGAGCGGCCCGTCCTATACCGCCAAGGACGTCGATGCCGCCGTCTCTTCGGTGGTTCGCGACGCCGATCGCCGCAGCCAGCTTCTGGCCATGGACAGCGGCGGAGTCAATGCCGGCTACATGGACGATAAGTTCACCATCCGCTCGGCCGATGGCGTCTTCTCGCTCAGCCCGGGCATCCAGTGGCAGTTCCGCAGCGTCACCAACTACAACGACAAGTCCAGCGGCTCCAACACCGACAACGGTTTTGAAGCCGCCCGCCTCAAGTTCAGCGTTGAAGGCACCGCCTTCACGAAGAACCTGTGGTACAACTTCGTCTGGAACACCGAGCGCAGCGGCGGCAGCCTTGTCGCCGAAGAAGCGTACATCGTCTACAAGTTCGCCGATAACTGGGCCGTCAAGGTCGGCCAGTATCGCGAGCGGGTTTATCTCGAAACCGCCACCAACCCGAATCGCCAGTTGACGGTCGAGCAGTCCCTGCTCGCCCAGGTGCTGTTCAGCGGCGACACCTACACCCAGGGCGTCGAGCTCAACTACGACGACAACGCCAACATCCGCGCTCTTCTCGGTTTCACCGATGGATACGCCTCGGCGAACACCAACTTCCAGGATCCCAACCCCAATAACGCGGACTTCGGCGTCAACGCCCGAATCTGCTACAAGGTCATGGGCGACTGGAAGAGCTATGCCGACCAGACCGCGATGGGCAACAAGAAGGACCTGCTCGTCATCGGCGCCGGCATCGACTGGACCCAGAACAACTCGCTCAACGACTACCGCTACGCGGTGGATGCGGAGTGGGAAGCCGGCAAGCTCGCCGTCATGGCGGGCGTCGCGGGCCGATACCTCGATGTTTCCGGCGGCGGCCATTCATGGGATTGCGGCTTCATCGTTCAAGCGGCCTACATGATCGATGCCCAGTGGGAAGTCTTCGGACGGTACGATTACGTCCACATCGATCACCAGAGCCTCTCGTCGGAATCCGCCTACCACGAAGTCACCGCAGGCGTGAACTACTACCTCAAGGGCCATTCGGCCAAGGTCACGCTCGACGCCGGCTGGCTCCCCAATGGATCGCCCGGCGACTTCAGCAACGCCGGAATCCTTTCCAACAACGGCGACAACGAGTTCTACTTCCGCGCTCAGTTCCAGCTCCTGCTGTAACCTGGCCGAAAGAAGTCTCGCTGAAAGAAACCTGAACGATTCGGGCCGCGTCTGACGGGCGTAAACCCCGAAGGGCAAAACCCCAATCGGATGACACGCGGCACGGGCCGAGGCTAACCCCCTCGGCCCGTGCTGTTTTATTTATGGCTTCGCAGCCGCAGCCGCAACCGCGGTGTTTTCAGAGATCCCCAGCGCCGCCAGGAGGCTGACCTGCGCCTGGTTGTAATGGACAACCGCATCGGCATAACGAAGGCGGGCGCGATCGACCTCGAACTGCACCTGCAGCACATCGATGGTGAGCAGGGTGCCGGCCTTCAGATTCGCCTGCGCCAGCCTGAGCGCCTCACCGGCGGAATCGAGTTGCTTGCGGGCGACGGGGATGAGCTTGGCGTTGGCAGCGCTGTTCTGGTGCGCCAAAACCACCGCCGCCCGAACCTGATCCATCTGCCGCTGCACATCCACGGCCGCCGAGCGCTCGTTGGCGCTGGCCGTCTTGACCTGCCCGAAAGTGGAGAGCCCGAAGGCGAAGCTCGCGCTGACGCCGGCTTTCTGCTGCTCGTGCAGCCCGTAGGTCTTGCCGGAGAGTTGGGGTTGGATGCCCCCGAAGGTGTAGCCCGCCTGAAGTTGCGGGGCCAGCCCGCCCCAGAGCGCCGTGCCCGAATCCGCCTCGGCCGATTTGAAGAGGCTGCGGGCGGCTTCGAGGTCGGGGCGATATCGAAGGGCGATCGCCAGCAATTCGTCGATCGGCAAATCATCGCGCACCAGCGTCTCCTGCCGCACCGAATCGGCGCGGGGCACGAGCGTCACCACCGGATCGAGGTGCAGGGTCAGCGTGAGGACCACCGAAGCCTGGTAGAAGCGATTCAGCGCCAGCACCACATCCTGCTCCAGCCCGCTCAGATTCGCCTCGGCGCGCAGTTCATCGGCATGCAGGCCGATGCCGGTCTTCACCCGGAGTTTGGTGATGCGGACCAGTTCCTCGGCCTCGGTGACGGCCTGGCGGGCGACGCCGAGTTGCGCCTGGGCAAGCACCAGATCGTAGTATTGCAGCGCGGCGGTGCGGGAGGTGTCGAGCTCGATGGCGTCCTGCTGCTGCTCCGAGGCTTCCATCCGCCGCTTCGAGGCGATGATGTCGTACACGACTCGGCCGGGGTTCAGAATCCACTGCACCGAAATGGCGGGGAGAAAATTCGTGAAATTGGCGGCGGTCAGCGTGCCGTTGGCGTTCTGGTTGACCCCTTCGAGGTGCTGGTAAGCCACGGCCGGCGCGAAGATGGGAAACACCGCTTCGACGCTGCTTTCGTAGCGCCCCCGCGATGCCTCGACGCGCTGGCGGGCCTGCTCGATGTCGAGATTCCGGGCCGATGCGACGCGCAGCACCGTCGGCAGGTCTACCGCCAGAAGCTCGCGATACATCGGCCGCACATCCGCGCCACCGATCGACAGCGAGGCGGAGGGCTGGGTCGTCGGGGCGACCGATGGAGGCTCGGGCCGGGCATATTGCTCCGTCGCGCAGCCGGATATCGCCAGAAGCAGCGCCAGCGCGGCCCGGCGCATCGCCAGCGCCGCGCGGACCATTCGGTTTGCCATGTGTCTGTTCCTTCCCGTCAACGAAAGCCTATTTGGGCGGCGGCGTCTCGGCGACCCGCGCCGCCGGTCGCACCGTCAGCGTGACCTGCGCGTACATTCCCGGCCGCAGCGCCTCGCCGGGGTTCTTCAGATCGATCTCGGCCCGCATCGTGCGGGTGACCGGGTTGAGCGATGTCGCGATGCGCGTCACGGTGGCGGCGATGACCTGTCCATCCAGCCCGTAGACCTTCACATCGGCCCGGTCTCCCACCGATATGCCCGCGGCCTTCAACTCCGGCACGTCGCAGAACACGCGCACCGTCTCGATCTGCTGAAGCGTGAACATCGGCGCGCCGCGGTTGCCGGTGGCGGTCTGCACCAGATCGCCGATGCTCACCTGCCGTTTGGTGATGATCCCGTCGAATGGCGCGGTGATTTGGGTGTAATCCAGCAGCGTCTGCACTTCATTCACCGCCGCATCGGCAACGTCCACCTGCGCGGCGGCGACAGCGCGGTTGGCCTCGGCCAGTTGGATGTCGGATTGCGCGGAGCTCACCTTGGCCTCGCCGATGTCCAGGCCGGCCTTGGCGAGTTCCGCCTTGTTGCGGGCCTCATCGAGCTGCTGCGGCGTGATGGCGCTGCCCGCGGACAACTCCTGCTGGCGCTTCAGCGTCACCTGCTGATAATCCAGGTCCACCTTGTAGCTCTCCAATTGCTTCTGCGCCACCGTCAGCGCCTGCCGCGATTGGGCGATCACCGCATCGGCCGCCTTTAACATCTGCCTTTTGGCTTCGAGCGCCGCCTTGGCCTGGGCCAGGTTCTTCTCCAGTTCCGGCACCTGGAGAACCGCCATCGTCTTCCCCTTGATCACGTGGTCCCCCAGATCGTATTTCACATCGATCACATAACCCGATGTCTTGGCGTACAGATCGGCGGACCAATAGGCCTCGATGCTGGCCGGGACCGCGATCGTCTGCGCGGCGGGGGCCGTCGTCGGGCCATCGGCGGCCGCGGGTTGCGCGGCGAACAACCCCGCGCCGACCGCCGCCAGGCAGAGTCCGATCCATTTGAACTGACACCATTCATGCAATCGCATAGTGACCTCGACATGTTTCCCCGCGCCGCATCTTACCGCTTGGATGAATTGAGCGTCGGAATCTCGCCGCCGGCCCGGTTTCCATCGGGCACCGCGATGGCCGCGACGGGAGGATGATTCGCATCGGCGGGATCATCGGCGGGATGGATCGACGCGTTTTTGCGGGTGGAATTCCGCTGCAAGAGGGCGAAGATCGCCGGCAGCACGATCAGCGTCGCCAGGGTTGCCCCCAGCAGCCCGCCAATCACCGCCCGGCCCAGCGGCGCGGTCTGCTCGCCGCCCTCGCCCGCGCCGATTGCCATGGGCACCATGCCGGCGATCATCGCGCAGCTCGTCATTAAAATCGGCCGCAGCCGGCTGGCCGCGCCCTCGGCCGCCGCCCGCGCCACGGTCATGCCCTGCACCCGGTTTCGCTCGACGAACGTGATCAGCAGGATCGAGTTGGCGACCGCCACGCCCACGGCCATGATCGCGCCCATGAAGGACTGGATGTTGATGGTCGTGCCCGTGATCCACAGCGATATCGCCACGCCCGCGACGACCGCCGGCACGGTCAGGATGATCGCCAGCGCCAGCCGCATGCTCTGGAAGTTGGCCGCCAGCAGCAGGAAAATCACCAGCACCGCCACGCCCAGGCCGGTGGTGAGGCCGCCGAACAACTCGCGCATCGGCGCGATCTGCCCGCGCACGGCGACATTAACGCGCGGCGGCGGCGCGCCGGCCGCGCGGATGGCATCCTCGATTCGCCCGGCGGTGCGGCCGAGATCCTCGCCCGAGATATTCGCCCCCAGCGTGAGCATGCGCTGCATGTTGTAGCGGTCGTATTCGCCAAGCACCGAGCCATTCTCCACGTCCGCCACCTGCCGCAGTTGAATCTGCTCGCCAGCGATCGTCGCAACCGGAATGTCCTTCAC
>JBBRTW010000223.1:0-11138 GCA_038244055.1 Tepidisphaerales bacterium | reverse complement strand
GATGCTCCAGCACTGCGCCGAGGCAAGCCTGGGCTGTTCGGAGTCGATGCATCCTCCCAACATCCCGCCACTTAGCGCCATCACGGGGCCGTCGGGGTGAACTTGGAACTACTGAGCTACATCTTGCGAATGGCGCGGCACGCGAGCATGCTTATCCCCGCCGATGAACATCTGCTCGCGAAGGGCAGCGACTGGCGGCGGGTCTAAGCATGGCACCCATGGCACCCCGCGCGCCCCGCTCCCGGCGCGCCCCGCGCCGACTCGACATCGGAATGTCGAGCTACATACCCTATACCCTCCGTCCACCGTCTCATCGCCTCATCGTCTCATTGTCTCATTGTCTCATTGTCTCATTGTCTCATTGTCTCATTGTCTCATTGTCTAACCCCTGAACCCTGAACCCTGAACCCCGAACCCTGAACCCCGAACCCTCCCCCTCACCCCACCGCCACATCCGCGTCCTTGGTCGAGTCGGCCATCCACCACAGGATCAGCAGGGGGGTGATTCGGCCGAAGAACATGGCGGCGGCGAGGAGGTAGAGGCTGGCGCCGGTCATGGAGAGGATGTCGTGGGAGAGGCCGACGTTGGAGAGGGCGCTCACCGTGATGAAGAGCATGCGGTCGCCGGGGACTTGCGGGGCAGCGCGGAGCAGGAGCATCTGGAATAGGAGCAGGGCGCCGAGGTAGAGGCCAAGCCAGGTGGCGGCGATACCGAAGGGGCGGGCGAGAGGGGAGGGGGGGCCGGCGGGGCGAAGGGGATCCGAAGAGGGGAGAAATGGGAGGGCGCGCAGCGCGCGGCGGGGGGCGGAGAGAAGCTGGTGGAGCGTGGTGGTCTTGAGTCCGCCGCCGGTGCCGGCCGGGGAAGCGCCGATGAACATGAGGAGCATGGTGAAGAAGGTCATGGAGCGGGGCAGGCCGTAGATGGGGAGGATATTCAGGCCGGCGCTGCGGGCATTGAGGGAGGTGATCGAGGCGTTGGAGAGGATGAGGGGCCAGAGGCGGCCCAGGGCGTGGAAATAGGATTCGTCCTTGTGCAGGCCGAGGGCGTTCATGTCGAGGAGTTGGAGGAGGACGCCCATTGCCATGCCGATCAGGTAGAGCCCGGCGGTCATGGTGAGCACCCGGCGGGCGTGGATGGAGAGGAGGGCGAGCGGGCGACGGCGCGTGAGGGTATCGCCGATTTCGAGGATGACGGTGAGTCCCAAACCACCCAGGACCGAGAGGGGAATGAGGAAGAGGTGGGTGTAGGCGCTGGCGGCCGATGGGGGTACGCCGATGTAGAGGCCGCAGTTGGCGAAAGCGGCGGCGGATTGGAACGCGCCTTCGAGCAGGCCGGTGTTGCCGCCGCCGCCGAACATGCCGGCGATGAGGACGAAGATCTCCAGCATGATGGCGGCCGAGACCAGGCGCCAGTCGGACCACTCGAGGCGGAGAATCCGCTTGACCGCCAGGCCGCCGACGATGAGGGAGAAGAGCGTGCCGGCGATGATGAGGCAGAGGAGGATGACTTTGCCGGGGGTGAAATACTCGGTGGGATGGATGGAGAGCTGGAAGCCGGTGAGCGTGGCGGCATTCACGGCCTGGAAGACGGCGCGGTCGTGGGTGAGGTGATTGCCGGCCGGCATCACGCTGTCGGCGCGGAGGAGGAAGAAGCCGATCAGAATGATGAAGATGTAAATGGGGAAGAGCCAGCGCACCACCTCGGCCGCGGCATCGACGGGCCGGCGCGGGGAAGGATCGCGGCCAGCGAGCACGGGATTGCGATACTCCAGCGGGAGCGAGGGAAGTGGCGATGGATCGGGGGGAGAGGGGGGCAAGGGGAAGGCAGAAGGATGAAGGATGAATTCTGAATGATGAATGGGGGATGCAGTAGTTAGTAGTTAGTAGTTAGTAGTTAGTAGTTAGTAGCGAGTAGCGAGTAGTTGGGAGGTTGATTGGGCAATGAGAGGCCCAGGCCCAACCGCCGGCGCTACTTTTCGTACACTGCTTTGGGATCGAACGCTTTCTCGGCGATGGTCTTCCAATCCTTTTGGCCGGGTTCGTATTTTCGATAGAAGCAGGAGCGGTAGCCTTCGTGGCAGGCGGCGACATCCTGCACGACTTTGAAGAGGACCACATCGCGGTCGCAGTCGGTGTAGAACTCCTTGACGTGCTGGAAGTGGCGGGAGGACTCGCCCTTGAGGGCGAGGCGGCCGCGGGAACGGCTGTAGGTGTGGATTTTGCCGGTGGCGAGGGTTTTTTCCAGGGCCTCGCGGTTCATCCAGGCCATCATGAGCACCTGGCCGTTTGCGATGTCCTGAACAATGAGGGGGATAAGCCCCGCGGAATCAAACTTGAGGGAATCGAGTTGCGGATCCATGGATGGAGTTTTCGGGGGCGGGGGTGGGTTTGTCAATCGAGGGGCTGAATTCGCCACAGAGGCACGGAGGGCACGGAGAGAATTTGGGGGGATTTGATATGCTTTGGTGATGGAAACGAAGATGCCAGGTCGTGAAACGGGTCATTCGGATTGTGAGAGCGGTGTGTCGATGGGGCATGCTTATCCCCGCCGAGTTCGTGGCATTGCGCAAGAAGGGGTTCTGGCGGCGGGTCTAAGCATGGCACCCGGCATGGCACCCGGCATGGCACCTGGCATTGGCGTTCCTGTCTTTTTTGGCGTCTTTGTCCTTTGCGTTCTCTGGGCCTCTGCGGTGAAACTCTTCGCTGATCCGCCGGCCACCGCGCCATCGACTCAGCCTGTCACGACGCTCAAGACCCCGGCCGGGGAATTGGTGAAGAAGTGGTACGCCGAGGGGACGGCGGCGGGGAATGTCGGGGATGTTTATGACAACCGCGACCGGACGCACTCGGAGCTCGATCGCAAGCCGTATCCGCAGCTCATCAAGCATGAGTACACTAAGGAAGAACTCGCCGCCCGCAGCGACTGGGCGGCGCAGCACAAGCTCATCCTGGGCGTGGTGTTCGGGAACTCATCGACCTCCGCGCCGATCCAGATGGGTGGGTCGAATGTGCGCATGTACTACTCCCACCCGCGCGGGCTGCCGTTTCTGTACGGCCAGTACACGCACAACAATCTCTACATGTACCCCGAGCATCAGGATCACGATCCGGGGCATAACGGAATCGGCCCGAATGGATCGATGGGGCACGGGGATGTCTATCCCACCAACACGCCTTACCTGATCACCTCGCAGGGATCATCGGGATCGGATCAGCCCTTCATGAAGGCGGTGCCGCTGACTTTGGCGGCGTTTCGGCCGGAGGTGAAGAAGAAACTGGTCGATACCGGCCTGCTGATGCCGACCATGCAGATGATCCTGCGGCGCACGGGCAAGCAGGTGAAGACGGAGGCGGATTATCTTACCGGCATCGCGCACCCGACCGTGTTCGAGGGGGCGAACGTGGATGATCTCAAGATGGTGAACCTGGCCCACGAGATCACGGCCGAGGCGATCCCCCCGATGGTGCAGATCGCGGTGATGGAGGAGGATCATGTGGAGAATGGCATCGACTATTTCGAGCCGGTGGCGGTGACGGAGAAACTGGCCGATACGCCCTGCGGCATCGCCCGAATCTGGCGCGGGGCGGGCGGCAAGCGGCGGATGGTGGTCTCGGCCGAGTCGAGCTTCGATGTGAGCCATCGGCCGCTGAAGTTCCAGTGGGTGGTCCTGCGCGGGGATGAGAAGCGGATCACCATCAAGCCGCTCAATGATGCGGGATCGAGGGTGGAGATCACGGTGGGGTATCACGAGCGCCGGCCGATCGCGGCGGGAGCAGCGCTGGAATCGAATCGCGTGGACATCGGGGCGTTCGTGAATAACGGCGCGTACTGGTCCGCGCCGGGCTTGGTGACGATGTTCAGCCTGGATGCGGAGGCGCGGACTTACGATGAAAAGGAGCGAATCGCGGAGATCGGCTATGGGATGGGGGAAGCGCATGTGACCGTGAGCAATTGGCAGGGAATGCTGGATGCCCTTGCGGTCGATGCGCCGACGCCGGGGATCGCGCTGCTCAAATCCGCGCTCAAGCCGGAGGATGTGAAAGTGCTGGCGAAGATGGCGCCGGCCTATCGGCGGGCGGTGGAGGCGAAGGATCAGAAGGCGCAGAAGGATTTACTGGAATCGAAGACACCGGCGCTCGCGCCGCCCGCGAGCCAGCCGGCGGCGACTCCGGCGGGGGCAACGACACCGGGGGGTGCTACGACGCCCGGTGGCGCGACGACGCCCGGTGGCGCTACAACGCCCGGTGGCGCAACGACACCAGGGGGTGCAACAACGCCCGGCGGAGCGACAACCCCCGGTGGTGGCACGACGCCCGGCACCGCGACAGCCCCTCCCGCCCCCACGATCGCATCTGGTTTTACCAATGCTTCGCTCAGCGCGCCGGCGAAGACATTGATCGAATCCGCACTCACTCAACTCGTACTCGATCCGAAATTCTTCGACACCAACGCCGCCATCTTGAAAGAAGCGATCACCGCAGGTGGCCCGGCCGCGAAATCGGTTCTGGACAACGCCCGCAAGCGGTTGATCGGGCTCGGTATTGCCAAGGAAGCGCCGGAGGCCCTGATTGAGATTACCCCCCTGGTTGGCGGTGTCGGCGCGCCGATCGATCGGCTCAATCGTTTCGAGAAGGCCCAGGTGCAGCGCTTCCAGGCCGAGTTGCTGGCGGGCCTGCTTCTGCCCAAACTCGCCTCGGCCAACTATCGCCTCAATTACAGCGATCCGAATCTGTCGCGGCCGAAGAATTGGCGCGATGTGTATCACTACGACTCGGCCGGGAAGATGACCGGCTGGACCCGCTTCGGCCTCGACAAGACCTACGAATTCGCGGCCGACGGCAAGGTCATCATCGAACAGGATGGCGATGGAAAGCCCACGAAATCCACCTCCGTTCGCTACGAGCAGGACCCGCTCAAGGCCGGCCAGCAGGGGCCGAATTGGTCGGTGCTGAAGCAGGTCATCATCAACCCGTGAGGCATGTATCTCAACACCTTTCCATCATCCCACTATGACCAGCATGACCCCATCCCTCACCCGACGCCTGCGATCTCTCCTCATCGCACTGGTTCTCACAACACTCGCCCTCCCCACCATCGCCGCCACGATCCCACCTCCCGGCAATGAGGTTCCCGCCGCCGACCGCGCTGCGCTGGAGGCCGGCCTCAAGGAACTCGCCAGCGACGTCGCCGCGCTCAAAGGCAATCCGCTTCTCCCCGATGTCGAGATCTACCGCAAGGCCGTCGATTGGCCGCTTCGGTATCACGAACCGATCGATGTGAAGAAGGCGAAGGCAGCGCTGGCGGCGGGCCTGCAGCGGGCCAAGGAGTTGAAGGCCGGCCAATCCCCCTGGGTCACCGCCGGCGGCCCGCGTGCGTACATCTCCAAAATCGACGGCTCCATCCAGCCCTACCTCGTGATCCCGCCGAAGAATTTCGATCCCAAGGCGAAAGGGCCGTATCGCCTCGATTTCTTCTTCCATGGCCGGGGCGAAGGCTTGACCGAGCTATCCTTCATCTCCGGAAAAAGCGCGGGCGATGCGCCTTCCAATCCCCCCGACGAGCATCGTTTCGTCGTCTTCCCCTACGGCCGCTACTGCTGCGCCAACAAATTCGCGGGGGAGATCGATACGCTGGAAATCCTCGCGGATATGAAGCGGCAATACCCGATCGATGATAACCGCGTCCTCGCGACCGGCTTTTCCATGGGCGGGGCGGCCGGCTGGCATCATGCGGTCCACTACTCCGACCTCTTCGCCGCCGCCTCCCCCGGCGCGGGTTTCTGCGAGACGCGCGTTTATCAAGGCATGGATAAATCCGGCGAGTGGGATGCGCTGCCCGACTATCAGAAGAAGCTGATGCACCTCTACGACTGCCCCGATATCGCGATCAACCTGACCATGATCCCGACCATCGCCTACGCCGGGGAACTCGACAAGCAGCAGCAATCGGGGACGCTGATGGAGAAGGCGCTGGCCGATCTTGGCTACAAGCTCGAGCGCGTCTGGGGACCCAAGACCGAGCATAAATACGAGCCGAATGCGAAGAAGGATTTGGCAAAGCGCCTCGATGGGTACGCGGAAAAGGGGCGCAATCCGGTGCCGGCGGAGATTCATTTCGCAACGTACACCCTGCGCTACAATCACATGTTCTGGATTGGGGTGGAAAGGCTGGAGAAGCACTGGGACAAGGCGCAGGTGGATGCGAAGCTTTCACCGGCGGGTGACATCACACTGACAACGAAAAATGTCTCAGCGCTATCGTTGCGATTCGGGGCCGGGCAATTTCCCGGCCGGGCCGGTTCGACGCCCAAGGCCACGATTGATGGCATAGCGCTGGACCTGCCGAGGATCGCCGAGGATGGGCATCTCGATGCGCTTTACGAGCGGGGAAGCGGCGGATGGCGTGTGGATCCGGCAATAAGCGGGCCCGCGGGTCTTGTGAAGCATCATGGATTGCAGGGGCCCATTGACGATGCCTTCATGGAATCATTCATCATCGTCAAACCGAGCGGCACGGCCGCGCATCCCGCCGTGCAGAAATGGGTCGAACATGAGCTGGCTTATGCCACCACCGAATGGCGCAAAATCTTTCGCGGCGAGCCGCGCGTGAAGTTCGATAAAGACCTCACGGCCGACGATATCGCCAACAACAACCTGATCCTTTTCGGCGACCCGGTTTCCAATACCATCATCGCCAAAATCGCCGGCAAACTCCCGATCCAGTGGACGCGCGATTCCATCGCCGTCGGCCAAAAGACTTTCCCCGCCGACAAAAGCGCCCTCATCGCCATCTACCCCAATCCCCTCAACACGGCCCGCTATGTCGTCCTCAATTCCGGTTTCACTTTCCGACAGGCCGACCACAAAACCAACAGCCGTCAGATCGCCAAGCTGCCGGATTACGCCATTATCGATCTGACGACGCCCCCGGATGACAAAGCGCCGGGAGCGATTCCACTGGCGGGATTTTTCGATGAGAAGTGGAAGCTGTGAAGTGGGCATACTCCCTCCTCCACCCGGGCAAGCGCGTACTCCCTCTCCTGTACTCGGGAGAGGGCGGGGGTGAGGGCGAGCGGTGAATCGCGTCAATTCGGCGCAGTTCGCACGGGCGGGACGCCCGTGTCACGGGAGTGTCATTCGACCTTGGCGGCGATCATGGTGATGTCATCGGTTGCTTTCGACAGACCGACGAAGCGCCTTACATCCCACAGAATGTGATCGCAGACGTTCTGCACGCTTGCTTTGTCGGCCGCCTTGAATGAATCGACCAATCTCTGCTTTCCGAAGCGCCGGCTTTCGAAATCGGCCGCATCGAGCAGGCCATCGGTGTACAGCAGCAGCGAATCCTCCGGCTCGAGCTGGATGATGGACTGCGCGTAAGGCTCATCCGGGTTCACGCCCAAAACCATATTGTCGGAGCCGAGTTCGATGATCGTTCCCTTGCGCAGGAGCAATCCCGGCGGGTGGCCGGCGTTGCAGTAGGTCAGGCGGCGGTTTCGCGCATCGAAGACGCCGTAGAAGAGCGTGACGAATTCCTCCGGCCGGGTGTCGCGGAAGAGCATCAGGTTCACGCGGCGGAGCACTTCGTAAAGGTAGTAAACATTATCGACGTGCGCCCGCAGCGCCGCCCGCACGCTGGCCATGATCAGGCTGGCCGGAACGCCCTTGCCCGAGACATCCGCCACGACCAGCCCGACGTTGTCATCGGGCAGGGGGATGAAATCGTAAAAGTCGCCCCCCAGCGTGTAACAGGGCACATAGCAGGCCGCCAGCTCCAGGTTGCGCACGATCGGCGCGGTCTGCGGGATCATCCGCTGCTGCACCGAGGCGGCCATCTGCACCTGCTTTTCCAGTGCTTCGGCCGCCTGGGTTTCGGCGACCAATCGCGCGTTTTCGATGGCCGCCGCCGCCTGGGCCGCGACCGCCTTGAGCAAATCGATCTCCAGTTGCGTGAAGACGCGCTCCTCGGCCGTGTAAACCCGCAAGACGCCGATCGGCTTGCCCTTGTAGCGCATCCCGGCCGACATCATCGATACATGCCCCTCGCGCGCCGATTCGGTCGGGAACTGCACGCGCGGATCGCTGCGCATATCGTGTACGTATTCGTACCCGCGCGGCGACAGGGCCACGCGGTCGATCTCGGCCGTGGAAAACCGAATCGCCCCTTTGCTCAAATACTCCGGCGACAATCCATGGACAGCGCGGATCACCAGCTCATCGCGATCCACATCGATCAGGCGGATCGAGCTCGCCTTGCACGCCATCACATCGCACACCAGCTCGGCCGTCCGCTGCAACACGCGCGTCAGGTCGCGCGCCTCGGCCAGCATCATGGTGACGTTGTAGACCGCCGTCAGCTCGTTGATCCGCTGGCGAAGCTGGAATTCCTGGTAGCAGAGCCGCGCCAGCGCATTGGCCAGCAGGAACAGAAACTGGATCGCCGCCGGGCGGGCCTGCTTGGCCCGGAGAATCTGCGTCGCCATGCTGCGAAGCTGCTTGACCTCCAGCCCGAGCTTGGCCGCCAGCGCTTGCAGTTTGGCATCATCGATCCCCGCCAGCGCGCCGTTGGCGGTCATGCGGATCGTGCCCACGCGCTGGTTGTTGACGATGATCGGGGCGACGTACTCCGCGCCTTCGCGCTGCGGGCCCTGGCCCTCTCCGCCGGGCTCTCCGCGGGCATCTTCCTCGGCCTCCAGCGCCTTCTGCCGCCGCAGGAATTCCTTGGTGGGTGTCGGCTGGGTCAGCAGGCGGCCCTCGGCATCGGTGATATTCGCCTTGACGTTGGCGACGGCCGCGAACGAATCCTGGATCTCCTGGAGCGTCGCCAGGTCCAGAAAGTCGGTCAGTCGGAGGTTGTCGGTGTCGAGTTCGGCCATCGAAAAAACTGAGATCTATCTATCGCGGCAAATCCTGCCTGAAAACGAGCGCGGGAAACAGAACGGGGTTAGAGGAGCGATGAATCGCGAGGCGCGGCGCACGCAGTGCTTGATGCCACCGCCCCCGGATGCGGTTGGTCGATCCCGCCGCGAACTATTCGGCGGTCATTGTAGGGATGCTCCCATCGGGTTCAACCGGGTGGGCGCGAGGAATGAGCGCTTCCCCCGGATTTTGGCCGAATTTCCGGCATTATTTGCTGGTAATAATCCCTGGCATGGCGAAAGATCACCGCCCAATCGTTTGACCGCGCCCCGCTCTTCTTGTCTTCCAGCCCCCGCGTAAAAATGCTCAGGCCCCGAATCGCAGCGTGTAAATGTTCGCCACGCCCAGGCCGCCGGCGAAGGTCAGGTAAATATCCTGCATGCCGGCGGTCTTGGTGATCGCGAGTTGCTGCGTCTGGAATGTGCTCCAGCCGCCGGTGGATTTGGTGGTCATCGTGCCGATGATCGCGCCGGTTGCGCTGCCGGTACGGACGATGATTTGCTTGCCCGCGTAGGCCGCCGGCACCGCCAGGTTGATGACCAATTTGGTTGCGCCAGCGCCGAAATTCACGCCCTTGTATTGAGCCCAGTCGCCCGCATCCAGATCGGTCAAAACACCGGATAGCGCCTGCACGCCGGACTTGGCGCTGAAGTCGGCCGCATAAATGCCGCCGAGGGCCGAGTATTTCGCGACCGCGACCATCGGCGTTGCCACCGGCGCTGCGGCCGCCGTCGCGGTGAATGAGAACGAGTCGATATTCCCCACCGCCCCCACCGGTCCGTTGGTATCGAGAACCAGCTTGATCACATGCTCCCCGGCCGACAGGCTCACGCTCGCCTTCGAGGTGTTGCCAAAGGCCGTCCAGCTTCCCGAGTTCAGCGCAGTCATGGTGCCGGTTTTGTTGACGCCATCCACTTCGATGTGGAATGTGCCGCCCTTGCCCACCGATGCCAGGCGCGCGGTGAAGTTGTAGGTTCCCGTGGCCGCCACGTTCACCGTGTAGGCCGCCCACTCACCCGCCCAGGCATGCGAGATCATGTGGGTAGCGCCGCTTCTGTATAGATCCACGCCGGAACCGGCGCGGTAGGGGTCGTTGCCCTGGTTGGCCGATTCATGATCGTGATAGGCGACGCCCTCGCCGCCATTGTCGAAATTCTCGGCCTGGAGGACGGTTACGCCGCTGGCGGCGATGGTTGGCGCGATTCCACCAAACGGCATCAGGGCCGAGCCGGTCGCCGGAGCGGTGGCGGCGGGAGGTATGACCTCGCCGGTGTGCCGCTGATAGGCCAGTGCAATTGCCCCCGCAAGGTTCAGGCGCTTGAAAGTCAGCTTCGAATCCGGGTCGTAGGTGGCCGTGCCGCTGTCCTGCATGATCTTCATGATCTGCAGGTTGGTGAACGTGGGATCGACCTGTTTGATGAGCACCGCCGCGCCGACGATGGCGGGTGAGGCCCAACTCGTGCCATCGCCGTTGGTGGCGATGATGCTGGCGTGGGTGGTCACATCGTAGTAGGGGACGATCAGGTTCTCGCCCGGCGCGAGCATGTCCAGTTCCGCGCCGCGCGTTGTGAAATCGCTGATCTTCCCGGCCGAGTTCACCGAGCCGGCCATGAAGTCGGCCGGATCGAGCGCGGGGTAAAGAATCTGCGTCGGCCCGGCGTTGCCCGAGGGGCGCGAGACGAAAATGCCATCGTTGATGACGGTTTTCAGCGAGGCCTTGTAGACGTTGGCGTTGCCCTGGGTGAGATCGACGTAGTTGACGGCCGCGATGTGATACTTGGCGGCGTTGACGTGAATCCAGTCGAAGGCGGCTTTGACATCGTCAACCCCATTCACGCGCAGGGCGATGATGTTCGCGCCGGGCGCGATTCCCTGATAATGTTGGCCGGCGTAATCGAAGGCGTTTCCCGCGGCGATGGCGGCCGTCGCCGTGCCGTGCGCCACCGTATCCGAGAATGGGTTCGCGTCATTGGATTCAAAATCGTACCCCGCGATGACCTTGTAATTGGCACCGAATCCCCCGCCCAATGACGGATGCCTGTAGTCCACGCCCGAATCGATTACCGCGATGGAATAGCCCGCGCCCGTCAGTGAAGGATATTTCGCGACCGCCCGATCCTGCCCGATGAGTGTCGCCTGCCAGCTCCAGGGCGTTGTGGTCAGATGAACGCGGTCTTCCAGGGTTTCGATCAAGCTCGGCCGGCGCGGTGGCGCGGCCT
>JBBRTW010000222.1:0-11182 GCA_038244055.1 Tepidisphaerales bacterium | reverse complement strand
CGGCGGCCGAGCAGCAGCCCTTCGTGGAGGAAGCGCCGGCCGAGGAAGCCTACTACGCGCCTCCTTCCCCGGTTGCGCCACCGGTCGCGGCCAGGCCTGTCCCGGCTCGCCCCGTGGCCGCGCCCGTCAAAGCCCCACCCGTCAAAGCTCCGCCTGTTCAAGCCCCACCGGTTCAACCCGTCGAAGAAGTTCCGCAAACCGCGGAAGAGGTCGCGGCCGCACACGAGGCGGAAGTGGTGGCCGAGGCCGATGCGGTAGCGCATGTGATTGAAGATGATGACACGCTCAACCTCCCCGCCCCACCGCCAGAATCGCTGATTCATCGCCCCGCCCCGCCGCGGGCACCGCGCAAACTCATTTCGCGAACCTCGGGTTTCAAGCAGACGATGATCCCGCCGATGCTCGTGCTCGGGCTGCTCCTGCCGGGAATCGGCGCGTGGATTCTCAGCCTCGGCGAAGAATCGCCCATCGCCGATGCCGCGTGGATTTCCTATTGCCTGATCGGCCTGGGCGTCGTCATGCTCGCCTTCGGCGCGTTCACGATGTTACAGGTGAAGGCGCAGTTGAATCAGGGGAAGGCGGAGCAGGGATGACCGCGCACTATTAACGATTGCGAATTGCGGATTGCGGATTGCGGATTGAAAACGGGCATTCAATCCGCAATCCGCAATCGCCAATCCGCAATGGTCCAACTCGAGAAGGGCCTGATTCCCTCCCGTTTGACACCCCCACCCCATCCCCCTATTATCCCTCGCCGTTCGAAACAGGAATTGGAGATTGCAACTATGGCTAACAGCAAGAATGTCGCAGAATTCACCGAAGGAAATTTCGAGCAGGAAGTGCTCAATTCCACCCAGCCCGTGCTGGTCGATTTCTGGGCCGAGTGGTGCGGCCCGTGCCGGATGCTGGCGCCCACGATCGAGAAAATTGCCGATGCCTACGCCGGCAAGGCCAAGGTCGGCAAGGTCGACACCGATTCCAATCGCGATCTGGCGGTGAAATACGGGATTAACAACATTCCGACGATCATCATCTTCAAGGATGGCCAGGTCGCGCAGAAGTTCGTGGGGATCAAGTCGGAGAACGATTTGAAGCAGGCGCTGGATTCGGCGCGGTAAGCGCGTCTGTCGACGTCAATCATGAGTAGTTTCTGCCGCCGGTCATCGCGACCGGCGGCTTCGTTTTTTGATGCTTAAATTCACTTTGGAGTGTAGAATCCCAATAGAAGGAGCGTCCCATGGCCACTCTCATCACCGATTCAGACCTCGAAGAACGACTCCGCGCCGAGCGCGAGGAGCGCGGGCTCGACCATCACGATGAGGTCTGGGAGGGAATCTATTTCATGCCGCCGATCGCTAATGACGACCATCAATTTCTTTCAACGCGCCTCGCGGCAATTTTGGAAATCGTCATCGGGATGCGGAATTTAGGTCAAGTGCGAGCTGGCGTGAATGTCAGCGATCGCGATGTGGACTGGGTTTGCAACTACCGGGTCCCCGATGTCGCGGTCTTTCTCAACGGCACTTCGGCAGTCAATCGCAACACCCATTGGGTCGGCGGTCCGGATTTTGCGATCGAAATACTGAGCGAGAATGATCGCAGCCGCGCCAAACTCGATTTCTACGCATCGGTCGGCATTCGCGAGCTTCTGCTCGTTGACCGCGATCCCTGGTGTCTTGAACTCTACCGCCTGCAAAATGGCCGGCTTAACGAAGTGGGCCGACTCGAAAGCCCGGCCTCTCCGCCGCTGGTCAGCGAAGTCGTCCCCCTCACATTCCGAATGATTCCCGGCGGGGCGCGGCCGCAGATTGAGGTTTGGTCGAGGGATTTAAATCAGACGTGGCTGGTCTAACTCCGCGCCCTACTTCTTCTTCCCCTGCGAAAGCTCGAACAGCGGATTGCTCAACTCCGAAGGGTTCTTCGGCGCGGGCGGCGCTGACCGCGCCGGTTGAGGGGCAGATGCCGGCTTCGGCGAACTGACGGGCATCGCCGGCGCGGAAACCGGAGCGGGAACCGGAGCCAAAGCGATCGCGGGAGCCGCAACGGGAGATGGCGCTGTCGCGGGGATTGAACGCTCGACCACAGGCGCTGCCGCGACGGCCGCGACCGCGGGCGCGGAAACCGCCGCCGCCATTCGCCCCTCATCCTCCGCATCCGCCTGCGCCACATCCGGCCGGTACAATTTGCCGCTGAACGCCTTCTGATATTCCGTCCAGTTCCCCTCGCCGCCGGCCTTCTCGCCGCGGGTGGCCGAGAGGGACATCATCAATTTCGCGTCCATGTTCTCGATCATGTGGACCATGATCGCCTCGGGCGTCGAGGGCAGGCGCGGCGAGCCGAACTCGGCCGAGCCGTGATGGGCCAGGATGATGTGCTGCAACACATCGATCAAAGGCTGCGGAATCGGCTCGCCCAGTTTCTCGGCCGCCGCCCGCGCCTTGTGCTCCACCCACATCGCGCTTTTGACGATATGCCCCACGAGCTGCCCCGCATCGGTGTAGCCGAAGGAACATTCGTAGGAGAGTTCCCAAGTCTTGGCGATATCGTGCAGGAAAATCCCCGCGATGACCAGGTCGCGATTGATTCCCGGATAGAACGGCACCACCGCGTCGGCCACCTGCAGCGCGCTGAGCGTATGCTCGAGAAGCCCGCCGACGTAGGCATGATGGAAGCTCATGGCGGCCGGGGCTTTGCGGAGATTCTCCATCATCGCGGCATCGTCGAGGTAGGCCTGGATGATAGCCGACAGATGGCGGTTGCGGATGCCCGAAAGCGTCTTTAGGAGCTGCGCGAACATCTCGGGGATGTTCTGGCGCGTGTGCGGGATGAGGTCGCCGGGGTCGAACGTGCCGGGCTTGGCCGGGCCAACCGATTCGATGATGAACTGGAGATTGTTCTGGTAATTCTCGACGCGGCCGCGCACCTTGACGAAACCGCTTTCGGGCAGCCAGTTGAAGATTTCGCGGGTGGTGTTCCACATCCGCGCCACCATCTGGGCCGAGGAATCGGAGACGAACGCCTTGATGTAGAATTTTCCGGTGCTGGCGGCGGCGAACTGCTTGTTCGTCACCACGTAAACATCATCCACCAGATCGCCCGAAGCCGCGTCACGAAGAAAGAGCCTGCGCATGGGGCCGTTTGTACGGTGATGCGCCGCCGGGCACAAGGACCGCACCCGCGCAATCGCCATCCCAGCCCGCGGAGCAGCCCTTGCCATTCCAACCGCGGAGCGGCGAAAAAAAGTAGCCCAGTGCGTAAGCACTGGGGAAACCGGCCTACCTCCCCCAACTCAGCAACCGCCTGCAAGCCGCGGAGCGGCGACAGATCGCGCGTCGCACCACGTTGAAACTTCATTTCGCAAACCCCTCCGGGAACCACTCTTGCCGATGCCGGCGCGCCTGCTACGATTTCGAACCGTTCCCTTGCCCATGTATTCACCGACAGGATCGCGACATGAAAATGACCCGCGCCGTTGTCTTCGCCGGCCTCGCAATCGCCCTGAGTCTGAGCGCCTTCTCCTGCAACGATGCAAGCCGCCTCGCCGGCGATCCACATATCCTAGCCAGCGGCGCGCCCCTCCCCGGCATCAACCCTTCGGAGTTCGACCCCACGAGTTCCCCGCGCGATGACTTTTTTGCCTACGTCAACGACAAGTGGATCGCCACCCATCCCATCCCGGCCGATGAACATTCCTGGGGCGTGGATTACGAGGTCACGCTCAGCAATCAGCAGGCGCTGCGCTCGATCTGCGAAGAACTGGCGGCCGACCCCAAGGCCACGGGCATCAAGCAGAAAATCCGCGACTTCTGGATCACCGCGATGGACCAGGCCAAGCTGGAGAAAGACGGCCTGGCCCCTCTCAAGCCGGATCTGGCGCTGATCGATGCGATCCAGACGATTGCCGATCTGCCGCCGGTTCTGACGCGGATGCAGTTGACCGGGGCCACCACGCTGTTTGGCATCTACGTCGATCAGGATCAGAAGCGCTCGGATGAATACGCCTTCTATATGATCCAGGCAGGCACAGCGCTGCCCGAGCGCGAGTATTACCTGGGGGCCGATGAGGATTCCAAGCGCATTCGCGATGAGTATGTGGATCACGTCAAGAAGATGTTCATGCTGGCGGGTGAAGCCGAGCCGGCCGCGCTACGAAATGCTCGCGTCATCCTGGCGATCGAAACGCGCCTGGCCGAGGCGCAGTGGACGCCCGTCCAGCTTCGCGACCCCATTCCCCAGTACAACAAGACCAGCCGCATCGCCCTGGCGCAGCTTTGCCCTTCGATCAACTGGGATGCGTACTTCGCCGCCCTCGGCAAGCCCGATATCAAGGAAGTCATCGTCTGCCAACTCGACTTCATGAAGCGGGTCGATGATGTGCTTAAGAAAACCCCGATCACCGATCTCAAGGCCTATCTGCGCTGGCTGCTGATCAACCATGCCTCGCCGCGGCTCAGCGATGCGGTGGTGGAGGAGGATTTCCGCTTTTTCGGAACTGTCCTGGGCGGCGCCAAGCAGCTTAAGCCGCGCTGGAAACGGACCGTCGATGCGATCGACGCGCAGATCGGCGAAGGACTCGGGCAGTTGTTCGTCGAAAAGCACTTCCCGCCCGATGCCAAGCGGAAGGTGAACGATTTGGTGACCAACATCGTGGCCGCCTTCGGCCAGCGCATCCAGAGCCGCGAATGGATGAGCCCCATCACCCGCGACAAAGCCCTCGCCAAGCTCTCGGCCATCGAGCGCAAGCTCGGCTACCCCGACAAATGGCGCGATTACTCGGCCCTGGAGATCAAGACTGATTCCTATCTCGAAAACACCAACCGCGCCACTCTTTTCGAATCCAGGCGCAAGCTCGCGCAACTCGGCACGCCGGTGGATCGATCCGAATGGGGCACCACGCCGCCGACGGTCAATGCCTATTACAATCAATCCTCCAACGACATCACTTTCCCGGCCGGGATTCTGCAGCCGCCGTTTTTCGACCCCAATGTCGATGATGCGATCAACTACGGCTCGATCGGCTCGATCATCGGCCACGAACTCACGCACGGGTTCGACGATGAAGGCCGGAAATACGATGGCAAAGGCAACCTGACCGAGTGGTGGACGAAGGAGGACACCGCGCGGTTTGACGCCCGCGCTGCGCGGATCATGCAGCAGTTCACGGATTGCATCGCCATCGGAAACATCCACATCAACGGCGAACTGACACAGGGCGAAAACATCGCCGACCTCGGCGGGCTGGCCATCGCATTCGACGCTTGGAAGCGTTCTCTCAAGGGCAAGCCCGCGCCGATCATCAACGGTTTGACCGGCGAGCAGCGGTTCTTCCTGGGGTTCGCGATCTCCTGGCGCGACAACGTCCGGCCGGAGCAGCAGAAGACCCTCCTGCGCACCGATCCACACGCCCCGCCGAGGTTCCGCGTGATCGTGCCGCTGTCGAACATGGCGGAATTTCACAAGGCGTTTGGGGTGCGGCCGGGGGATAAGATGTGGCGTGATCCGAAGGAGCGGGCGGAGGTTTGGTGATTGTGGTGTGAAAAAGGCGGCAATCGCGAGATTCACGATCGCCGCCTGAAATCTTCTGAACCTTCAAAAGTCGTCACCCTGAGCTTGCGAAGGGTCTGGCCGATGCTTAAGGGCCGAGTCCCTGGCATGCGATGCAAGATGTTTCGCTACGCTCAACATGACACCGAATGCCTCGCACCCGGTGTGCATTGTTACTTCGCCCGCGTAAATCGGTCTTCGGCGATCTTCCAGTTGACCACATTCCACCATGCCGCAATATAGTCCGGCCGGCGGTTTTGGTACTTGAGGTAGTAGGCGTGTTCCCACACATCCAGGCCGATGATCGGGAAGGCGCCTTCCATGATCGGGCTGTCCTGATTCGCGGTGCTGATGATGTCGATCTCCTGGCCCTTCTTGATCAGCCAGGCCCAGCCAGAGCCGAAGCGCGTGGTGCCGGCGGCGGCGAATTTTTCCTTGAAAGCGTCGAAGGAGCCGAACTTGGCGGTAATCGCGGCGGCCAGCGTGCCAACCGGCGTCGTGCCCGGCTTGCCGGCGGGGTTGAGGATTTCCCAGAAAAGCGAGTGATTGTGGTGTCCGCCACCATTGTTGCGGACGGCAGTTTTAATCTCATCTTTCACGATCGCCAGATTGCCGGCGAGGATTTCGTGCAGCGGCTTGCCATCCAGCTCGGGCTGCTTGGCGATGGCCGCGTTGAGGTTGGTGACGTAGGCGTTGTGATGCTTGCCGTGGTGGATTTCCATCGTCTGCTTGTCGATATTGGGCTCGAGGGCATCCGAAGCGAACGGAAGCGGGGGAAGCGTGAATGGCATGTTGGTCTCCTTCGTGATGAATGAATTTTTACTCGCTCGGTCTAGCCTATGCGCGCGGTGGGGATTGGTCAACACGGGAAAGGATGAAGGATGAAGGATGAAGGCAGAAGGATGAAAATGAAGGAGGTTCGGGACCCGAAAAAGTCGCGGGTTATCATTCGTTGAGGAAATCATAAATCACGACCTTTACCGTCAGCGGGGCGAGGACTTCCTTGAGGGCCTTTTGGTGGATGGGGTGGGTGATGTAGGCGTTCATCGCATCGGTGTTGGTAAAGGTGATGACCATGGCGACATCGTAATCGCTGACGACCACTGGCCGGGTGGAGGGGAGGACGTTGCCGGCTTCGATGCTGATGACGCCGGGGATATCGCGGAGATCGCGCGAGGCTTCGATGAGGCGTTGGCGCTCGGCCGGGTCGCCGGGATGTTTCAGGTAGCAGATGACCAGGTGAGAGACCGTGCCGGGTGGAAAAGCCCGGCCGGCGGGGCGGGAGGCGCAGGAGAGAGAGAGGAGGGTGAGGATGAGGATGGAGAACAATGTTCGCATGAGAAGAGGATAACAAGTTCGGCTGCGTTGAAACATTCACGAATCCGAGAGGATTGGCATCATGTTGGGTGCCACGGTCAAGCGCCTGACGGCACTCGAATACGAGCGAGGTGATCGCTTGGCCGTGCCGACTTGGGGTATCGCGCCGCCGCCGCGCACGGCCGCGCGAGAACCATTTCAGCACGCGGAAGGAAGCAGGCGCGTGGCCGTGGCACCCAACGCGGGCCGCCGTTCGAGTTTATTTCTGGCTGTTTTCCTGAACAATTCGCGCATTGCGCTGCAGGATGGGGAGTTTGACGCGCTTCATCGCGCTTCCGCGAAGTCTCTCGCGATATTCTTCATCCGTCCATTTTAGAACTTCGCGGACATCCAGCGAGCCGGTTGGGAAGCGCGGCTGTAATGCGGGGCCCGTGGCGGCCGGGAGTTTCGAGTTATGCGGGCAGACATCCTGGCAGATGTCGCAGCCGTAGAGCCAGTCGCCGACCATCGGCCGAAGATCGGGATCGATCTCCCCGCGATGCTCGATGGTCAAATATGAAATGCACCGCCGGGCATCGAGCTGATACGGGCCGGTGATCGCGGCCGTCGGGCAGGCATCGATGCAGCGGGTGCAGGTGCCGCAGTGATCGGTCATCGGCGCATCGGGAGCCAGTTCGATCGTCGTCAGCACCTGCCCGAGAAGGATGAACGACCCGATGCGCGGATCGATGATGCAGGTGTTCTTGCCGACCCAGCCGAGGCCCGCGCGGCCGGCCAATTCCCGCTCCATGATCGGCGCGGTATCCACGCCCGCCCGCGTCTGGCCGCCGAAACTGCCGCGGATGAAGTCGGCCAATTGGTGCAGGCGATCCTTCATCAGATCGTGATAGTCATCGCCCAGCGCGTAGCGCGCGACCCGGCCATGATGAGCGCGATCGGCGTCGGGTACGGGCTGCAGCGGCACGGCGTAATTGAGTGCGACGCAGACGATGCTTTTTGCGCCGGGGAAGTAGTGGCGGGGGTCAGTCCGCTCATCGAATCGGGCCGCGAGGTAACGCATCGTGCCGTGCTGGCCGGAGTCGAGCCACTGGCGGAAATAATCGCGATGAGCGGGCGGATCGGCCGAGGCGATGCCGACGAGATCGAAGCCGAGGGATCGGGCGAATTGCTTCACCTGATCGGCGAGGATTTGAGGATCGGAGGAATTCGCCACAGAGACACCGAGGCACGGAGGTCGGAGGGGGAAAAGGGAGTGTGGGGACAGGGTTTAAGAGGTAGTCCATTGTCAATTGTCCATTGTCAATTGACAATGGACTACACATCGATTTTCTGCCACTTCCCCGTCGCGAAGCGTGCGTATGCGAGTGCGCCGCGGAGCACCAGTTCGCCGCAGAGGATGAACCAGACCGCCAGCAGGCCGCCGTGGAATATCTGGGTCACGATCAGCACGCCGGCGAGGCGCGCACCGAGGATCGAAGCCAGGTTGAGGATCATCACGGCCATGGTATCGCCCGCCCCGCGGAGGGCGCTGCTGTAGATCATGGAGGCGGCGAAACCGGCCTGGATGAAGCCGGTGATGCGGAGACACTGGCCGGTGAGTTTGGCGGCTTCGGGAAGCTGGGGGAGCATCCAGCCGGCCAGGACCGGGCCGAGGAAGATGAAGAGGATGCCGCAGAGGGTCATCACGCCGCCGCCGACTTTGAAGGCGAGATGGGCCGAGCGCATAGCGCGATCCGGGTCTTTCGCGCCCAGGGCCTGTCCAACCAGCGTGGCGGCGGCCATCGCGAAGGCGAAACCGGGGAGAAAGCTGATCGATTCGATGCGGACGGCGTTGATGTGGGCGGCCGAGGAGGTGTTGGTGGGATCCATGTGATTGATGACGATCACGATGGAGATGTTGGCGATCCAGATGAGCAGGCCTTCCATCCCGGCCGGAATGCCGATGCGCAGCACCCGCCGCAGCGTATTCCAATGCGGCCAGAGACGATGGGCATGCAGGCGCACGCCGCCGCGCCCGGAGAGGAGGACGAGGAACTGCAACACGCCGCCGGCGATGTACGCGATGACCGTGCCGATTGCGATCCCTTCAAAACCCATCTTCGGCAGCCCGGCCCAGCCGTAGGTCAAACTGAAACTGAAAAAGACATTGACGATATCGACGACGATCATGGCGATGGCGGGCGTGCGGGTATCGCCCGCGCCGCGCAGGCAGGCATTGGCGACGAACATGAGCGTGGAGAAAGGGAGCGAGATCGTCAGCATGCGCAGATACGAATCGGCGAAGACGCGCGCCTGCGGCGACAGGCCGGTGGACATGACGAGCAGGCTCGAGAAGGCATACATGAAGAGGGCGAGCGCGATGCCGAGAACGACCGAGGCGGTGACGCTCTGGCCGCAGACACTATTGGCCAGGCGGCGATGGCGCGCGCCCTTGGCGCGGGCGATCAGCGCGGTGGAGCCAGTGCCAACGGCCGCGACGATCAGCCCGACGAACCAGAGGAAGTAGGAAACATTTCCCACCGCGGCGGTAGCGCCGGTTTTGATGTCGCTGGTCGCATCTGGGAGGTTATTGGCCAGCCAGGTGTCCGTCAGCCCGACCACCGTATGAAAAAGCTGCTCGAGCAGCACCGGCACGGCCAGGACAATAAGCTGGCGCAGGAGCGTCGGCGATTGCCGGCCGTAGTCGAGAATGGGGGCGCGCTGGTTCATGCGGTTGGGGATAAGTGTAGGCGAACATTTGCGATTCGTCGCGTGACAGTTCAGCGAATTTGCCTTAGTTTGTCGGCCTATGTCGAGCATCACCCAAACTCAGTCGTGGAAGGCCCTCGAGGCCCATCAGAAACAAATCGCCGCGCTGCATCTGCGCGATCTCTTCGACACCGACAAAACCCGCTTCGAGAAGTTCAGCGTCAAGTTCGAGCAAATCTTGCTGGACTATTCCAAGAATCGCATCACGTCGGAGACGATGCAGCTTCTGCGCGGACTGGCCGAAGAGGCCGGGTTGGCGGCGTGGATCGAGAAGATGTTCACGGGGGAGAAGATCAACCTGACCGAAGGGCGATCGGTGCTGCATATTGCCCTCCGTAACCGCTCCACCGCGCCCATCCTGGTCGATGGCGTGGATGTGATGCCCCAGGTCATGCAGGTGCTGGGGCACATGAAGCGGTTCACCACCGAGGTTCGCGATGGCACCTGGCGCGGCTGGACCGGAAAGCGCATCACCGATATCGTCAACATCGGAATTGGCGGGTCGGACCTCGGGCCGGTCATGGTGACCGAGGCGCTCAAGGCCTACGGCGACGATACGAAGCTGCGCGTGCATTTCGTCTCCAATGTCGATGGCACTCACATCGCCGAGACGCTCAAGAAGATCGACCCCGAAACATCGCTGTTCCTCATCGCCTCCAAAACCTTCACGACCCAGGAGACGATGCGAAACGCCACGACGGCCAAGGACTGGCTGCTGGCCAAAGCGAAGGACCCATCGGCCGTCGCCAAACATTTCGTGGCGCTGTCGACCAACGCGGAATTGGTGCAGGAGTTTGGCATCCTGACCAAAAACATGTTTGGATTCTGGGATTGGGTCGGCGGCCGCTACTCGCTCTGGTCGGCCATTGGAATGTCCATCGCCCTCTACATCGGCTTCGAGAATTTCGAGGAATTACTGGCCGGCGCGCACGATATGGACCAGCATTTCCGCACCGCGCCGTTCGAGACGAATCTGCCGGTGATTCTGGCGCTGCTGGGCATCTGGTACAACGACTTCTTCGACGCCCAGACCCAGGCCATCCTCCCCTACGACCAGTATCTCCATCGTTTCGCGGCCTATTTCCAACAGGGCGACATGGAGAGCAACGGCAAATCCACCCGCCGCGGCGGCCAGAAAGTCGACTACCAGACCGGCCCGGTCATCTGGGGCGAACCCGGCACCAACGGGCAGCATGCGTTTTATCAGTTGATCCATCAGGGGACGAAGCTGATCCCCTGCGACTTCATCGCGCCGATCAAGTCGCATAATCCACTGTTCGATCATCATCCGATTCTACTGTCGAACTTTTTGGCGCAGACCGAGGCGCTGATGAAGGGAAAGACTGCGGATGAAGTGCGGGCGGATTTGGAAAAGGAGAAGATCACGGGCGCGGCGGCCGAGCAATTGATCCCGCACAAGGTTTTCGAAGGCAATCGGCCGACCAATTCGATTGTGGTGGATAAAATCACCCCGCGCACGCTCGGCCAGCTCGTGGCGATGTACGAGCACAAGATTTTCGTCCAGGGAATCATCTGGGACATCAACAGCTTCGACCAGTGGGGGGTTGAGTTG
>JBBRTW010000221.1:0-11358 GCA_038244055.1 Tepidisphaerales bacterium | reverse complement strand
GGTGACGGTGAGCGTGGCGCTGGGAGAGCTCAGGTTGCCGAGCGTGTGAGTCTGCCCGACTCCAATTCCGCCGGCCGCGCGATCGACGTTGATCGTGGCGCTGCCCGTGAGCGTCACATTGTGGTTGAAGGCGGTGGAAACATCATTGTCAAGATCGAGCAGCGTGCCGGCCGCGAGCGTGATATTGCCCGCATCGCTGATCGACTTGGCCTGATTCAGGCGCAGGGTGCCACCGCTGACGGTGGTTGCGCCCGTGCGGGTATTGACCACACCCGCCGGGATAATCAGCGTGCCCGCGCCGCTCTTGGTGAGCACTCCACCGCCCGTGCCGAGAAAGGCGTTGGGAACGGTCAGCACATCGCCCGTGGGCACATCGAAGGCGCCCGCGCCGGTCAGCGTGACCGAGCGGGTGAGCGTGTAAGTGGGCAGATTGACCTGGATACCGCCGCCATTGAACTCGAAGTTGTTGGTGACAGCCGTGCCAAGTTGCAGGTCATTGTCGTAGGCCAGCAGGCCGCCGGTGATGGTAATGATTCCCGCGCCGAAGTCGTTGGTGAGATTGGTGAGTCTTGCGATGCCGACGCCGGTCTTGGAGAGGTTGAAGGCCCCCGTGATCTTGCCGTCGAATGAAGTGATCGCCGCAGCCGCGCCAACCTGGGTCAACGCGCCGTTTCGGCCCAGGGTGATGGTGTTGGTGAAATTGTTCGTGCCGGTGGTGTTCGAACCGCCGACGGCGATGATCGCCGCCGCATCGGTGCCGGCGCGGATCGTTACGGGATTGACGATGGTCGAGCCCACGCCGTTAACCGCGAAGGCGGCGCTGTTCGCACCGGCCGTGTCGCCGATGAGAATCGGCAGCGTCGTGGTGCCGATCGAGGCATTGGTCAGCGCGTGGAGGGTCCCGGCATTGACGATCACCCCGCCGGTGAAGAGGTTGTTGCCGCTGAGCAGGAGGTTGCCCGGGCCGGCCTTGGTGATGACCCGGCCGGGGGCGTCTTCGGTGATAACGCCGGAGAGCGTGGCGAACTTGCCATTGGCGGTCTGGGCAACGGTGATCGTGTGGCTGCTATTAAGTGCGATCGCGCCCGCAAGCGTGATGGCGGTATCCGTGCCGGAGGAGAGCATGGCAAAGTCGCTATTGATGATGACGGCGTTGTTGGCGACGCGGTCGCCGTTGAGGGTTGAGCGGACCGTGCCGCCGTTGATGGTCAGGGTTCCCGTGCCGATCGAGCCGGTGGTGAAGGAAGGATCGGCCGGAATGCCGTTCGAGCTGGTTCCGATGACTAGCACGCCGGCCGTCAGGTTCACGCCGCCCGAGAAGGTATTTGGGCCGAAGATGGAGAGGCCGCCGCCGCCGGCATTGTTGATGAGGAATCCCCCCGTGCCGCTGGCGCGGTCGACGACATCGGCGGTAGCGCCGACGCCGACATTGCCGATGGTGGTGCCTTGAATGGTCAGCGTGCTGGCACCGAGGCTGATGCCGCCCAGGAGATTGAAATTTCCGACAGTGGTGCCGGTCGCCGTGAGGTTCGACGTGGCGTTGCCGAGCAACGTGGTCAGTCCCGTGACCTGCAGGCCGTACCCATTGCCGCCGCTGACGGTCAGGGTCACATTCGGGCTGAGCGTGAGGCTGCCGATGCGGACGAGATTGTTGGCGTTCGAGCCGCTGGAGCGGTTGACATCGATCGTGCTCGACGCGATGACAGCGAAGGGGTTGTTGAGTTGGGTATCGTTGGGATTGTCGTAGCGCCCGTTGAACTGGGCGCCATTGAGGGTGACCGTTCCCGTTCCCATATTACTGTTCGTGGCGTTGCCGCTGGTCTGCACGATGCCGGAGTTAATCATGACCCCGCCGCTGAACGTATTACCGGCCGCGCCGGTTTGACTGAGAATCAAGGTCCCGGCGCCGGTCTTGGTGATGCCGAAATTGCCGCCGGCATCGGTCAGCAGGCCGCCGATTGTGAGTGTGCCCGCCCCGCCCACGCCCACGGTAAGGTTGCCAGTCATGGTGACCACCGCGGTGCTGGCGATCGATCCGGTGAATGTGGCGCCGGTGAGCAGCGCGCCGGTGCCGCCGATGCCCGAGCCGATCACGCTGATATTGTCGGTGATGCCGGTGGCGCGGATATCCAGCGCGGTGCCGTTGTTGACGATCGTGTTCCCCGCCGTGGTGCCCAGCGCGGCGGCGTTGGCGGCAATGAGCGTGCCATTGTTGATGTTAGTGACGCCCGTGTAAGTATTGGCGCCGCTGAGGCTGAGCGTGCCCGCGCCTGCTTTATTCAGGATCGCGCCCGAAATGATGGCGGAGATGGTCGTGTCGATCGCCGCCGAGGCGCTGTCGCCGATGATGAAACTTCGGCTTGGTGCGTTCATTTCAAGTTTGCCGCTGATGGTCGCGCCCAGCGGATCGTTGGCCGCCAGATAGGGCAGGTCGTTGGTGAGCGTAAGAATGCCCGTCCCGGTGGCGATGGCCGGGGTGCTGGTCGTCGTGGTTCCGCCGAGCGTGAGGTTGGTGGCCGTGAAGTCGAAGTTGTTGAGGTTGAGCGTGGCGGTTTTGCCCGCGCCGGTGGCGTTGATGGTCACATCGCTGCCAACCGGCAGCGAATTGGCCGCCAGAAGGCGAATGGTGCCGTTCTTGATGACCGTGCCGCCCGTGTAGGTGTTATTGCCGCCGAGGTTGAGGACACGATCGCCATCCTTGGTGAGTTTGCCGCCGATGATGTCGAGCTCAATGACGGCATCGGTGCTGGACTGGACGACCGTCGTATTCACGTTGATCGTGCGGTCGCCGTTGAGATCGAGCGTGCCGCCGCCCAGCACCGAAGTGGCGTAAGTGCCGGTCGCCGTCATCAATGTTTCCCGCGTGGTGTTGCCGCCGGCGTTGCGGTTGTTGTTGAAAGTGATGTCTCCGTTAAGGATCAGCTTGCCGCCCGCGCCGGTGCGAATGCCGTTGACGGCGGTGGTGGTGCCCGTGCTGTTGGAACTGATGGTGAGATCGCCAATGGTCTCGGTCAGCCCGTTGAGATCCAGCACGGCGCTGTTGCCGCCCGAAGCGCTGATCACCACCGAAGTGCTGTTGGCGATCTGCTCGTTGGCGGCCAGCAGTACCGTGGAGCGGCCGCTTGCTGAACTGGTGATGGTAAGCGTCGCGCCGGGGATCGCGTTGATGCCGGCCGGCTTGCCGAGCGAGAGCGTGCCCAGGTTCACGGCCGTCTGGCCGGTGTAGGTGTTGGCGCTGGCACCGCCGAACGCCAGCGTGCCCGCGCCGCCTTTGGTCAGAACAGTCGGCGCATCGCTGAGCACGCCGTTATACGTCAAGGTCGCGCCCGTCGCGACGCTCAGCGTGGGATTGACGCCGCCAAAACTCATGCTCCGGCTGGTGGTGAAAGTGTTGTTGGCCTGAAGTGTTGCCGTAGTCCCGCCGAAAATGACGGTGTTGGCCGGATCGCCCAGGCTCGCATCCGAAGCGATCGCCAGCGTTCCCCCGAGGATGGTCACGGATTGGCCCGCGCCGCCGAAGGTATTATTGCCGCCGAGCGTGAGGGGGCCCGCGCCATCCTTAATGAGGCCCTGAGCCCCGCCGATGACGCCCGATATGGTGGTTCCACCGGCGGCGATCGTGGTGAGTGTTCGCGGGCCGCCGGTGAGGGTCATGTCGCCGGCAAAGACAAGCGCGCCGGCGCTGGCCGGAATGGTCGTATCGGCTGCAAGAATCGAAGTGTTGAAGACTGTCGCGGTAAAACCGTTGGTGCCCATGGCGCGGATGGGCGCGCCATTGAGCGTGAGAATGCCGACGCCAAACGGGCCGGCGGTGGGGGCGTTGGGCGCGCCCGTGCCCGTGACGGCAGCGACAACCGTGGTCGTGCCGCTCAGAATCGTGTTGCCGGAATATGTGTGCTGCGCGGACATGAACACCAGACCGGTGCCGCTGCCGTTGACCGTCAGCCCGCCCGTGCCGCTGATGACACCGACCGCGCCAAAGCCGAATCCGCCCGTGCCATCGAGCGTGAGCAGAAACCCGCCGTTATCCACCGTCCCGTTGATGTTCAGCGTCCCCGTGCTGTTGTTGCTGAAGGACTGCGCCGCCCCCAGCACCAGGCCGCCCGTGATCGTTCCCGCGGCCGCGCCGGACTGCACGATGCCGCCATTCAGCGTCAGCGCAAATGGCCCCGCCCCCGGAGCGATCGTCGCCGCCCCATCTTTGAATGTCAGCGAATTGACGATGACCGGCGCGCCGAGCGTGACCGCGTATGCGCCGGTCGCATCCGCGCCGGCCGAAAAAATCGCGCTATCCCCATCCACCCACCCCGCCACAGTTCCCGCATTCCCCCCAAGCGGATCGCTGTTCCAGAACAGATCGGTTGCGCTCCAGTTTCCGCTGGGCGCAGTTCCGCCCGACCCGGCCACCGCCGCGCCATCGATATCCCAGTAAACCGTCGCCCCCGACGAGGCGATCGGCATCATCACCGTCGCAAGCACCGTCAGGGCCCACCCGCATCGCCGCCCCAACATCATCCTCCCCTTTCGGCCATTCTTCCGACCATCGCGATTCGCACGAACCGCAACTGAACCTGCCGCGCAAACATTAGCAATCTGCCGTCTCATGACTCTCCCGTGTTCCTGCCAAAAACGCCCGGCCAACAAGCCGGGCATGATTCACCCTTCCTTCGTTCCGCGACGAAAGACCTCCACCCCCGGTGAATCCACTATCTCCTATGCTTTAACCTACTCCAAGGTTTAAGTCGGGTTTCTGCTTTTCCCGGAACCGAAGCGGACACCACAGAGGCGAATTCGCCCGAACCAATCTAAAATAATCACCCCTCCCGACTCCCCCCTTTTCCAGCGCGCGCCCCCATTAATATATGATTATGCAAATCATGGATCAGATTGGACTTGGACAACAATTCGCGATAGCGGGCTCTGAACGTCTATGTCGAGTTGGTCCGGTGCCAATCCGACAACAAATCGAGGCCATCAAAGACAATCGGGTAGTTTCCTATCGTTATATAAGCGTTTGTCCATTTATGTCAGGTTAAAGTGCCACTCGCCAAACGGAACCAAAGCTTATCGATATCCGCCCATTGGCGATTTGTTAAAATGGGTAGATTGAGGCGGAATGGACCCATTGCTGCCCGCATCTGATTTTCGCAGTGCCGAAGTCGGCCGAACGTGCCAGGCTCCTTCCCGCATCACGGCCCCTTCACCTTCAACCGCTCGATCGCCTTCTGATGCTCGGGCGAGGGCACGAAAAGGTCCTTGCTCGTCAATTCGCACTCTTTGATCATTCGCAAACCATATTCCGGCACCCCCAGATCGTCCTTCCCCTTGTTGTTCGTGCCGAAGGTGAATTTTACCCCGGCCTGCTTGGCCAGCTTGATCATCGCCGCGCTGGGAAGCTTGAAGCGCGAATTGATCTCCATCGCCACCCCATTTTTCGCCAGCACATCGGCCACCCGCTGCATGCGCTGCTTCGTCCAGAGCTGATCGTACTCCTCCGCGATCGGCGCGGGTAGAAACGTCGGATTGACGTAGATGTCGATCGGTTCGCTGCCAACGATCCCCTCGATCTTCTTCACCAGCATGTCCATGAACGTCTGCTTGTCGCCCACCTCGAATTCCCCATCGATCCAGAGGCGCGTGCGCTTGCCGGTGCGGTCATCGGTGAAGGTCATGGAATCGGTGAAGACGTAATCGAACTGCGCGATCGCCTCCTTCGAAAACGCCTTGACCCACTCCCGCCCCTCGGCCTGCATGCCCAGAAAGACCGGCTTGCCCTTCATGCTCGCGACAAAATCGTAAATGCCCTTGTCATCGGTGATCGGAAACCCAATGCCGCAATTCGGCGCGAGCCCATAGTTGATTCCGGTATTCCGGGAGAGAACCAGCACATCCTCCAGCGTCAGCCCGCCCTTGAGATGGCTGTGCAGATCGATCAGCGGGAAATGCTTCTGATGAAGATCGAGCAGCTCGGCGTACGGCTCCTCGGCCGGCACCGGCCCATCCACATCCGCCGCCAGGTCATCGGCCAGGGGCCTCACCATGATGTTCTTAAAGCACGTCCTGCTGCCCGGGTCGTGCCCTTGCAGCGCGAAGGTGCCCGAGGAAAGAACCGCCCCGGCCCGCTGGGCGCTGCGAATCGGTTTGGTCGGCTCGATATAGTCGGCCGCGACCACATCATTCACGCGAATCTGAATGTGCTTGCCGCGGACGATGATGTGCATCGAGAACCACTCATCGTCCTTGACCATCGTCCTGTACTGGTTGCGAACGCAGTAGAGCGAGCCGGTTTTATTGTATTCGTAGTAATTCCCCTGCTGCTTCTGGGTGTTGTTGATCTGCGCTTCGTATCCTCGGCCGGGAAAGCCCGTTTCCTGGAATTGAGTGTGAAAATACAACCCGGAATTGGTGCCGGGCGCGGTCAGGATATCCGCCTTGAACTCGAAATTCTTAAACGCGCCATCGCGCACCGGCCCGGCATAAAACGCATGCGCCCGCGCCCCGCTGAAAACAATCGCCCCATCGGCCACCTTGAACGAATCGGGATGCTCGCTCACCTTCCAGCCGGCCATCGTCTTGCCGTCGAAGAGCGAAACCCATTCATCGCCTCGCGCAGGGGTGGGAGAAAATGTCGCCAATAGCGCGCAGGTCATCGTAATGGCGCGAAGCGGTGGGTGTTTGAATGTCACTTCAATAGCTCCTTCAGAGGGATGAATCGCCTTGTCGGCCCGCGAAGTATATCAGTGGATGCGCAGCCCCATCGCCCGCGCAATCGATCCCCACCTTGAGCATGCGAATGGTTCAATAAAAGTCTTTTCAACGCGGGATCGAACAACGCCGACCCTGCGAGCCTCTACGCCCAAACGCTCCAGAACTTCAATCCTTCCACTCCAGCCGATGTGCCTTCGCGCCGGAATGGCTGACATTGAGATCGAACGCGCGCGTGTTTCCTCCCACCGTCACCTTCACCTGATACTTGCCAAAGAATCCCCGAAAGCCCGCGTGCCCGGCCGCATCCGTCCGAACCTGCGCCGTCGTCTTCCATTCTTCGTTGATGAGCTTGTCGAGCGCGGCATAGGCGGGCTTAGGCTTGAGTTCATTATCCATCAGCCCCCCCTTGGCCTCGTTCTCACCCTTGACCGCCGTGCCATCGCCCAAATTCCACCAGGTAATCCCGGCCATCATCGGCGCGCTGAACCATAAACGATAGTGATCGCGCACCACCTCTTCCTGAAGCGCATCCCCCTCTTCCCCGGCCGATGGGATCGTGATCTCCGTGATGTACAGAGGCAGTTTGAACTGGGCGAACTTTTCGTACAGATCCAGCAGCTTGCCGGGATTTGAGGTTGCCCCGGCGAGATAGCCGTTCAACGCCTCGCGCCTGAAGAAGTGGAATTGAAAGCCGATGCCTCGCACCGCGGCCCCCTTATCGAGTAGCCCTCTCACCTGAGCAAAATAGCCATTCTGCTCCGCCGCTTTGAAGTTGAAGCTCGTCACCTCGTTGATCATCAGCGTCGTGGTGGCGGGAAACAGCGGACCGGCCTCACCAAACGCCCATCCAACGTAGGCGCGGTCCGCGCTGTACAGCGGATATTTGGCTGGGCAGACCTGCGACTCATTCACCACATCCCAGATCGGAATCTTCCCGGCATATCGGCCGGCGATCTCGCGGAAACGCTTGCGATAAAGCTCGCGCAACTCGGCCGGGTCCTTCGGCAGCCACGCCGGGTTATACGAGTGCCATAACAGCGGATGGCCCTTGAGCGTCAGGCCATTCTTCGCCGCGAACGCAATGTAACGATCCGGCGGCGGCCTGCGCCAGATATCGCGCGATCCTTCCTCGTAGCGCAACTCGCCCCGCGTTGGCTCCGTGCCTTCCCAGTAGAACGGCACCGTCGCGAAGTTGAACAACTTCAAAAACGCCTTCTCATATCGCTCGTTCTCCTCGGCCGATTTAAGCTGCCCGAGCACGAAGGCATTGCAGCCGAAGAGGAATTCGTGGCCGGTCTGCCGAATTTCCACGGTTGCATCCCCGATCGGCTTCCCGGCCGAGTCCACCACTTCAATCGTGGCATCGCCCTTGCGGTACTTCTCGATGTTCTCCTGAATGCGCCTCTCCAAAACCGGATCGCGCCATTGCTTCTGATACGACGCGGGCGTCGCGGCGAATAGTGTGCCCGGACCTATCGCCAGAACCGCCACCGCGAGAACCAGTTTACATGATTTCAATCGAGTCATTTTTCAATCCTCCTCAACCCCAACCATCCAAGGCCGATTCACTTCTTTGAACCGTCATTCAGCTTGGTCTTCTCTGCAGCCGGCGTCATACCCGGCGCGCGCAACCACACGCAGAATTGGCCGCCGTCCGCCCCCGCATCCGCAAACGGCACGAACGTCGCGGGAACTGTCTTGTTCCCCGGTGCCGCGATCACATTCGCGCGAAATGCCAGATCGTCACCCGGTTTCAGCTCAAATGCCGGCCGCGCATCCACCAGCCCCAGCGTATTTGGCGCGGGCAACTCAGGAGTGAGTTTCTGATCGCAGGCCAGCACAAACGGCCCCCACAGCAGCGCCGCCCGTCCTGCGTTGCTATGCTCACCCATCACCAACCGCGCTGACAGATTAAACTTCACGGCAATGCGATCGCCCTCCTTCCACTGCCGCGCCGGCAGGATCGTCCAACCCGATTCAAGCGTCGCGGCCAGAGCAGTTGCCTTCTCACCCGCCCCCCACTCCACCACCAGCGGCCCGGCCCACGCCGGCGTGCGAATTTTTAGAGCGAATGTCGCCGGCCGGGAAAGATGCACCGTCAGCACCGATTCCCCACTTCGCGGGAAATGGCTCTGTTGCTCGATCGTCACGGGCTGCCCGCCAATCTCCAGCGTGGCCCGCGAAGTCTCGAACGTGCTCACCAGCAGCGCATCCTTACTCGCCAGATACGCCGCCTGCGGCACCAGCGCCAATCCGCGCGGGCCGCTGGAATGGCAGCAGGTGATGCCGTGGTCGTATCGTTTTTTCCCATCCAGCGCTGTGTAATAGCACCAGTCCTCCCCCTTCGGGTTCTGCGCGGCCGACAGATGGTTGTAAAACGATCGCTCCAGTTCATCGCCAAACTTCGCCTCGCCCGTGAGCCGCAGCAATTGCAGGTTCAGTTGAATCCAGGTCACCGTCACGCACGTTTCGCAGATGTGCGGACCCTCCTCGTTGCGCAGTTCGTGATCCGCTTTGAAGTGCTCCCCGAGGCTGGCGCTGCCGGTGATATAGAGATGGTTATCCACGATGTCCTGCCACGCATTGAGCGCGGCCTGCATCATCTCCTTGTCGCCCGTCGCCCGTGCCAGTTCGCAGAGCCCGACCAGGTTCGAGAGCATCTCATACGCCTTGCCATTGGCGACCTTGCTGACGCGCTTTTCCGCCAGCAGCGTCTTGAGAATGCCCGGCCCCTTCGGCTCATCCCACGATTTGACGATATAGCGCGCGAAGTCGAGATAACGCGGCTCGCCCGTCTGCCGGTAGAGCAGCACGATCGGCTCCAGTATGCTCGTGGCGGCCATCCCCACATGCGTGCCGGCCGCCAGAATGCTCTTCTGCGCCGGGAACGTCGCGATCAGCAGATCGGCCGCGCGCTTCGCCGCCGCCAGCGCCGCCTTGTCGCCGGTGTACTCGTGATAGGTGAGCAGCCCGATCAAACAATACTTGTGCGACCACACATCCCAATCGGCCCCTTTGTACAACCCGAATCGCTTCTCTTTCACATAGGTGCCGAGATATCCATCCGGCTCCTGCGCCGCGATCAATTCCGCCGCGACTTTGTCCAGCTTCGCCCGCAGCGCTGCATCCCCCGTGTTGGCCCACGCCAGCGTGGCCGCGTGCATCCACTTGCCCACATGCTCGCCGATCCACGGATGCGTGCCCGGCTTCTGTCGATACCCGGCCAGCATCGGCTCGATATCGATCGTGCGCAGGCGATTGGCCTCGTTCACCGCGATGCGATGGCCCAGCCAGCCCTCGATCCGGATGGCGGCCGGGCTGGCGACTTGCGCGACATCGGCGAGGCGATCGAAACTCCCGGCCTGAATCGCCGGCTTCACATCCCCATCCGGCGGGGCCGCGCACACCCCGGCCGCCACGATCGCATTCACGAACACCATCGCAACGCCAAAGATCACTCGACCCATTGATGATTCCATTGTCCTGGCTCCTCCGCGCGACATCGTCGCGCTTCAAATCCTGCACAGCCGCCGCGATTCTCGCGCAACCCCGCATCTTTGACGCCATTCTCGGCTGAAATGCCGCCATCACCAACAAAAAGCGCGGAACAATCCAGTCCAACACAGGCGCGAGGTCCGATCTCCGCCCGTCCAGCTTGCATTTCCGCGAGACATCCGCCCTCAAGGCAATGGCCTGTCCCGCCCCGCTTCCGCGGCCGGACCCGATAGCACCTTGAGGTCGATGACCTACTCCTTGGTGACCTTCCCTTCCAGCGTTCCCCGCTGATTGCCGATGGAGTAGGCAATCGTGAAGCGCGTCGGGTCCCCCGGATCAATCTGCCCGGCGTACATGCGCCAGGAGAGGTCATCGGCCTTACTCAAATCCAGACTGACGGCCGTGTTCAACCCAAGAGTCGAACCGGGCTTCCATGTAGCCAGGTTGAGCGCGTTGGCAACCACATGCAGGCCCCTTTCATTGCGGCCGACCAGATTGACCGTCACCAGAACCCGCTCCCCCGCCGGTGTGCAGCGCTCGTGCAAAAATGCGGTCTGGGTCCAGGTGCCCTGCGCGATGTCCAGATAAGTTTGCATGCGATACCCGGCCGCGACCAGCGGTGAGGAATCGAGCTGGTCGTACCTCCCCTTCTGGCTCAGGAGCGCGGTCGCCTCCTCTTTCTGATCCGTAAAAACGATAAAGTCGGCCGGCAGTTCATGCCGCAGACATTGCCGCTGCTTGAGAAGGTACTGCCCCTGAGCCCAGTACGTCTTGACCTGGGCGCGCCAGTAGATGCCGCAGCCGCACAGGATCGCGACGATCGCCAGCAGCCACCAGCGCCAGCGACGCCGGCGGGCGGCTTTGCCGTATTGGAGAATGAGGGCGGGCTCCATCGCGAAAAACTCCGGCCGCCACGTTACCCCGGCCCGGCGCTGCTCACAACTGGCGCGGATTCACTCACAATCTCAGCCGGCGCATGCCCATGAAGGCGACCAACTGAAATCGCCAATGCATACGTCCCCGATCGTCCGCGGCTGGATGTTTTGCCGCGATCACATGCCTCGGTCGGGCTGTTCGGAGCGGGGCGTCATCTGCTATCATCCCCCCCGCCATGAACCCCACCCCTAAAACCCCTCCCACCCCCACGCCCCCCCC
>JBBRTW010000220.1:0-11406 GCA_038244055.1 Tepidisphaerales bacterium | reverse complement strand
GAAGGCCAGGAGTTCGCGGTCGTCCCCGCAATCTTCGACGTAGAGCAGGCGTTGATTGAGCGGCGACAGGGCCTGCCGCAGGTCGGTGGCGTGCGATTCCGGCAGACTCTTGACGAAAGCGCTCATCGCAATGGGGTTCGTGAAATTGGTGCCGACCTCATGGACCCGTCCATGCACGTGGCGGCACCACATGATGATTCCCTCGATGACCGCCGTCTGATTCTTGAAAGTGCGCAGGTAGAGTTCGCAGCGGCTGTTGGTATGCACGTAACTGCCATGCAGGAAGCTCATTCCCATCCGGCTCAAGTTCCGCGGATGGATGAGGTGGGTCACCACCGTTCCACCCGGCTGGTACAGTTTCATGACCGCGCCGGAGGGAAGCTCAAAGGGAATCCGCTCGTCGGATCGCAAATCCGCGAAACGTCCCTCCTTGGCGCTGTCTTCCATGTGCGCCATGATCTGACGGTGCTCCTGTTCGCTCAGCCTCAAAGTGTCAAGGCAGTCATTATCTACGCGTCCCACGACCACTTCCTTTCGTTCCTTGCCTTTTGCCGCTATTGTCGACACTACTTTAGCATCGTACCGATGAGGGGGGGACAATAGTTCGAAATCGCCTCTTGCAGGCTATCTTTCAATCAGCATCAATCGGATGGGATTCCTGCCAGCGTCGATCCGGGTGATGCGGCGGCTGGGGACGGTGATCGTCCGGAATCGGGATGGGGAGCCGGGTGATTTCAGACGGTGGGGGTGCTGTTTAATGGGGGCGGGGGGAAATGTTGAATTGGCTTCCGCGAAGAGGGGTTTTGGCTTTGGGCGCACTTCGCATGGGCGGGACGCCCATGTCACGGTTTCTCCCCTTTTCTTTACGCTTGTCGCGGGTAACATGCCCGACTTCGCCCGGTTTCTGGCTTTTTGGCCAGGGAGCGTTTGGGCGGAGATCGGCGGCCGCCGGCCGAAGACTGCGGCACACGAATCTTTCAAGTCACGAGTACCGACACGATGTCCAACGAACCAAACGACCCGCTCAAGGAAAAGTTCCGGCCACAAGGCGATCCGGATATCGATCAGCAGCTCAACGATGCCCTGGCGGGCATCTCCACCGAGCAGCTTTACGGCTTCGACAAGTCGAAGCAGACCCCGGAGCAGGTCGCGGCGGCGGCGACGCCGGAGGGGATCTCGGCGGCCCATCACGCGGCCGAGCTGGCGCGGCAGGGGATTCGCCGCGGGCGGATCGTATCGATCCGCAAGGGGGATGTGCTGGTGGATCTGGGCGGCAAGTCGCAGGGGCTGATCTCCGAGCTGCAGTTCGACGATGAGCCGCCGGTGATCGGCAAGGAATACGATTTCTCGGTCGAGCGCTACGATGCGTCCGAGGGATTGGTGATTCTGTCGCGGCGCGGGTCGGGCGTGGTGCAGCATCATGTGACGTGGGAGAACATCGAGCCGGGCTCGCTGGTCGAGGGCGTGGTCAACGGAATGAACAAGGGCGGGCTGGAACTGCAGATCAAGAGCATGCGGGCGTTCATGCCCTCGGGGCAGGTCAATCTTTTCTTCGAGAAGGACATCAGCGTCTACCTCGGGCAGAAGATGGTCGTGGAAGTCACGCAGTGCGATGGGCTGACGCACAACCTGGTGGTCAGCCGCAAGGCGGTGCTGGAGCGCGAGAAGGAAGAGGCCAAGAAGAAACTGCTGGCCGAGATCGAAGAGGGGCAGTCGCGACGGGGCAAGGTGCGGAGCGTGACCGATTTCGGCGCGTTCGTGGACCTCGGCGGGGCGGATGGGCTGGTTCACGTCTCGGAGCTTTCGTACAGCCGCGTGCGGCATCCGAGCGATGTGGTAAAGGTCGGCGATGAGGTGGATGTCAAAGTCCTCAAGGTCGACAAGGCCACGGGGAAGATGAGTTTGTCGATCCGGCAGGGAATGCCCGATCCATGGAACGATGCGGCGACGAAATACGCGGCCGGCAATCAAGTGGTCGGGAAGGTGATGCGGGTTGAGAATTTCGGGGCGTTCGTGGAGCTCGAGCCGGGCGTGGAGGGGCTGCTGCCGGTGAGCGAGCTGTCGTGGCAGCGGGTGCGCAGCCCCCGGGAAGTGGTCAAGGAGGACGATCAGATCAAGCTCGTGGTGCTGTCGATCGAAGCGCCGCAGCGGAAGATGACCTTGAGCCTGAAACAGGCGGGCCCCGATCCGTGGTCGGATGCGGCCGAGAAATTCACGAAGGATTCGATCGTCAGCGGCAAGGTGACGCGGATCGTGGATTTCGGCGCATTCATCGAGCTGGAGCCGGGGCTGGAGGGGCTGGTGCATGTTTCGGAGATTTCCGACAAGCGCATCCGCACGCCCGCCGATGCGGTGCAGCCGGGCCAGGAGGTCAAGGTCAAGGTGCTGGAGATCGACCGGAACTCCCGGCGGGTGAGCCTGTCGATTAAGCGGGCGATCCTGCCGCCGCCGCCGACGCCGGAGCAACTCGCCGCGGTGGAAGCGGCCAAGAAGAAGAAGGATGAGCGCGACGCCAAGCGCGGAAGGCTCAAAGGCGGGCTGGACTTCGACTTCTGGAATAAGAAGCTTTAGGAGAGAATTCGAAAACGAGGATAGAGGATAGTCGATGGAGAAGCGGATAGAGGGTGGAGGCTTGAGTGGCTCAGACCGGCCCTCGCGTCTTCTTCCTGCTTCCAACTTCTATCTTCCAACTTCTGGCTCTCAGGGCAGCGTGGGCGATGCACCGTGGGGCATGCCCGGACGAGCCGATGGGCGTTGATTGCGAAGGAGACTGATCGCAGCCGTGCTTAAATTCCGGCTTGTGGCATGGCGCGGATGTAGCTTCGATCAGCGCGGGGGATCTGGATCTCGGTCCATTGGTTGTCAGCGCCTCGCATGTACAGCTTCCACCATTCGGGGGGCGAGGGATCGGCCGTAAGGGGCCAGTGCCAGCCGGGCCAACTGATTCCTTTGGTGGGATGATCGACGTAGACGATGACAAAGCGGTCCTGCGCGGGGAGATTGTGGCGGAAATCGCGGAGGGCTTTGGCGCGTTTCTGGGCGCGGGGGGATGCGCCGGGGGCGAGGTTGCTGTTCCATTCGCCCCAGTTCTCGGTCGGGACGTCCTTGGTGTGGATGACCCGGCCGGAGAGGAGATAGGCGATTCGGCGCTGGGCGCCGGCGTTCATGGCGATTTCTTCGCCGGGGTCGGAGTTCTTCTGGAGCCAGGCGCTGATGTCGACGAGCTTGGAGAAAGCGCCGCGGCGGGCGATGTCGTAGAAATCGCGGGGTTGGCTGGCGGCGGTGAGGCCGGGGTTGCCGTGGCGGACGCGGTATTCGACGAAGGCGGGAATGAGATTGCCGATGATGACCAGGGCGGTGAGGATGAAGGCGGACCACCAGCCGCGCTTGGTCTGCATGGGGTCAGGGGCTTTGCGGGCGCGGCGGCTGAGAAGAGTAATCCAGCCGGCCCAGACGAGGATGAAGAGGATGGGGGCGACCGGGATCATGTATCGCGCTTTGATGCGCGTGCCCCATTGCAGCCAGATGGCGGCGAAGTAGATGGCCGGGCCGAGGAGCCACCAGTGGCCGCGGCGGAGCAGGGTGAGCAGGCCGACCATGGAGAGGATCCAGGCGATGAGGCCGACGATCTTGCCGAGGGTGCCGATGGCGGCGACCTTGGATTCGAAGAGGGCGACGGTGCCCATGACCAGGCCTTCGGAGACCCATCGGCCGGCGAGGACGGGGGGCTCGGTGGCCAGATGCCAGTCTCGTGGAACGCCGTAGAGCCAGGTGGCTCTGTAGCGGCCTTCGCGCAGGGGGGCTTCATCATCGCCCTCACCGATGTTGATGGGGGCGACGACGATGGGAGGGGTCGCGCCGTTGGCGAGCGTCGTGGGATGGGTGGAGGCATTGTTGCGGGCGATGGCGGTGGAGGAGAGGAAGGAAGGGGGGTAGCGGTAGAGGATGAGCCACGAGCCGAGGATGATGACGAAAAGGAAGAGAAAGCGCCAGCCTTCGGGGCGGGCCAGCGGCAGGCGGAGGCGATCGAAGAACCTGAGGATGGCGGCGTGTTTTTTCCAGAGAAGGATGGCGAGGGCGGCGCCGAAGGGGATGAGGATGGCGGCGATGTAGGTGAGGGGGCCGAGTTTGCCGAAGGCGGTTTTCAGGGTGAGCGTGGTGCCGAGGGCGACCAGGCCCAGGGAGATGAGGATCGCGCCAAAAATGAAGCCGGGGCGGACCATGGCGGGCACGAGCAGGAGAAAGCCGGGGATGAGGGCGAAGACGGCATCGCGCGTGGCGGCGGCGAGGAGGAAGAGGGCGCAGGCGGAGATGATCTTGAGCCAGGCGCGGGGGATGGAGGTCTCGGAACGGGCGAGGGTCAGGAGCCAGATGCCGGCCCACAGGGCGGCGATGCAGGGAGGCTCGGACATGATGGTGAAGGCATTGGCGAAGACCCAGTAGCTGAAGGCGGCCGAGAGCGTGGCGGCCAGGGCCAGGCGCTCGCTGAAGATGCGGCGGAGGGCGAGGAAGCAGAAGGTGTGGGCGACCAGCATGAGGCAGCTCATCATGGCCTGGATCGCGCCCATGCCGCCGCCGAGCTTGAGGACCAGGGCGATGAGCATGGGGGCGAGCGGCGGGGTGAGGCGGACGGGGTCGCCCATCATGGTCAGCCCGCGCCCGGCGGCCAGCGAGCGGCCCAGCGAGAGATAGAGCGAGGAATCGGAGAGGGGATACCAATCGGGCGACCAGAGCAGGGCGTAGAGCGTGGCGGTGGCGATGAACCAGAAGGCGAGCCAGGAGCGCGCGATGGGCGGGGGCGGGGGGGCGGCGATGGCGGGATCCATCGAGCCTGCGAGCGGGAGGGTGGAGTAGCTGAGTGTGGGCATTGGAAACGCGGGCGATCATGGGTTGGCGGTGTGGGTGGGGAGGGGAGCGATGGTCGCGGATTGCGGCCCGGGATGATTCACGCTTTCGCCATCGACATTGTTTAGGATGCCGCTGGATGAATTGGGTGACAGCGGCTTGCGCGTGGAAAGCCAGTGGGCGATGACCGGGCCGGTGGTGAAGACGACGGCGATGGCGGTGAGGCGGAAGAGGGCGCTGGCGGCAAGGCCGAGGTTGGGGTCAATATTGAGGAGTGCGGCGCAGCCCATGGCGGCGGCCTGCTCGATGCCCAGGACATTGACGACGGCGGCGATCATGCTGATCAGGCCGAGCATGAGGGCGATGGGCCAGGAGATGTTAGAGCCGCCGGGAAGGGCGCGTGCGGAGAGGAAAAGCCCGGTGGCGGTGACGGCGATGAGCAGGATCTGCATCGCGATGATTTTCAGGAGGACGTGGCGGCGATGGAGGGTGAGCAGGCCTTCGCGAAAAAGACACAGCCGGCGCGGCATGGGGAGAAACGCGCCCAGGGGCGTGAACATAATGAGGCTGGAGGAGAGTGCGGCGAAGGCGGTCCAGAGTTGCCAGGGCGCGCTGCGGCCGGCCAGTTTCAGCGCGGCCAATCCGCACAAGCCCGCCAGCCCGGTCAGCGCGAGTGAGGAGACGTAGGTGACGACGACCGTGGCGGCGTAGGTGGTGTAGGCGAAGTTGTGGATTTTCTTGAGGTAGATGCCGCGGGCCATGGCGCCGGCCTGGGGGAGGGGGAGGTAGTTGCCCAGGGCGTTGATGGTGGAGAGGGCGTAGGATTCGAAATGGCCGAGGTGGACGTTGAACTCGGCGATGAGATCGCGGCTGATCTGGCCGTTAATCCAGAGGGAAATCAGGGGAACCGCGACCATCGGGCCGAGGAGTGCCCAGAAGGTGGCGGGATCGACTTGGGAGATGATCCGGCTGAATTCATCGCGGGCGCGCCAGATGTACCACGCCAGGGCGGTGAGTACGGCAAGCATCGCGATCAGGCGGAGCGAGCGTTTCATTCGGGGGAAGATGAACCACGAAAAACACGAAAAACACGAAGGAGAAGAGTCTGTTGAAATACTGGACAAGCCGGGACAGAGCGGCGGGAGCGACAGCGACCAATGCGCCGTTCCGGATGGCGTCGAGTGTGATCAGTGCCCAATCTCTCGCAGTCACCTGGGATTACTGTGACTCATTATGTCTTTTTCGCCAGGATCGCAATCCGGTAAATCCCGAGTGTGCCGGCCCAGGGGATGAAGCTCCACAGTTTTTCGAACCAGTTGAATACGGGGATCATGGACGGCGGCTTGGGATGGCAGGCGATCTCGAAGCCGGCCTCCTTGAGAGCGGCGAGGATGGGTGCGGCGACGCGCAGGCCGGTGTGGGTGACATCCTGAGTGAGAATGCCCCAGTCCTTGCAGCGCTCGATCCAGTGGCGCGGGTTGGGCGTGTAGACGAAAAAGAGGCCGCCGGGTTTCACCAGGCGGCGGGCTTCCTTGAAGATGTCGAGCATGACATCCGCCCCGCAATGTTCGATGACATCGACGCAGACGGCCTTGTCGAATGAGGCATCGGGAAGCTCGGCATTCCGGCTGGCATCGCCGACTTTAAACGTCCCGCGCTCAGCGAACTCGGCATTGATCCGGCGGGCGGCGTTGATGGCTTCATCGGCCAGATCGACGCCGTGAACCGTGCAGCCCTTGGAGAGAAGATAATGATCGACCAGCCCCGCGCCGCAGCCGAGATCGACGATTTTCTCGCCGGCTTTGGGGGCGATGCATTTCTCGACCCATTTCAATCGCCAGAGATGGCTGCGGCTTTTCTGATGCTTGAGCAGGCCATTGTAATACTCAGGCGTGTACTGCCCGTAGGCGTAATCTTTGTCGTACCGCTGGCCGGCGGGGAGGTCTTGTGCGGGTGGTGCGCTATCCATGGCAAACGTCCTTGAACGGGAGGGGGGCAGGATACCATGGGCGGGAAATGAAATGTAGGCGGTGGAAAAAATGTATACATCGATGTATACTTGGTGGATGGACTCCGCCGAGCGAAATGCGCTGGCCCGAATTCGAAAGCGGGTGGAAGATGGCGACGTTCAATTCACGGCTCATTTTCTGGAGCGGCTGGAACAGCGCGGCTTATTTTTGAACGATGCCTATGCGGCGATCGAGGAAGCGACTGGGATTCGCGGGGACGGATGCGATGCGGCCGGCGATGAACGGTGGCTGGTCACCGGACCGACGGATTTGGGTGATGTGGAGATGGTGATTGTTGTTGATCGGCTTGCGAAATTTGTGACGATTTACTGGATATAGCGATATGAGCGCCGCGACAAAATCCAAATTCAAGAAACCAGCGCCGGCAGCAGCGACTCCGGATTTTCCGTATGTTCTACGGCTTCGAGATGGCCGGCGCATCTACGTCGAGGTGCCGGCGAAGTGGGTTACTCAATACGAAGGCGAACTCGCATTCAAGGCCGAAGGCGCGGCGTTTCTCGATCGGGTTCGGGCGCTGGCGACTCGGGTGCAGGAAGTCTCGACGCCCGGGCATATTCGGACGTTACGCGAAGCATTGAGCATGACCCAGCGGCAACTGGGCGAAGCGCTCGGCGTGGACAAGCTAACCGTTTCCCGCTGGGAGCGCGGGCAGGTCAAGCCCGGAGCGGCATCGGTGAAAAGGCTTCGAAAACTCCAGGACCAGGCAGCGCATCGCGGCGTGATGCTGGGGCGATCGGTGGCGTGATGTTCCGGCAACTTCGGCATTGATTTTCCAGGATGCGAGCGCCGATCAAAGTTTTCCCACCAATTCCTTCACATACCCCCTCACCCCCTCCACCCCGCGCCGCAGCGCGACGCCATTCCCATGCCGCTCGAAAAACGCGATCGCCTTGGCGGTATCAAACGTATTTTTCGGCCCGCTCCCCGTGCGGTCGATGATGCTGGCCGATGAGCCGGTGATTTCCTTCGCAAGCTCGGCCGCCCCTTGCCAGTACATGTAGCCATCGACGAGGTTGTAGAATTCGCCGGCCACGCTTTTATCATCGACCGCCAGGGCGAGGGCGTCGGCGACATCCTGGATGTGGGTGATTTTTCCGCCCTGGGGCGCTTCCACCGTGCCGCCCTCCTTGGCGGTCTTGATCAAGTCGAACCACTGGCTGCGCGAGAGTTCGGGGTCGAGGCCGTAAATCGCGGCCGGCCGCCAGCTGCTGGTGTTCATGCCGAAGGCGACATGGTAGGCCTTGAGATGGGGCTCGATGGCGGCCTTGTAAGCGCCGTAGAGGGAACTGGGCCAGGTGGGGTGGCTTTCATCGAGTTTGCGATCCTGCAAAATGTCGTGATACACGGCGACCGAGGAGACGAAAATGAACTGCTGGACGCCGGCCAGCCGCGCCGCCTCCAGCAATTGGAGCGATGAGAGCACATTCCTCTGAAAATTGGGGGTCGGGCCTTCATCGCGGGCGTTCCAGTCGACGGCGGCGTGGATGATGCATTCCATCCCCGCGACCAGGCCGGCCATGGCCTGCGGATCGTGCTGCTCGCCGACGCGGAACTCATCGACGTACCTGGCGATGTGCTCGCGGCGCGAGGTCGGGCGAACCAGCGCGCGTATCTCATGGCCCAGTCCCTTGAGCGCCGCGGCGGTAAACGATCCGACGAATCCCGAAGCTCCGGTCAAGGCAACCCGCATCGATTCCTCCATCCGTTTCCGATTTTAGCCGCTCGGCTTGCCGAGCGCGTCCAGGTGCTCACACTGCGGCGCGCACCCCAAACGACGACAACGATCATATCCCAAAAACAAGACGCGGAGGCCTCAGAAAGACCTCCGCGCCAATTGATCGAATCAGTTCAGAGCGATCGCTCAGGTGCCGGCGGGAGGCGGCGCTTGCGCTGCATCGCCCGTCGCGGGCGGGGCATCGGTTGCGGCCGGCGCGGTGGCGGCGGGAGCGGCCGCCGACGGAGCGGCGGCATCGGCGAAGTCCTCATCGCTCTGCTCGAGGTAGACATCGTCGAGTTCGGTCGCATCGACTTCGCGGCGCATCAGGTAGTAGATGATGGTATTGGCCGAGAAGTAGAAGCTGATCGCGAAAGCGCCGAGGAGGCCGATGGCGATGTAGACCCAGATGGAAATCAGGAATCCGCCGAGGACCTGATCGCTGTGCAGGGTCATGGTGTCGAGCTCGTAGGAGACGCGGGCCGGGGAGAGGGGCCACATCTTGCTCCAGAGATCGATGGGCGTGCTGCCATCGACATTTTTCATCATGCCCCAGCCGACGAAGCTGTGGGTGAGCATGAGCATGATGGCGATGAAGAAGCGGACGAACATATAGCAGAGCGCGCCGTAGATGATCGCCACCAGCGAATAGAAGAGCATCCGCCAGGGACGGGCATAGACGTAGGAGAAGGAGCGGCTGATGGCATCGAAGGAATCGGAGCCTTCAACGGCGATGGTTGGATACATCAGGTTGAAGCCGCCGCCGGTGCCCAGGAGCACCAGGGTCATGACGAACCCGGCCGCCAGGGCGAGGAAGAAGAACAATCCCATCAGCACCGGGCCGATCCAGGGGATGTTGCCGAGCAGGCCGCCGAGAGCCACCACCAGGCCGACCACCAGAACGATGAGCAGGGGGATGATCGGGGCGAAGACGAAGGAGAGGAATTTGCCGGTGGAGAACTTGAGGGCGCTGGAGACGGAGATTTTCTCATCGCGGGCGACATGCACGGCCGCGATGCGGGAAATGGCCCCGCCGAAGACGGCGGCGACCAGCGAGAAGAGAATTCCGAAGAGGATGAAGTAGGTGGTGTGCTGGGAGACCAGCCACCACGGGCCGACTACGACGAGGTTTCGCAGGGAGGCGAAAACGCCGGGCTGGGGCCCCGTCTCCTTATCGCCGCGCGTGATGGGGTTGTTCATGAACCCACCCAGCCAGTCGTTTGCCAGGACGGCGTTGGCCACATGGTTTACTTGGTTCACTTCGAAGTCAAAGAACTCGGCGAAGATGCCTTCGCCTTTGATCTGCCTGGCGCGGGCGTAGGTGTCCGTTGCCTTCGCGTACTCCTTCCTTATGTCGTCAGGATTTGCGTTCTTGGCCGTTTCATAGTCCTCTTTCGCTTCCTTTTTCTGATCGGCCGTCTTTTCCGTATTATCCGGATTCTTGTCGGACTGCGAGGCTTTCAGTTTATCGTCGAGCTTCTTCTGGATCGCTTGGACCTTTTCGCTGCGCCGCTTGAGGAGTTCGTTCTTGATGTCCCCAAGGCGTGCAGCCGCTTTGGCATCAGCCTTGGCTTTGCCCTCGTCAAACTTCCCGTCCTTGTCCACATAAAAATTCAGTTGTTTCAACGTGGCGACGTATTTGTCTTCCAACTCTTGACGATCGGCTTTGATTACGTCAGAGAAGGGACTGGCCGAGCCCCCCCTGATCCAGATTTCGGCGAAGTGGGATGCCTCTCCCGGCACGGCGCGCGAGCCGATCGGCCAGAGCGCATCGAGCACCCGGCCGCCCATATAAACGCTGAGCAGGGCGGCCAGCGCCAGGATCAGCTTGGTCGGGTGGATGGCGACGCGAAACGCCCGAAACACCTGGGTGAACGGAAACGTCTCGCGCCAGTTGATGCCGCGAATCGTGGTCTGAGATTCATCCGCCATGGGCGGGGCTCCTTTCCCTAATGTGCCTTGCAATTCATCTGCGACGACCTGCAAGCGCGGATTATAGCGACAGACCCCCGTCATTCAAACGATGGGCGATCTTCCTCACAGTTGCCCTATCGGCTTTTCCGATCCGATTCACGATCTTCGGGGTCAAACGGAGGACCGATTCCATCCGATTCATCCTTTTCCACGACCGGCACCTGGTAGCGCCCGCCGAGCCAGCGGCCGAGGTCGATCAGCTTGCAGCGCTCGCCGCAGAAGGGGAAATAGGACCCCTTGACCCCCGCCTGGTTTTCATCGACCGACTTTTTGCAGATGGGGCAGATCATGGCGGAATTCTATCAGAACCGATCGGTCATTTTTTCTTCGAATCGCGGCGGGCGGCGGGTTTGGGCTCGGCTTTGGGCGCGGGAGCCGGTGAAGCGGATACGGCGGGTGTTGATGGAGTCGAAGGGCCTTTAGAATCACCGGCCGGCTTGGAAGGCTTTGTTTCTCCGCCGCTTTTGGATTCGCCGGCAGGTTTGGCATCGCCTCCGCTTTTGGAGTCGGTGCCGGTTTTAGATTCTGTACTGGCGGGAGCGGAATCGCCCTTGGCCGAGGTCTTGTACGCTTCGGAGCGGTAATCGGTGATATAGAAGCCGCTGCCCTTGAAGAGCAACGCCGCGCCGGTGCCGATCAGGCGCTTCAGCTTGAGCTTCTTGCACTTGGGGCACTTGCGCACGACCTCGGCCTTGATGGATTGGAACATCTCCAGGGCATGTCCGCAGGCGTCGCATTTATAGTCGTAGGTGGGCATTGTGGTAAGGCAGGAGGATGAAGGCAGAAGGCAGAAGGCGGAAAAATAGTCGTCGGATGCGGGGACTGGCACTGGGGATATTTTAT
>JBBRTW010000219.1:0-11509 GCA_038244055.1 Tepidisphaerales bacterium | reverse complement strand
ATTCCGCCCTCCAGCAGGGCAAAGGAGTCCGCATGCCTCTTTCAATCAATGTGGGCCTGAGCCGCAAGGCCTCCAAGGACTTTCAGTCCAGCGGCTGCTCGATCAATGTCACCGCCGAGCTCGATCAAACGCTGCTGACCAAGCCCGCGGAGCTGCAACACCAGATCGATGATCTGTTCCATCAGGCCGAGCAGGCGATCGACCGCCACGCCCAGGCGCCCAATCCACCACCTCCCAGCCACCGGCCCAGCCACCAGCCGCAGCGCGCCCCCTCCGCCAACGGCGAATCGGGTGGGTCCAACGGCAATGGTCATGCTTCGCGCTTTGGCAATGGAAACAATTACCCCGCCAGCGCGGGCTCCAACGGCAACGGCCGGCCCATGACCGACAACCAGCGGCGGGCCATCTTCGCGATCGCCCGGCGAGCCAATATCGACCCCGAGGCCGAATGCCGGGACCTGGTCGGCATCGAACTGGACGAGCTAACGCTCCGCCAGGCCTCGGATCTGATCAATCACCTTAAAGGGACCGAGCCCTCAGGCAATGGATGGTAAGCCCGCTCCGGTTGGCGGACGGAACGTCGGCAGCATCCGGCCATCCCCAGTACGAACAGGGTAACAGCCAGGCCCGCGACAACTGAGAGTGTGGTGAGTTTACGGCGCATATACGAGGGAAGGGCGATGCGCATGCTCGCCCGGATTCCGTGGACTGGCGCGTCGAGCATGACGTCATGAATCTTACGAAGGCCGCGCGGCCGGTGCATGACGTAGTCATGAATCAGGGAAGTTGAAATAATTGGGGCGCGTTCACCCTATTGTCATGTTGAGCATTTAGAATGCCGAGTGCTTTTTCGGACGCACCAAATCTTTGCCAAGGAGCTCTTATGTCGCACCGATATTGGGCACTGTTCATGGCGGTCAGCCTGGCGTCGTTCTGGTCCCTCGAAGCCTTTGCCCGGGAATCCAAACCCAAGGATGAGTCCAAGGCCAAGACGGAGACGGTCGACAAGAGTGGACGCGTAAGCGAAAAGGAAGTCGCGGGCCTGTTACGAGAGATTGACTCGCTACAGCAACAGCTTCAGCAGATGAGGGCCCGCGTCGCCAAGCTGCATCCTGCAAGCGATGACGATGCGCCCAATGGAGAAAAGGCGAGAAAGGCGTCGGGCGACGTGGGGAAGGCAAAGGCCGAAGAGGATGAAGACGACGACGAGAAGCCGGCCGCCAAGAAAAGCCAGAGCGGCAAGAACGAGAAGGCCGTCGCACGCAAGAACGCAAAGTCCGAAGAGGATGAAGACGACGATGACAAGCCGGCCGCCAAGAAGAGCCAGAGCGGTAAGAGCGAGAAGGCTGTCACACGCAAGAACGCCAAGGCCGAAGAAGATGAAGATGACGACGCGAAGCCAGCCGCCAAGAAAAGCCAGAGCAGCAAGAGCGAGAAGGCCTTCTCGGGTAAGAACTCCAAGGCCGAAGAGGATGAAGATGACGACGAGAAGCCGGCTGCGAAGCGAGAGGCCGTCAAGGTTGTAAAATCCAGCGGTAAAGCCAAGGAATCGGTCAAGGCCGACAAGAAGAGCAAGAAGCACGATGACGATGACAATTAAGATGAACGCCGATCCGTTCAATTCCCCTTAACCGTCGCCGTCTATCGCGCTTCCGGCCGCACGGAAGCCTTTTCCGAAATCACCGCTTTTCCGGCGGCCTTGTCATCATTGACATCGGCGGGCTGGATCGGCAGGTAGCGATAGTAGACCTCGAGCGTCAGCGTGGCCAGCGCGGTGGAGAAGACCTTGCCCGCGCCGGTCCGCTCGCCCCAGTGGGGATCGCTCCAGGAGCCGGCCTGCCCGCCCTGGCGAACCTGCGTCGCGATCAAAGCGTCCCGGCAGCGCTTGTTCCAACGCTCCCACGTCTGGCGCACCTGGGGGTTGGCCTGCATCTGCGCGAGCGAGAGCGAAGCGTAGTACCAGTAATACAATTCCACCTGCTCGGGCTGGGGCAAATCTCTAGTGAGAAACTGGCTGACTTCCCGGCCGGCGGCGTCATCGATCGGCTGGCCCAGCAGAATGCGGCAAAACAGAGCTTCGGCGGTCATGGTTGGCGTCGGGGCCGTACCAGGCAGATAGCCGGCCAGCATATTGGATCGGCCCGAGCTGACCAGTGACAGGAAGTGGACGGCTCCCTCCCGTACGTCCGGCGGAATCCTGAAGCCAAGCTGCTCGCAGTTGTGCAGCGCCAGGATCTGCCAGCCAAAGACGCTGGTATCACCTGCTTCGCCCGGAACGTAGCGCCACCCGCCGGTCTTCTTGTTCTGGGTGTCGCAAATGAACTTCGCGGCCTTGAATGCCGCCTCGGTGTAGCGGCGATCTTTAGTCATCAGAGCGGCCTCGGCCAGCGCCATCGTGGCGATGCCCTGGTCGTACATGTTCGCGTGGGATGAGCCCTCGCCGCGCATTTCCCGGCTGCCGCGCAGATCCCCATCAGCGCCCTGCTCCGCAACCAGCCAGTCCAGGCCGCGCGTCACCGTCTGGCGGTAAGGACCTTCTTTGGCCGGCGAGTGGTCGGAAGCCAGGAACGCCAGCGATGAAAGACCCGTCAGGGCCATGTCATGCTCGCGAACGGCTGTCGCTTTCCTGGCCGCTCTTTTGCCGCCATCGCCGACCCATGTCCATCGGCCATCGGACTCCTGCACCTTGCTCAGCCAGGCGAGGCCGCGTTCCACCGCGTTTTCCGACTCCTGCGTTCCGCCCAACTTTTCAATGAGCGGGCCGCGTTGTTCGGCGGCTCGCTGGAAGAGTGCTTCGGGCATCCCGATCCTGGGCGGATCAATCGAAACATGGGGAGAAACGCTGACCATCGGGCCGACGGCGATGCTCGCATGCGGGCCGACGACCGGCGGCGGGAACAGTGCCCGACCCGGCCCAATGACATCCGCGCCGGGAATTTCCGCGGAGACTACGTGGACGGGCCGGCCGCCTATCGCATCGGCAGCCCCGGATGATCGCGCCGCCGTCGGCTCACGCTCCAGCGAGCCCACTGGCATGGCGACCGATCCCATCGGCGTGATATGTCCTTCGCCGGCGGCGGGCGAGGGCCCAATCTTCGGCGCATCGAGCTTCAACCCTCCCGCGTCGGCAACTACCGGTCCGATGTCCAATCCGCTTACCTTCGATCGCGGCTGAACGACCGCGGCCGGCACCGCCCGCGGTGGAATGATGGTGGCAGAGGCGAGCGAACGGTCCTTGCCGCGAGCGATGTCGGGGTTGAGGTCGACTGTGCTGGATGTCTTGGCTCCGCTGGCAGCGACGATGCCCTCCTGCCTGACACCTGTTGGCGCTGCTTCAGCCGGCCGAACGTCCGGCGAGTTGGAAGCAATTTGGCCGAATGCGGGCTTTGGCGCGGCGGTGGCCGAAAGCAATGTCGCAGGGACGACCGCACTGGTCAGCGCGGCCGGCGATGGAGGAGTTACAACGACAGCCACCCGGGCAGGAATTGCGGTTGACGGGCGCGTGGCCGGGCCGCTTGGGACTAGGGAACCCGGTGCATTGCGAGCGACATCCGGCCGCACATCAACCGCCATTGCCGAAGCGCCCGCCAGAACGCCGGCCGACGCATCCTGCCGGGAAAGCCCGGGTGTAGTCACCAGCGCGGCGGCGGATGATGTCGGCTCACCACCGGCAATCGGGACGGTAGGAAGATTGGGACTGGCGGTTTCAGGTTTGGTCAGAAGTTCGCCGGCTGAAAGCGATGGCGTTACGCCTGCCACTCGAATGGGTTCGGGCAATTGAACTTTGGCATTCTCCATCGCGGAGATCCCCGACTTCACATTGTCAAAATCGTTCGCCACGGAGCCCAGTGAAACCTGAGACCGGGTGATCGGCAGATCGGGCGCTGCAACCGCGAGTGGGCGGACGGGCTGCGCTGGAGCCGCTTCCATGCTGGCCACGGGGGCTTGTGTTGGCTGCATCAGGGGCGCAGGCTCGGCAGTCTGAAGCCGAGGGCCAGCATCCAGCTTCACGTCGATGGGAGCCAACTGTGGCGCGATCTGCGCTACCTGCACTGGAACCACCACGGCTGCGGTCGGCTGCCGGGGTGGATCGATGCGAGGCGGCGTCACCAGCACGGTGAGCGGCTCACGCCCGGCCGTGGCCTGTGGCACGTTTACCGCGACATCAGGCGTTGCGCGCAATTCCTCTCCCACCGTCTGCTGAACCATCTGCCCGGAAGGCGCGGCCGGCGTCAGAGGCAAGTCGGTCATCGACTGCTGACGGACGGCCATCGCAATATCGGAAGCAGGATTTCCGGGCGGGCCATCGAGTTGAACGGCAACTTCCGAGAAACCGAGCTTGCCGAGCAGGTCTTTGCCCAGTCCGCCCGCGAAGCCCGGCACCACGGCGGTGATCAGCGTGAACGAGAAGAGCATGCAGACATGAATCATCAGCGCGATCAGCAGGCACTTCTGCAGCAGCGAGAGGGCGCGCCGATCAAAGTGGCGCATGAAGTAGAGCAGCGGCAGCAGCACCAGCAGCGACAGCAACATCAGCCATGTATTTCGGCCCATGGCCGGCGCGGAACGGCTCAATCGCTGGCTGAAAACCTCGCGCGAATCACTCTCATAGAGGTCGTACCCCGGTGGGGAGTCCACTGCCACCGCTGCCGGGCGAGTGTCCGCATTTGACGACTCAACCGAACCCCCATCGAGCGAGCCCCCATCGTGAATCTTGCCCGCCGCGGCTGCGGCCGGCGTCCTGGCGGGATGCGGCTCCGCGGGCGCGCGATCCGAACTGAAATACAAATGGAAGCCGCCTGCCGCAAGCTGCGGATCGGTTTCGTTGTCGGCGGTGTTTACGGTGGGGCCGAGGTTCTCCGGCGGGCCAAACGAATCGCCCATCACCCTGGAGCGGTAAAGATCGAACCGGCCGAACCCATTCGGGCGATTCGAGGCGAAGTAAAGAAAATCGCCGCCGGGCGAAAGGCAACTCGCTCCTTCGTGAAAGGGCGTGTTGACTCCGGGCACAACGCGGGCGTTGGAGCATTTGAAATTCGCCGCGGCCGCGGCTTTGGCCGGCGCGGTTGCCGGCTGAGAGGTTGGGCTGACTTGCGCGCCGGTGGCGAGGTACGTCCACGATTCCACATCCGCCATCCAGAGGTCAAAGTCGCCGCTTGGGGCCGCGCGGATCGTGGCCCGCCAGGCTTCGCGCTGCTCGCGCTGGGCCGCGGTTCGATTGGTGGAGAAGAAGAGACGCCTGCCATCGGGCGAAGGGGCCGGGTTGTACTCGTCAAACTCGCTGTTGACGCCGGGACCGAGGTTGAAGGCCGCGCCCCATTTGCCATCCTCCGACCTCGGGGCCGCCCAAATGTCGTACCCGCCCAAGCCGCCGGGTCGATTGGAATAGAAGAGCAGGAACCGCCCATCCGCAGTCAGCCGCGGGCCCAGGTCATCGTAGGGGCTGTTGACCGCATCAAGTGGGACTGGAGTTGTCCATGCACTGAAACGCCTATAGCTGACGAAGATGTGCGCCGTCGCCCCGATACCCGCCGGATCGGTCGGCCGCGTGGTCGGCAGCCCCGCCTTGCCGCGGACAAAGTAAAGCTCGGTTCCATCGGATGACAGCGAAGGCTCGTATTCGTGATCGGCGGTATTGAACGGGCTGGGCAGCCCATGCGGCGGAGCCCAGAGCACTTGCCGAGGCGCTTCGGCATCCGACGGCACGCGAATGGCATCCGGTCCCGATCGGCCATCGCTCCAGACATGGTTCCCGTAAACCCACCACGCCGCTGCTCCAGCCGCGACGAAGACGAGCGCCGCCAAGGCGACCCATTTGAGCCGGCGTTTGCGAGTTGGGGTGGGTTCGTCCATGAGTCACCTTCGGTCTTCAGGGAGTCGTCCCTCCACCGCCGGAAACGTAGCTGAGATTCGCCTGTTTCACGCCCGCCCGTTTGCAGACATCCAGCACGGCGGCGAACGTCCGCACCTTTCCATCCTCATCCGCCCTGACGATGACGCTGGCGTCGGGATTCTTTTTCAATGTCGCGGCCAGCACTTCCGACAGCCCGGCGAGATCGAGCGTCTTGTGTGAAACGATCGGCTGCCCCTGGCTGTTGATGTTGATGACCAACTGCTGCGGAACCGCCGACAGGGAGGCAAACGCGCTGGTCTTGGGCAGGTTGACGCCCAGTTCCCGCTCGATTTGCGAAAAAGTCGTGGCCGCCATGAAAAAGATGAGCAAATTGAACACCATGTCCGTCAGCGGCACCAGGTTGAACGGCTCCTCGGCTTCGTGGATGGGATCGCGGATGCGCATGGTTGGGAAAGCCTCACAATCGCGGCAGGGACGAGGTCGCCGCCAGTTCGTCGGAGGACTCGGGCATCAGGCCGTACTCATCCGCGAAACGCGTCAGTTCGTCATTGATCTGGGTGATCAGCTTTTCCACCCGGCTGATGAAATAATAGTAAAAAACGGTCACGAGGATGGCGACCGCCAGACCGCCAAACGTGCAGACCATGGCTTCGTAAATGCCCTCGGAAAGCAGTTCGACCTTGTTGCTGGCATCGCCGGCTTTGGCTGTCTGCTGGAACGCGCGAATCATGCCGGCGATCGTCCCGATCAGGCCGAGCAGCGTGGCGGCCGATCCAATCGCGTAGAACATGCGCAGGTTCGTGCGCAGGCGCAAAGCCTCGTTTCCGCCCGCGTCCTCCACGGCCTTTTCGGCGGCAACGAATCCGCGCGGCAGCCGCTTGACGAACGCGATGACCATCCGGGCAATCGCCGAATCGTGAGCCCGGCAATAGGCCATGGCCTTGTCGCGGTCGGCGACCGGGTCTTTGTAGACGGCCTTGAGCCCCGCCAGGAACCCATCGGGAATCACCTTCCGCCGCCGCAGCGAGAGGGCTCGCTCAAAGATGATCGCCAGCGCGAACACGCTGGAAGCGAGCAGGATGTACATCACCGGCCCGCCCTTGTGAAACAGCTCAAAGACGGTGGGGTCCTTCTTCGACTCCGGCGGTGGAGCGGCGGTCGCCGCGGCCGGTGCGGTCGCCGGCTCGTTGGCGGCCCGAACATGGCTCATGGTCGCCGCTCCCACAATCAGGAGCGCGGCGAACCCAAACAGCGCGGGCGGTATGCGAAGGCGAGGGCGGGATGATTTTTCGTGCCATATAAACATGCAATTCACTTCAGCTCTTTCAATCGCACTTCCGCCAATTTTACCTCATCCGACATATCTTTGTACTTTCCGAGGATCGTTTCGTACTGCTTTCTGGCCAGATCCGGCTTCTTCAATTGCTCGAATGCCTTTCCGGCCGTCAGCAGCGCCCTGGCCGACCACTTCGGATAGGCATAAACATCCTCCACCGCCAGCAGTGCGGGCACCGCCTGCTCAAACTTCCCCTCTTCGCAGAAGGTCTCGCCGATCTGGAACTGGGCGCGGGCGGCCGTTTCGCCGTTGTTGGAGGCAATGACCTTCCCATAGGCGTCGCGAGCTTGTTCGAGTTTCCGCAGGTTTTGCAGCGCCCAGCCCACGCCAAATTGCGCCCGGAATGCCAGCGGATCCTTCGGATACCTGGAGAGGAACGCCTGGTGGGATGCCAGCGCTTCAGAAAATCGGCCGCCATCCGCCTGCGCTTCGCCAAGCTTGAGCTGCGCCAGCGCCGCCTGTGGGTGCTTGGGAAAACGGGTCAAGAGTTCTGAGAAGGCCCTCTCGGCGTCGCTGTAGCGGCCAAACGATGCCGCGCCCTCGCCCGCCTGGAGCAGCGCATCGCCGGAGAACTTGTCATCCGGATACGCCTTGGCGTAGGCGGCAAACGCCTCGGTCGCCTTTTCCGGCTTGCCCGCTCCCTTATATGCCACGCCCAACAGCGCCATCGCCAGCGAGCGGGTCCCGGGCTCCACATCCTTGGCCGCAATCACCGGCTCCAGCAGCGCGACGGCCTCCGCATGCTTGTTTTCCTCCACCAGCAATTGTGCCAGTTCGGCCCGCGCTGCGTGGGTGAGCCTGGCTTCCGGGAACTCCTTGATCAATCGGCGGTAGCTGGCCGTCGCTCCCGCGGGATCCTTCGTGTGCTTCTGAGACCAGGCCAGGTCGTAAAGCACCGCATCGTTTACGGTGGCTTTGTCATCCGCCAGCGCCGCGAGAAGCGCCTTGGCTTCGGCATGTCGATCGAGCGAGGCCAGGCACGCCGCCGCGAGCTGGCGGGCGCGAGTGGCGTGCGCTCCCTTTGGATAAGCCTTCTCATAGTTCCGCAGCGCTTCGAGTGCCGGGCCGAACTGCCCCGCCTCCCGCAGTGCGACGCCGCAATGGAACGCCGCATCCGGAGCCACGCTCGTCTTGCCGAATCGCTTGAGCACATCAGCCCATGAGGCGGCGGCGGAGTCGTACTTCTTCTGATCGAAATCGATCCAGCCCAGATAATAGAGCGAGGGGCCGCCAAGCTCTTCCGGCGGGCTGCCGGCGTTGGCGGCCATCACTTTCTTAAAGCATGCCGCGGCTTCGTCGAGTTGCGGGGGTTTGGTCTGATACGCAATCTGGCCGAGCTCAAAGTTGGCGCGGGTCGTCCAGGCAGACGTTTCCGCGCCCGCCGCGACGGCGGCCAGAAGCCGGCGTGCGGATGCCGGAGGCGCTGTTCCCTCGGCCGCGGCGCGAAGCAGGGAGTAGGCCTGCTTGTACTGCGCCTCCTGCTTGTCCAGCTTATCGACGGTCGGTTTGAGGTTGGCAATGTACTTCTGAAGCGCATCGGCGGCCTCGGCGTACTTCTTCTGAAGCCGGAGCGAATCGCCGAGCAGGAAGAGGGCCCGTCCGAGCGATTCATCCGCGGCCACTTTCGGCTTCTGCGCCAATGGCTGCAAAATCTCGACCGCTTTGCTGAAATCGCCCAGCGAATAGGCGCATTGGCCCAGACGTAGCGACAATCGATCCTTCACATCCTCGCGTTTGTCGGCCGCCGACAGCGCGGCGAAAACCTTGGCCGCCTCCTCGTACTTGCCCAGCAGAAAGAGATTTTCGGCATCCAGATCCTGAAGGGGTGCCGCAAATTCACCAGCGCCGGCTTTGGCGAGCTTTTCGCACAGGGCGTGGCTGGCGTCATACCGGGCAAGCTTGTGAAGACTGAAGGACTGGCGATACCCCGCTTCCGCGATGAGCGGGCTCTTCGGATTGGCGGCGATAAATGCCTCGAACGCCTTGGCGGACTCCTCATGCCTGCCCAGTTCCGCCAGGCAGAGCGCGCGGTCGAAACTGATCTGCTGGGCATTGACCGGCGGCGGCTGGAGCTTCAGCAACTCCTCAAGGGTGGCCAGCGCGGAATCGAACTTCTTATCCGAAATGTCGCATTGGGTCAGGCCATATCGCGCGGCGGCGGCGTTGGCCGGGTCGTCTTTTACAATCGCCAGGAGCGCCTTGCGGGAATCGATGATCCGCCCGGCGGCAAGCTGCGCCAGCCCCAGTTGAAGGCGTGCGGGCATGGCATACGGCGTCTCCGGGCCGCTTTCGATGGTGGCAGCAAACTCCCGGGCCGCTTCATCGTATTTGGCCCGCCGGTAGAGCACGCTGCCCAGGCAGTAGTGCGCCTCGGGCAGACGCAGCGCCGGGGCTGCGGCGACCATTTGCCGGAAACGCTCGGCCGCTTCATCCAATTTGCCCTGAGCCTCCAGCGCCTGACCCAGCACGAGCGTCGCATCGAGCGCATAACGGCACTTCGGGTCTTCCTTCAGGAGGCCGGCGAGCGTGGCCGCGGCGGCATCGTTCTGATCGACGGATTTTTGCGACAATCCAAGGAAGAACGCGGCCGTCAATCGCTCAGGGGATTTCGGGTACTGCTGGAGGAACGCCTGCGCCGCCGCGATGGCCGCGGTGTGTTTGGATCGAGCTTCGGCGGCACCCGCGGGCTTTTCCGACAGCGCCACGCCCTGGAGATAAAGCGCCCGCGCCTTGTTCAGAGCAGCCCCCTCCGCATGCTTGCTCTGCGGGAACTTCGCCGAGATCTGGTCGAACGCGGCAACCGCAAGGTCGTATTTCTTTAGCGTCAGATAAGCATAGCCCGAGTAGGCGATGGCTTCATCGCGTTGTGCGAACTTCTCATCAGCTCCGACTTTCGTGAGTTGCTCGATGGCCTTGTCGTACTTGGCCAGATTGTATTGACAGATGCCGAGGGCGAAGCGGGCATTGGTCGCCTCGGGGTGGGTGGGAAACTGTTCGAGGAACTGCTCAAAATCCGGGGCCGCGAGGTCGAACATCTGGCGGTTAAAAAGGCCGTTGGCGGCCAGCAGCTTCTTTTGGGCCGCAACGTCCGCGGGAGCCGCGGGAGCCGCGGGTGCGGCAGGTGCTGCATGGGCGGGCGCAACCGCCACCAAGCCGGCCCAAGCCGGTATTGACGCCAGCGCCGCGGCCAGAACCCGCGCCGCTCCCCGCCTCAAAAGCCGATCCATCAGCCCGCTACCCATTATTCTCCTCACCATGAGACCATTGCAGCGAGAGTCGCAGAACGCATGGCTGCTTTTCAACGCACGTTCATATGTACACTGGCAAGGTTGTCAAGTTGCGGCACCACCCTGGTCTGCGCCAGATCGGTTGCAAGGTTGTACAGTTCAAATTCCGGACCGATGTCATCCTAGCCTTCAACATCTCCGCCATCGCCTGGCCCATGGCAAGTCCGACATCCATGTAGACCCTGGTGTCGCCGCCGTAGTGACCGTTTCCACTGCCGCCGGGGGCCATGTCATGGGTGTAAACGGTGGCAACGTTGCCTTTGAACTCAGGGTGTCCTCTGGATTGAAAACAGGCAATTGCCGTCACCGTTTCAACATACCGCCATGGACGATTGTTATTGAGACAAAAAACCATTGATTTCAGGAGATTCTGGATGAGGCGCATGTGCAGAAGATGTAGGACCCAAGCCCTTGACGCGGTCCTGGCGGGACGGTGCTTTCCTGCCTCCCCCTTGGCCGCGGTCGGGGGGGATGCGTGAGAGCCAAGGGGGGGGCACCGTTTGTACTCATTCCTTCCTGTCTTCTTCTGTTGACGGGCAGGTGATATGCTTCACCCATGGGCCGCGCGGTGAATGATTCGACTTCGGAAGCTGGGGCGGAGGGTGAATTGCCTCCCCGCGCGGCCGCCGCGCCGGTGCTGGGGTATGCGGGGCGTCGCCAAGGGATGGGCAGAGTGTGGCCGTGGGTTCGTCCGGGGTCGGTGGGGTTTATTGTGATCCTCGCGAGCGCTGCGGCGGGATTGTGGTGGGGCGTGTGGACGTGGAGGGTGGCGGAGGATCGCAAGGCGTTTGTCGCGTGTACGACGATCTTGAATGTCGGCGGTGGCACGACGGACGTGGAGTTCACTCACGCCCCCACGCGGTCGGCGCTGCGGCATCTGTCGCGCCTGCCGGGGCCTGTCATTGTCTGGATGTACTGGCCCGCCGCCGAAGACCCCGGCGCGGCCGAGGCTTTCCGCTCGGCCGAACTGGGGAATGTAACGGGGATCCGCATCCGCGGCGAGGTCAACGCCGATCTGCTCCTCAAGGAACT
>JBBRTW010000218.1:0-11545 GCA_038244055.1 Tepidisphaerales bacterium | reverse complement strand
CTCCCCCCCTCCACTGAACTTCGCGCCGGCGCAAAACGAACTTCAAAATGGGCAACCCCCACCGGCCCACAGGACGCCCGCGCCGCATCAGCAGGTGCGACGCCCCCGCCACGTCTTTGCACGCGTTACCTTGTGCGTTTGCGGGGATTCGTTTTGGATTTCGAGGCCCGGCCGGGGCGACGGGCGATGGCATCGACCACCCCCATCATCTCCACCGCCGCATCGGCCGCTCTTTCCCCGGCGTGGCCATGTTTTCCGCCGATGCGGTCTACGGCCTGCTCGTGGGTATTGGTGGTCAGTACGCCGAAGATGACCGGCAGACCCAGGCTAATTGCCACCGTTTGCAGGCCGCGGGCACACTCGCCGGCGACGTATTCGAAATGGGGCGTGTCGCCGCGAACGACCGCGCCGAGGCAAATGACGGCCTGATACCGGCCAGTCTCGGCAAAGACCCGCGCGGTCACCGGGAGCTCGAATGCGCCGGGGACGCGCACCAGGTCAATGCTGGATTCGGCGATTCCCAACTCGGCCAGGCGCTTCAGGCAGCCGGAGAGCAGCTCATCCACCAGGTCAGCATTAAACCGGGCGGCGGCGATGGCGACTCGGGCGGATTGGTTGGCTTTGCTGGAAAGGGCGGCGGGGACTTTCGTGCTCATGCGGGGAATTTAGTCGAAGAGGGGAGGCGTGGCGAGATGGGGGCATGAAGACATGAAACATGAAAACATGAAACATGAAGACATCAAGAAGGGAGATTGGCCGACATGCTTATCCCCCGCCGATTTCGTTCTTTGGCGTGGGGGCCCAAGTCTCGGCGGGGTCTAAGCATGGCACCCGGCTTGTGGCTCTTACCTTTAAGTTTTTCGTTTTTAGTTTTTGAACGCTAAGCAAGGACCGGATTGGTGCGTGGCAGGTCTTCGACGCCATGAAACACTTCTCTGGCGCGGTGGAAGGCGCGGAGCATTTGTGGGATGGCGACGGCCGTATCGTAGCGGCGGCGGGCGCGCTGGTGGGCGGCCAGGCCCAGGCGGGCGCTGAGTTCGCGGTCGCTTAAAAGTTGATCGAGGCACTGGGCGAACTGGGCGACATTCCCCGGCGCGGCCAGCATTCCGCAACCGCCATCATCGAGGAGCTCGGGGATCGCGCCGACGCGGCTGCCGACGACGGGCCGGCCGGCGGCCATGGCTTCGAGCGTGCTGAAGGAGAAGCTCTCGAAGCCGGAGGAGCAGACCACCGCGGCGGCCGCGCTGCGGAGGGCTTCCTGGACATGCGTGAGCGTCTGCGGGCCGGCCAGCAGGATTCGGGCGCGGATGTCGCGCTCGGGGACGAGCTGATCGACGACGGCCGCGAACGATTCAGTGGGCGACCACTGATCCGGGCCGATGACATGCAACTCCGCCCTCGGGTGATTGTGCGCGATTCGCGCGAAGGCTTTAACCAGCACATCCTGGCCTTTGAAACGCTCGATCCGGCCGGCGATGACGATGCGCTGGGCCTCATTGGCATCAGGCAGGGGGGCTGGGTCGGCCGGGACATCCATGAAATTCGGCACGACTTGCGGATCGCGGTGAAGGTCCCACTTCTGGCGGATGAACGCGGCCATCGTGTGGCTGGGCGTGGTGATGACCTGGGCGTACTGCGTGCTCTTGCGCTCAAGGGAGGTGAGCATGCGGTTCATCGCGGTGCCCTGGGTGCGGTTGATGCCGAAGAAGAGATCCCATGGCCCGTGGATGCGGACGGCCATCGGCCAGCGGCGAAGCCGGCCGGCGAAGAGACCATTGGCGGCGTGTTCGGGCGCTTCGATGACGTCGAGCGGGGTTTGCTTGTGGATATCGAGAAGGGCCTGCCCGCTGGCCATGTTCCAGCGCATCCAGTGCCAGACAATCGGGTGGGCCTTCTCCATCATGCGCGAGAGGACCTGCCAGTAGATCCAGCGGAAGGCGGACAGGCCGAGGGTTGGCTCGAAGCGTGCGGCGATGCGGTGGACGGTCACGTTGGGGAGGGGAATTTCCGCATCGGAGCTCGGCCCGGCGAGGACGACGACCTGATGACCGGCCCGCCCGAGTGCGCCGGCCAGGCGATAGGCGTAGGTGCCGACGCCGCCGAGGCCGGATTGGGGGGGATACTCGTAAGTGACCAGGCCAATTCGCATAGAGTTCGGGAGGGAAGGCGTTGCGGATTTCAAATTTCAAATTTCAAATTTCAAATTTCAGATTTCAGATTTCGGAGTTCAAATTTCAGATTTCAATAGCTCTGGGCACCGAGCCAAGCCTCTCTCTTATCGGCCATCCGACTAAACAGGATGATCCACCAGAATCTTGGACGCCGCCGAGGTGCCAAGGGACACAACGTTTTTCCGCGGAATGCTCAAAACGACGTTGTCGGCCTGCGGATCGCGCGATTCTACAGTGACCATGACGCCGGGCGTCAGGCCAATTCTGCGAAGAAATTGCAGAAATTGCGGCTCCTGATCGGCGATGCGGGCGATTCGGACGGGCCGGCCGAGTTCGCATTGGGCGAGGCTGGCGAGGCGCGGGGCGTTGACCTTGCCCTTGGAGGTGGGGATGGGGTCGCCATGGGGGTCTTCGGAGGGAAATTCGAGGAGGGCGTCGATTTTCTGGAGCACTTTCTCGGAAATCGCGTGTTCCATCTGCTCGGCCTCATCGTGGACTTCGGACCAGTCCATCCCCAGCACTTTGACGAGAAAGAGCTCGAGAAGGCGATGCCGGCGGAGGACGTGGAGAGCGAGCTGCTCGCCGGCGCGGGTGAGGCGGACACCGCCGCGCGGCTCGTAGTCGACCAGGTTCGCCTCGGCCAGGGTTTTGATCATGGTCGTGGCCGTGCCGGGTGTGACGGCCATGGCTGTGGCAAGTTTTCCCATGGCGACGAGTTCCTCCGAGCCGACCTGCTGCTGCTCGAGGTAAATCTGCTTGAGGTAGTTTTCGACTGTGGAGGAAGGCATGGGAAGGATGAAGGATGAAGGAGGGTTCAGGGTTCAGGGTTCAGGGTTCGGGGTTCGGGGAAGAAAAAACGTGTCATGCTGAGCTTGCGAAGCATCTTGCCGCGCAGTCTGAGGAGCGCAATTCGCGATACAGGTCTTAATCGCCTCTCGCCTCCCGACTACCGCAAACAAATCCGCAATCCGCAATGGGCTTATCTTACGCTTTGAAAATTCACTTGACAAAACTTCGAATCCTGACGATAAATACTTTGAGTAATCAAAATGAATACTTCGGGCGATAATATTGATGATGCGGCGGCTGGAAAGCCGCTGGATTATGCGCGGCCGGGGACGGAGCAGATTCATCCTTCTTTGGAGGGGATGCATTCTTCGGTTGCGGTGCCGGATTCCAAGGCCGGGTTCTGGCGGCAGTATCGGGCATTTGCGGGGCCGGCGTTGCTGGTGAGCGTAGGCTACATGGACCCGGGTAACTGGGGGACCGATCTTCAGGGGGGCGCGAATTACAAGTATGGGCTGCTCTGGGTGGTGGCGCTGTCGAGCCTGATGGCGATCGTGTTGCAGGTCTGCTCGGCGCGGCTGGGGGTGGTGACGGGGCGCGATCTGGCGCAGGCGTGCCGGGATTTTTACCCGCGCTGGTCGCGCCTTCCGAACTGGCTGGCCTGCGAGCTGGCGATCATGGCCTGCGATCTGGCGGAGGTGCTGGGGTCGGCGGTGGCGATCAAGCTGCTGTTTCATATTCCGCTGCTCTGGGCGGTGATCATCACGGCCGCGGATGTGGTGATTCTGCTCTCGCTGCAAAGCAGGGGGATGCGCTTTATCGAGGCGTTTATTCTCGTGCTGGTGCTGACGATCGGGGGCTGTTACTTCATCGAGATTTTCATTTTGCCGCAGACGATTCCGAACTTTTCGGAGATGGGCAATGCGCTGGCGCATCCCGGGTTCAACCCGCCGGCGGCCGCGATCAGCGCTGCCAACCATTCGCTGATCGATGCCCGCCACGGGATGATCTTTGTCGCCATCGGCATCATTGGCGCGACGGTCATGCCCCACAATCTCTACCTGCATTCAGCGCTGGTGCAGACGCGCAAGTTCCAGCAGGATGAGCCTTCGATCAAGCGGGCGATCCAGCTCAATACGATCGATTCGGTGATCGCGCTGTCGATCGCGTTCTTCGTCAATGCCTCGATCATGGTGCTGGCGGCCATCACTTTTTATGGAAGGTCGGATCTGACCTTCCCCGATGGCCGGCCGATCAACGAGGACTGGATCCAGGGCGCGTATCTGACCCTCTCGCCATTGCTTGGCACGGCGGCGGCGAGCGTGCTCTTCGCGATTGCGCTATTGGCCAGCGGGCAAAGCAGCACCGTCACCGGCACGCTCGCGGGGCAGGTGGTGATGGAAGGGTTCATGCGCTGGCGGATGCGGCCATGGGTGAGGCGAATGATCACCCGCCTGGCGGCGATCATCCCGGCGATCCTGGTGATCGGATTGCGCGGGGAGGACAGCGTCAATGACCTGCTGACGCTCAGCCAGGTGGTACTCGGCATCCAGTTGCCCTTCGCGATGGTCCCACTGCTGCAATTCACGAGTTCGAGAGCGCGGATGGGCAAATTCGCCAACGGGAAATTCCTGCTGATCGCGGGGTGGACTTCCTGCATTCTGATCACCACGCTGGATGTGTACTATCTGATCACCGGTATACTGCTCCCCGCGTTCAAGTAATTCCGCCCGGAAGGATTCGCCATGTGGCAGAAGATTCTGGTGACGCTCGATGCGACGCCGGCCGACCGCACGATTCTCGATCACGTGCGCCCGCTGGCGCACAAGTTCAACAGCCGGGTGGTGCTGCTGCATGTGGCCGATGGCTGGGCGGCGCGCATGTACGGCCCGGATGCGGTGAGCGCGGAAATCACCGAGGATCGCGCCTATCTCGAATCGGTGCGCAAGGAGCTCGAAGCCGATGGGATCCCGGCCGAGGCCGAGCTTGTTTACGGCGACCCGCCTTCGGAGATCATCAAATGGGTGAGGCAGAGGCAATGCGACCTGGTGGCCATGAGCACGCACGGGCATCGCTTTTTCGCGGATATGTTTCTGGGCACGACGGCGCACCGGGTGCAGCATCAGGTGGATGTGCCGGTGCTGCTGGTGCGGGTGAAGGGATAGCCCGAATAATTCAGATGAACCACGAAAAACACGAAGGGCACGAAGAAGACAGAGTAGAAATGTGGTTTGCGCAACGTGCGGTCGCCGTTTGCCGACCTTTTGACTGTAAGTCCTGCGGCTCATTCCAGGGCAATCGCATATGGCATGAGATGGGCAGCAATTGCGGATTTCGGATTGTGGATTGCGGATTGAAATGCGGTCTTCAATCCGCAATCTGCAATCCACAATCCGAAATCGATGCGATAGGATTGACATGCGATTGCCCTGCGGCTCATTCCTCTTCGTGCATTTCGTGTTTTTCGTGGTGAATAATCTGCGATTGGATGAATTGGAATTGACACACGACGGGAGGTGAGTGAAATGGGGTCGCTGCGTTTTCTTACCGATGAACAGCTCCTGGCCCAATGCCGCGAGGACCGCTACCGCGGTTCGGGGCCGGGCGGGCAGAAGCGGAATAAGACCTCCAACGCGGTTCGCCTGGCCCACCTGGGGACCGGGCTGCTGGTCACGGCCACCGAAGCGCGCTCGCTGATGGAGAATCAGAAGCGCGCCTTGCATCGGATGCGGCTGAAACTGGCGATCGAAGTGCGCGAGGCGGTCGAGCTTTTGCGGTTCGAGCCGCCGGACTGGCTGCTGACGATCCGCCGGCAGAGTCGGCTGGAAGTGTCGGGGCATCATCCGTTATACCCTGCGGCGATTGGGCTGGCGCTGGATTTGCTGGAGGCGCTGTCGGGCAATCCGGCGGCCGTCGCGGCGAACCTGGGGATTTCCACCAGCGCCTTGATCAAGCTGCTGGAATCCGATCCGCACGCCTGGACGGCGGCCAACAACATTCGGGGAAAAAATGGCGCGGGCGCGCTCACCCATCGGCGGTGACCAAAAGAACGCAAATTCATGCTCATTTTCATTTGGCAACCGGCGATGGGCCGACTATCCTCGTTGGGAGTATGCGAAGAGATTGAACCACGAAGGCACTAAGGCACGAAGAAAAAGAGATAGGATCGAAAATGGAAGATTGAGGATAGAGAAGATGCAAACGGATTGCGCGCCATTCAACGGAAGCTCAGAAATGGCTTTCAATGCGCTATCTTCCATTTCCGTTTTGATTTCCTCTTCGTGTCTTCGTGCCTTCGCGGTTAATTAACTCTGAAAGGTTTCATGGGCGTTCCGATTTCGCAGATGTGGACGGTGGCGACTTACGTGCTGCGGCAGAAGCTGCGGCGGCGGAAGCGCTACCCGCTGGTCTTGATGCTGGAGCCGCTGTTCCGGTGCAATCTGGCGTGCGCGGGGTGCGGGAAGATTCAGTACCCGGCCCACATTCTCAAGAAGCAGCTCACGCCCGAGCAGTGCTTTGCGGCGGTCGATGAATGCGGTGCGCCGATCGTGAGCATTCCCGGCGGCGAGCCGCTGCTGCATCCGGAGATCGAGAAGATCGTCGAGGGGCTGGTGGCGCGGAAGAAGTACATCTATCTATGCACGAACGCGCTACTGCTGAAGGAGAAGCTGCATCTCTTCAAGCCGACCAAGTACCTGACGTTCAGCGTTCACATGGATGGTCAGCGCGATCACCACGATTTCGCGGTCTGCCGGGAGGGGGGGTACGACATCGCGGCCGAGGCGATCAAGGAGGCGGTGGCCAAGGGATTCCGGGTGACGACCAACACGACGCTCTTCGATGGCGCGGATGCCCAGAGCGTGCGCGGGTTCTTCGATGAGATGATGGGGCTGGGGGTGGAGGGGATGATGCTCTCGCCCGGCTACAGCTACGATAAAGCGCCGGACCAGAAGCATTTCCTGGGCAAGGGGCGCACCAAACGGCTGTTTGCGCGCATTCTCAGCAATCGCAAGAAGAGCTGGGTCTTCAATCAGAGCCCGCTGTTTCTGGAATTCCTGATGGGCAAGCGCGAGTACGAATGCACGCCCTGGGGGATGCCGACTTACAATATTTTCGGCTGGCAGAAGCCGTGTTACCTGCTGCAGGATGGGTACGCCGATACGTTCGCGGAATTGATGGAGTCGACCGGCTGGGAGCGCTACGGGCAGGCCAGCGGCAATCCCAAGTGCGCCAACTGCATGGTGCATAGCGGGTACGAGGCGACGGCGGTGGATCATACTTTTTCGGGCGTGCGCGGGATGTGGGCAACGGTTAGATCGATGATCTTCAAGCGCAATCGCCGCGAGGATTTGGCGGAGGAATCGGCCGGGCCGGCACAGGGCGGCGCGCTGGTGCAGCTCAATGTCCGTGCGGGCAAGTCCGAGCCCGAGGCGGTTCACTCGTGACCCCGCCGGCGACCGCCATTCCACCGGCCGACGCGGAGCTCGCCCCGCCCGCGCCGCGCGAAAACCTCGAAGGGTGGATTCCCGCGCTGGCGGGCGATGAGGAGATTCGGCAGGCGCTGGAGAAGGCGTTCGATTATCGGGGGGATGTGACGCTGACGCTGAAGTCGGGGGAGAAAGTTGAAGGGTATATCTTCGATCGCAAGAGCGATGGGCGGACGCTGGCGGATTGTTATGTACGGCTGTTCCCGAAGAATGCGGATGAGAAGCGGGCGATAGACTACGACCAGATCGCGGCGCTGGCATTCACCGGCCGGGATACGGCGGCGGGGAAGAGCTGGGAGACGTGGGTGAGAAAATACGCGGAGAAGAAGGCGGCGGGGGAGACGGATATTCGGATCGATCCGGAGAAGCTGGATTAGCTCGAATAATTCAGATGAACCACGAAAAACACGAAGGGCACGAAGAAGACCGGAGAGAAGAGTAGAAATGTATTTTTCGCAACGTGCAGTTCGTCATTTACCAACTTTTGGACTGTAACTCCTTTGGCTCATTCCTCTTCGTGCATTTCGTTTGCGGATCGATGAGCTTTCCGGTCGGCCCAAGTACGAGCAGTCGGCTCGTCGGGGTAAATTGGATTCGCCATGCACCGTTGGAACTCGAATCAGCGGTTACTTCAACCTCCGCATTGACCCTCCAAGCCCCCGGCCGCATCCAGACCCACACCCATGCCGCGGCCGCGAGAAGGGTCAGCAGCATCGTTCTTCGCGAAGGCCAAAAGAGAATCGGACCCCACGGCTCCCGCCGATTGATCGTGCCCGGACGCGCGTACCCCAAGGTTAGCATGACGTTATTCTACACGCATTGCGACCGCGCCCTTGGCCTATCCAACCCAATACCCGTGAATTAAGATACGCCGCATGAAATACCTCGCGCTGATGATTCTGGCGATTGCGATGACCGCCCCCTGCCATGCGGCCGACGCGCCGGCGAAGGTTACGGTGGTTCGCTGTCCGGATAATGGGATTCAGCCGCAGATGGCGCGGGGCGCCGATGGGCGGTTGCATCTGGTTTATCTGACTGGCGATGAGCGGGCGGCGGATGTGAACTATCGAACTTCGGCCGATGGGGGCAAGACGTGGTCGGCGGCGATTCGGGTGAATTCAGAGCCGGGGGCGGCGCTGATGGTGGGGACGGTGCGGGGGGCGCAGCTCGCGCTGGGGAAGAAGGATCGGGCGCATGTGGCGTGGATGGGAACGGACAAGGCGATGCCGCGCGGGCCGGGGGAATCGACGCCGATGCTGTACGCGCGGATGAATGATGCGGGCGAGGGATTCGAGGCGCAGCGGAACATGATCGCGGCGCATCCGGGGCTGGATGGCGGGGGATCGGTGGCGGCGGATTCGGCCGGGAATGTGTATGTGGCCTGGCACGCGCCGACGCCGGGGAAGAAGGGGGAGATGAACCGGGCGGTGTGGGTGTCGATGTCGAAAGATGAGGGGAAGACGTTCGCGGCGGAGACGGCCGGGGCATCGGAGGCGACGGGGGCCTGCGGGTGCTGCGCGATGAAGATTTACGCCGATCCGGCCGGGCGGCTGTGGACGCTCTATCGCGGGGCGAACGAGGCGACGCGCGATATTTATATCGTCAATGGCAAATCCGATCAGATTACCGGCGCGCCGATGAAGGCGGCCGAATGGGTGGGCAAAACCTGCCCGATGAGCACGGCATCGTTCGCGGCGGCGGGGGAGAAGGTGCTGGCGGCGTGGGAGATCGGCGGCAATGTGTTTGTGGCGGATGTGAGCAAGGCGAAGAATGAGCCGGTTGCGCCGCCGGGCCGGGCGGGGACGCGGAAGCATCCGACCCTCGCGGTGGGCGCGAATGGGACGATCCTGATGGCGTGGGATGAGGGGACGGCTTGGAAGAAGGGGGGCGTGGTGAAGTGGCAGTTGCTCAGCAGTGAAATGAAGGTGATTGAGGGGGCAGCGGGTGCGCAGCGGGATATGCCGGCCTGGAGCATGCCGGCCGCGGCGGGAACTGCGGAGGGGTTTGTGGTGGTTTACTGAAGCGCGCGATGGGGGATCACCGGGGATGGGCGGCGCACTTGGGGGAGGAGGCGGCGCGGGAGGGGGGATGGTTGTCCTGCTTGCACCCATGCCGCGAAGCATGACCGCAGCACTCGATCGATCAATTCACTTTTTTGTTTGCATGACCCCTTTGCCGCGATAGACTCGCGGCAATTCAATTGGCTTACCTCCAACCCAGGGATTCGTTATGCGCATGCTCTTCACGGCGGCGATGTCCACGGAAAAATTCAACGCCGCCTGCCGCGATGGCACGGCCGGGGCGAAGATCGCGAAGATCCTCGAGGCCATCAAGCCTGAAGCGGCCTATTTTATCGAGGATAATGGCGTTCGCACGGCCGTGCTCGTCGTCGATCTGAAAGACGCCGCGCAGATTCCCGCGCTGGCCGAGCCGTGGTTCCTGACGTTCGACGCGGTGGTCAAACTGCGTCCGTGCATGACGCCGGGGGATTTGAAGAATGCGGGGTTGGAGGAGTTGGCGAAGAAGTGGGGGTGAGGCGACGTCATTCGGAAAGCGCCCCCATCATCCCGTCCACTTCCGCCTTCCCTCGATACCGTCGCCCGTTGATGAAAAACGTCGGCGTTCCTTTCACGCCGCTGAGGACCGCGGTTTCATAATCGTTACGGACGCGCCGCGCGACGGCCGGGGATTCGAGGTCGCTCTGGAACTGGTAGACCTCAAGGCCGAGGGTCAGGGCGAGATGGGTCAGATCGAGATCGGCGAGCTCGCGCTGATGGCGGAAGAGCGCTTCGTGCATTTCCCAGAAACGGTTCTGTATCCCGGCCGCCTCGGCCGCGGCGGCGGCGGCGCTGGAGCGCGGATGCACCGAGTTCCGCGCGAAATGGCGGAAGACCGCGCGCAGGCGATCGCCCATGCGATTGCGCAACTCGGCCACCACCGGCTCGGCATTGAAGCAATCGGGGCATTCGTAATCCCCATACTCGACCAATGTCACCGGGGCATCGGCGCGCCCGCGCGAATGATCGTTGCCGGTGACGGGCACCACCAGATCGATCACGTCATTGGCCCGATCAACAGCGCCGCGGGTCGACAAATTGTTTTTTGATTCGGACACGCTGTAACAATAGGCCCACCGCCGCCCGATCGCAAATCCCGTCTCGTAGCATGGGCATCGTGCCCATGTTTGAACCGTTGAGTTTTGGGACATTCACATCGTCGGACCCTCACCCTCCTCTTCCGCACTCCGGACATACCGCCAGGCGCGGGCCGGCGGGGTCGGGGGTGGCGCGGAGATCGTAGCCGCATTTGGGGCACAGACCGACCCTGCGAATGCGGCGCTGGCGGCGCAGGGTCTTGAATCGAAGGGTCGGCCCGATGGCCAGGAGCAGGGCGGCCAGCCAGTGGGAGATGCCCAGGGTGATGCTGCGGGAATCATCGCCATCCTTTGGCCTGGAGCGGCTGGAGGTGGACCAGCGCAAGGGGCCCCATCCGGATGCGCCGCGATCGGGGTCGATCAGGCCGGAGATTTCCCAGGGGTGGTAGGGCGCGCGGCTGAAGCGGAGTCGGGGATGGCCGCCGCTTTGATCGGCGTTGAGGTAGTAGCCCCAGACGAGCTGGCCATTGGGCGGGCCGACCTGCCCCCAGTAGATGCCCAGCCACAGGCGCTTTTCGGAGCTGAGCGTGATCTGGGTGCTGGCCGCGCCGCCATCGGGTAGCCAGCGGTCGTAGGTCCAGGCCGCTTGATCCGAGCCGCCGCGGCCGCGCACCCAGAGGACGCAGACGCCGATGCACAGCAGCAGGGAGAGGATGGCGGCGAGGTTGGAGAGGAGGCGTTTCATCGATCCTTTATCCTACCATGGGGAGGTGGGCAGGGAGGGAGTGGCGGACGAAGGGCGCGGTGGCGTGCATCACTTGGTCATCGGGGCCGGGGTCCAGGGGTTAAAACCCCTGGCAACAATCGCCCGCCCTCCGGGCGAAGACGTGGGTAAGGGAGGCCGGGGTCCAGGGGTTAAAACCCCTGGCAACAATCGACCGCCCTCCGGGCGAAGACGTGGGTAAGAGAGGCCGGGGTCCAGGGGTTAAAACCCCTGGCAACAATCG
>JBBRTW010000217.1:0-11573 GCA_038244055.1 Tepidisphaerales bacterium | reverse complement strand
TAGTTGTTAGTTGCTAGTTGTCAGTTGCTAGTAGTTAGTCGTCAGTTGCTGGTTGTGTCCTCGTCTGCATCTTCACCAGCAACTCGCAACTAACAACTAGCAACTCGCCTCACTCCTCACGCCTCCGCTTTGGCCACCGCCTGCTGCGCCGTCACCTGCACGAAGAATTCTTCCAATGTCGCATGCTCCAGGCGAATCTCCCGCAATGGCCATCCATGCCGCATCACCGTGCCGGCGACTTCCTCGCGCACATCCTGGCTCTCCTTGGATCGCAGCGCGAAAGTCGAGAACCCGCCCTCGCTCTGGCCCGGCATCAGCTCCACGCGCGAAACGCCGCTGACGCGCGAGAGCGCGCCTTCGACTTCCTTCGATGGCCCTTTGCATTCCACGAGCACCCGCGCCTGCATGCGCCGGCTGGCCCGAAGCTCTTCAGGTGTGCCCTGGGCCACAATCCGCCCGCCGGCGATCACCACCGCGCGATCGCAGATGGCCTCGACTTCCGGCAGAATATGGGTTGAAAGCAGAACCGTGTGATCCCCGCCGAGATCTTTGACGAGCTTGCGCGTCTCGCGAATCTGGGTGGGATCCAGGCCGACCGTCGGCTCGTCGAGAATCAGAACGGCCGGGTCATGCAGGAGCGCATCGGCCAGTCCCACCCGCTGCCGGTACCCCTTGGATAGATGCCCGATCACCCGCTTTTGCACCGCCTTCAGCCAGCAGCGCTCGACGACGTAATCGATGCGTTTGCGGCGGCTGGCCCGGTCCATCCCCCGCAATCGGCCTCGGAACTGGAGATACTCCTCCACCTGCATTTCGGTATAGAGCGGCGTATTTTCGGGAAGGTAGCCGAGATTCTCCCGCACCTCGTGCGATTGATGGAAAATGTCGAAGCCGTTCACCGTGGCCGTCCCGCCGGTCGGGGGGAGGTAGCAGGTCAGCATCTTGAGCGTCGTCGATTTTCCCGCGCCGTTGGGCCCGAGGAAGCCGACGATCTGCCCCTTGCTCACCTCGAAGCTGATCCGGTCCACGGCCAGCACGTGGCCGTATGCCTTGGTCAATTGCTGAACCGATATCATGTTTTAATTCCTCGCTCGCTTGCGACAATCGACGGCGGTGCCGCGACCCAAAGCCCTGGGTCCCGAAACAGGCCACAATCTCTCCCGGTGATCGAAAGCGTCGCCACTCCCGCGACGCTCGAATTACCTATTCCGACCCAGCGCCGTTGTCAAGACGTCTGGTGCCGCTGGGTGGCATGGGTAAGGCCTCCGGGCCTTACCCGTGGGGCCGCATAAGGGGGATGGGCCGTACCATCGATCGGTGCTTCTGCCATCCGCCTGTAGGGAGTGCCGCCAGCACAACATTATTCGCTTAGCCGCCGTACAAGAGGTCGGTTGGCCCGATTCAGCCCGAAACGTGATCGCCTGTGGTAACTCTCCGAGGATTTCCCCATGACCCGCGACCTTCTGATTTGCGCACTCGGTCTGCTCACTCTCTCCCATTGGGTCCGCGCCGATGAGCGTCAACAGGCCATCCCGCAACTCCGCTTCGAAATCGACAAAGACGGCTGGGGCGAGGCCGGCCAAAACGATGTCCGCGCCATCCTCAAATCCACTTCGCGCGAGCTCCTCTCCCGTTTTCCCGGCGTCAAGGTCGAGCCCCTCCGCATCGCCCCCAAAGGCGGGCCGATCACCCTCTACCAGCGCACGGCCGACGGCTTCATCCGCGTCAAGCTCAACACCGGCGATACCTACTGGTCCCAGTACGCCTATCAGTTTGCCCACGAACTTTGCCACATCCTCTGCCAGTACCGCGAAGGGGATCGCTCCAACCAGTGGTTCGAGGAAACCATCTGCGAAACCGCCTCGCTCTTCGTCCTTCGCCAGATGGGAACGACCTGGAAAACCGATGCCCCCTACAAGAACTGGCAATCCTATGCGACGAAACTGACCGAATACGCGGATAAGCGAATCAAGGAGAGCATGCTTCCCGAAGGCACCGTGCTTTCCAAATGGCTGGCCGAGAACATCGCCACCATGCGCAAGAACCCCGAAGACCGCCCGAAGAATACCGCCGTCGCCATCGCGCTGCTTCCCCTCTTCGAAGCCTCCCCCGATTCCTGGGCCGCCCTGAATCATCTCAACGAAGAGCGCCCCGCCGCCGGCGAGACTTTCCCTCAATATCTGCAGCGATGGCACGATCACACCCCGGCCAAGCACCAGCCCTTCGTGCGAAAAATCGCCGACCAGTTGGGAGTCAAACTCGCCGCGATGGAAGCGCCGGCGCGCAATTAATAATCAGGTGCAATTCCACGAACCTCGCTCAGAGTCGGGCACCGGCCACCCCAAACGCCGCATTCGCCGATGACCGATCCCCGGCTCCCGACCCTTTCTCGTAATGGGTCGTAACGACTCCCATTCCCGTATCGCACCCGCCCCATGCGAGTTCGCCCAATCCTTTCCGATTGCGCCGTGATCGACTCCGCAATGTGGATACCATAAGGCGAGTAACACACATCGGAGACAACCTATGAAAGCCGGCATCTTCATCACGGGCTCAGGCCCCGTTCTCATCCTCACCTCTTACGATTCGCTCACCAAAGGGCCGCTGGTGCAAAAACTCAGCGCCAAGGGAATCGAAAAATACATCGCCTTCGAAGTGCCGGTGGAGAAAGTCCGCCAGCGCTACGGCAAGCACTACGAGATGGTCATGAACGACCTCAAGCAGGAAGATGACCTCCGCGTCATGGACTTCGACGGCCGCCGCGTCTTCGCGCATTTCTCCTTCAAGGAACTCGGCGATCCGACTTTCCACGAATAGGCCTCCCGTGACACGGGCGTCCCGCCCGTGCGAGGCGATTTCGAAGATTGAGCAATTTTCAAACGGTCCGCCCAACCGCCTTTGCGAATTACGGCGACCCTTCTCACCCAATCCCTGCGCCGCAACAGCCCACGCTCCCTGGCGTAACACGCTCATGATCCGTCATTCCTTGAAGTAACCCTCCACAAAATCGAAATAATCCCGGACCCGGCCCGTTGGTTTGGTGGACATGTTCAGTGCAGAAGTCCGATAACCCTGTTAAAATGGGTAATGTATTGATGGCGGGCTTGCGCCAGATTAGGATTGGCGCAAGGCAATCCGACGATATACTGACTCAAAACCGGGTAAGATGCCGAGTGTTCAAAGCCGATAAGCGGAACAGGGCGGCGTCTTGTCGCCCTGTTCAATCGTTTGCCCTCTCCCCCTTGCGCTACGTTCGCGAGCCTTATGATCCGCACCCTGATTTGGCACCCACGTTGTGTTCTGCTGGCCGCGCTGACGCTAATCGCATGCGCCGCATGCCCCAATTCCGCGCTGGCCGCCAAGCCGGTCACTTGGAACAAGAACTTCGATGCCGCCTGTAAGTATGCAAAAAAGGCGGATCGTCTCATCCTCGCCTATTTTTCCGGTTCGGATTGGGATGAATGGGGCAAGAAGCTCCAGAAGGAAGTTCTTTCTTCCGACAATTTCGCGAATTGGGCGGACAAGAACGTCATCATCTTCAATGCCGATTTCCCCGGCAATACCCGCCAGGATCTCTTCAAAAAGCAGAACGAAGATCTGAAGGTACGCTATCAGGTTTCGGTTGTCCCCACTTTCCTCCTGCTCGATGCCGATGGCGAAGTGGTCGCCCGCGCTACCTACGAAAATCTCAAGCTTCTCCCCAGCGAGCCGGTGGGCCATCCCCAGGCCGCCATCGATTTTCTCGATGGCATCGTCAAGAACCGCCCCGAAACCGAGAAGCTTGTCGTTCAGCCTTCGATCGAGGCCGCCAACGCCAACGCTAAAGCCCACAAGCTTCCGGTCCTGCTGCTTTTGACCAAGCCCGATCCGATCAAGCCGCCGACTCCGATGCTGCTGGAGGCCGACAAGCTCGTGCAGAACCAGCGCTTCATCCGCTGGTGCAACATCAACGTCAGCTTCATCCGCGCCAAGTGGTCCGATTCATTGGAAAAGACGGCCGATGGCGCGCTGCTGAACGAGATGATCCTGAAGTTCAAGCTCGGCCCGGCGGATGCCCAGCTCATCATGTACGTTCCGGGCGAAGAGACCTTCCGTTCCCGCGCCCTGGCGTTCAATGCCAACGACATGGCCCCGATGATGACCCGGCTCACCAGGGATCTTCCCCTGATCGCCTATAAGGGGACCGACTGGCTCAACGATGTCCGCCTCGCCCGCGCCATTCTTTCCCAGCAGAACAAGCGGGAAATGTTCCTCTACTTCACGGATGGCTCGGAATTCTGCAAGAAAATCGAGGAAGAAATCTTCCAGAAGGAAGAATTTTCCACCTGGCCATTTTTCGCTTTTGTATTCGTGCGGCTCGATTACACTAAGGGCGTCGAGCGGCCCAAGTGGCTGGACGACCAGAATCGATCTCAGGCCGACCTCTACGGCATACGCGGGTATCCGTACGTGGTCCTGGTCAATCCCAAAGGTCAGAAAATCGGCGAGGCCAAATACCTCAAAGGCGGCCCCAAGCCGTTTTTGGCCGAGCTTAAGAAAGTCTACGACAAAGACATCGAGCGCCGGATTCTCATCGGCGCTGACGATGTGGTTCAGCCTGAAGTCAAAGATTAGGCCTCAATCCGCCGCAGTTTGATCGGCCGGTGTACCCGCAAGGGCCACTGGCGCAACTAAGAGTGACACCCCGATACCCCCGAGGGAGCACAACGATGCGAAACGCAAAACTCTGGACTCGAATTCTCCTCGGCGCGACCTGCGCCCTGGCGCTGGCCGCCTTCATCCCCACCGGCCGAGCCGCCGATGAGATCGATCAGAACGATCCCGCCCTCCGCAGGAAGGGCAAGATGACCCAGGAGCAGCTCGTCCGCATCCGCATCGCCGAGCTCGAAGGCGGCGCGATCGCCGAGTCGCTCAAGACCCCCGACACCGTGACCCTCGTCGGTCCGCCCCTGTCGGACCGCGAGAAGGTCGTCCATATTTTCAACCGCCTGGCGTTCGGCCCGCGCCCGAACGATATCGATGACACCGTCAAAGCCGGCGGCTGGGAGAAGTGGGTCAAAAACCAGATGGACCCCGACCCCCACAAGATCGATGATTCCAAGCTCGATGCTCTGGTCGCAAAGAAATTCCCGATCCTCAAGAAGACCATGTCTGAACTGGCCGGTGAAGCCGTCACCATGGATGCCAAGCGCGAGAAGCAGAAGGAATTCCGCACTGAATTCCGGGAGTCCGTCCTCACCCGCGCCACTCTTTCCAACCGCCAGTTCAAGGAAGTCATGTGCGAGTTTTGGCGCAATCACTTCTGCGTCGACGTCCCCGATAACGATGAAACCCAGCGCGCCTACACCGTTCCCGACTACGAGGAAAAGGTCATCCGCGGCAATGTCTTCGGCAAGTTCAAAATGATGCTCTTCGCCTCGGCCACCCACCCGGCCATGCTGGAGTACCTCGACAACTTCAAGTCCCGCGCCAACAACTGGAACGAGAACTACGCCCGCGAAGTGATGGAGCTCCACACCCTCGGCGTCGATCGCTTCTACAACGAAACCGATGTGCTCGAGCTCTCCAAGATCCTCACCGGCTGGACCTACGACAAGAACTACAAGTTCGAGTTCAATTCCAACTGGCATCAGCCCGGCCCGAAGAACTGGCTCGGCATGCAGATCAAGCCCGGCTACGATGGCGGCGAACTCGCCCTCTACACCCTGGCCACCCATCGCGGCACGGCCGACTTCATCGCCTTCAAGCTCTGCCGCTACCTCGTCAACGACAATCCCCCGCCCTCGCTGGTCTCCAAGATCGCCGGCGTCTTCCGTTCTTCGGATGGCGATCTCCTCCGCGTCTACTCCGCCATCATCAACTCGCCCGAATTCTTCCAGCGCGCCAATTACCGCGCCAAGTTTAAGACTCCCTTCGAGTTCACCACCTCCGCCCTCCGCATCACCGATGCGACAATCGATGATGCCAAGCCCACTCTCGACGTTCTCAATAAGATGGGCCAGCCCGTCTATAACAGCAAAGACCCGACAGGCTACTACGATCAGGCCGAAGCCTGGCGCGATGCCGGCGTCCTCACCAGCCGCTGGGACTACTCCTGGAAGCTCCTGACCGGCCGGATCGCCGGCGTCAAACCCTCCGCCGACTTCACCAAGTCCTTCGCCGGTTTGAAGGATGAAGCCTTGATTGACAAGATGATCGATACGCTCATCGGGTCCGAGGTGGGCACCCGTACCCTCGATACCATCCGCAAGTCGGCCCAGGCCGGCAAGACCGAGGAGATCATGTCCGTTCTCATGGGCTCTCCCTCGTTCCAACAACAATAACTTTGTGCCCGTTTGTGGTGCAGGCGTCCCGCCTGCCGCTTGTAACCGTTTGCAAGTGTCGCATAGATGCCTCACTTGCCGATAAATTTCGGTAATTGTTTATAAATCAGACATCGTTGGTGTTATACTCACCCCGGATTCTCTTACTCTTCGGAGGCTACCGTGGATTCTACTCGTCGTGACTTCCTCAAGTCATCGGGCCTGGTCATCATGGCCGGCTCGGCCGGCTTCCTGACGGCCGACCAATTCGTTCGCGGGGCCGATGCTCCGTTCAACCTCGGCTCCAACAAGAACAAGATGGAGCAGGCCGCCGATGAAAAGCTCGGCGCGATCGGCAAGTCCGGCCTCGGCGACAAGTCCAGCCCGATCGAGACCGGCGGCGAAGAGAAGCAGCGTCCCACGCTGGTCACCATCTTCCTCCGCGGCGGCGCTGATGCCATGAACGCGCTGGTCCCCTACGGCGATCCTGAATACTACAAGCTCCGCCCCACCATCGGCCTGACCGAGAAGGGCAAGAAGGGCGAGGCCGGTCTGGCCATGCTCGACAAGGACCCGTACTGGGCGTTCAATCCCGGCATGGCGGGCCTGGTTCCCCTCTACAAGGAAGGGATCATCGTCCCCATCGTCAACGTCGGCTCGCCCCACGATACCCGTTCCCACTTCTCCGCCCAGGATTACATGGAACGCGGCGCGCCCGGCAATGCCAAGGTCAGCTCCGGCTGGCTCAATCGCTATCTCGAAGCCTCCAAGAAGCCCTTCGATGCGCCGCTCCGCGGCCTCTCCGCCCAGAGCCTGCTCCCCCGCGCTCTCCGCGGCGATTATCCCGTTCTCGCCGGCGACAACCACACCGAGCACATGGATCTCTTCGCCGATCTCTACGCCCCGCAGAACATGGAGAACATGACTGCCCGCGAAGGCGCCGGCCCGGTCAGCGGATCGCGCCTCGATTCGCGCCCCGCCAACTCCTCCGATCCCAAGCTCATGACCGCCGACATGACCCGCGACATCATCACCATGTCCGGCACCAACGCCGTCAGCCGCATCAAGGCCCTCGATCTGGCCATGGCTCAGCGCACCGAAGGCCGCTATCCCGGCGGCGGCCTCGGCCACCAGCTCCAGGTCATCGCCAAGGTCATCAAGGCCAACGTCGGCCTCGAAGTCGCCCAGGCGGACCTCGGCGGCTGGGACACCCACCGCGGCCAGGGCGGCGCTGATGGCAACCACACCAAAATGCTCAAGAATCTGTCCGACTGCCTTCTCGCCTTCCGCGAGGACCTCGGCAAGCGCATGGATAAGGTCATGGTCCTGGTCATGTCCGAGTTCGGCCGCACCGCCCACGAAAACGGCTCCCAAGGCACCGATCACGGCCGCGGCGGCTTCATGCTCGCCATGGGCAACATGATGCAGGGCGGCAAGTTCTACGGCATCCACAAGGGTCTCGAAGACCTCGCCGGCGGCCGCTACCAGCCCGTCCACACCGATTACCGCAACGTCTTCGCCGAATCGGTCACCCGCCTGTTCCACTTCGACCCGTTCACCAACAACTGCTTCCCCGGTTACAAAGGCGATCACACCAACTTCCTCGGCTATATCAAGCAGATGAAGGAAGTCTGATCGCTTTGTGGTGCGGGCGTCTCGCCTGCAAATTGAGTTAGAGAATCCAACGAGGAACCGGCAGGCCCAATGGCCTGCCGGTTTTATTTTGGGACGCCTTAAAAGCTGAAACCCCGCTGCTCTCGGTGACATTTGCCGAGCATTGCCTCGACAGAAATAGACCAACACGCTAGAGTTCCGTAAGTTCAACCGGGACGGAGCCGAATGATCACGAACAAAGCGTTTGCGCCAGGCTTACGGTGGGGTAAAGAGCTTGGGCTGAACCGATTTAATCCACACTACAGCACCGACAATGGTGCTGCTTTGCTCGGTGACTCGCTGCTCATGTAGAGCGCACTGCCGAGCGCTTCCGTCGACTTAGTGATGACATCGCCACCGTTTGCGCTGACTCGCAAGAAGGAATACGGGAATGAACCGGTGGAACGGTACTTGGAATGGTTCATGCCGTTTTGCTTGGAAATCAAGCGAATTCTGAAGCCGACGGGAAGCTTTGTGCTGGACATTGGAGGTTCATGGGTCCCGGGCGCCCCCGTACGGAGCCTGTACCACTTCGAGCTGGCCGTTCGCCTCGCAAAAGAGTTCTATGTCGCGCAGGAATTCTATTGGTACAACCCCGCCAAACTACCGACCCCGGCGGAGTGGGTTACGATTCGAAGAATCAGGGTAAAAGATGCGGTAAACATGATCTGGTGGTTCGGAAAACAACAATTTCCGAAGGCTGATAATAGGAAAATACTCCGGCCATACAGTGACAGTATGCTTGATTTGATTCGTAGGGGATATACGGCTAAGAAGCGTCCGTCTGGGCATGATATTTCAGAGACATTTCAGCGCGACAACGGCGGCGCGATCCCACCAAATCTATTGGAAATCGCGAACACCGAATCGAACAGTTACTACCTCCGCCGGTGCAAGGAGCTTGGAATCAAGCCGCACCCGGCGCGATACCCGGAATCTCTTGTTCAGTTCTTCGTGGACTTCCTAACCGACGAAAAAGACCTAGTTGTTGATCCCTTCGCCGGGAGTAACGTCACTGGCGCAGTGAGCGAGCGAAGCGGTAGGCGATGGATATCCTGCGAAATGCGAGTGGAATATCTGGAGGGCTCAATTGCAAGGTTTGATCCAGTGAAATCGCCCGCGAAGAAATCTGCGCGTCAATCACGGAAGTTAAAGACAAGTGAAGCTGCGACCCTGCTAGGGGAATGATTGTGCCAGGAATTCCGTTTGTCCGACTTTTGGAGATGTTCACCGCCACAATGGAGCGGTTTGGCGCAACCGTTCTGGTGACTGGCGATGGCCGAAAGCCAGCCGAGCTGCGGATCGTCAGCGGTGACAAGACCACGGACTGCATAATCTATTTGTGGACGATCACTCCGGGTGGTGGCCCGCCTGGCACTAGGCCCGCGAAGGAACGGCGGATTCAAATCACAAACGCTTCTCCGTTTCCACTAAATCCGGGAATACGAACGATTGTGGGAGGCTGGAGCGAAGAGACGGAGGTGTGGGCCTTTTGGGACGCGAGGCGACATACCCGCTTTTCACTCCGATCACCCAGTTTTCAAACGACCCTTAACACGCTGGAAACTGCCGGGCATAATGGGTTGGCGACACAGTTGCGCCCGTCGAGCGAAGGGCGCGAAGTTGTTGTAGCAGTCAGATCGGACTTTCTGCTGTGGTACGTCCAAGACGGACAGCTTCTGCATGACGCCGACGAGGATGCGATAGAGGTCGCGGGGCTAGTCGATGCGACCCCCGAGGAGGAAAGCGGGTTGGTGGAAGCGTCAACATCGCCTGAGCAGCTCACGCGTCGAGTCCAACTCATTGAGATCATTCGAGCGTTTCGCGATGCACGTTTTCGACCGCTAGTTCTGCAAGCCTATGGCAATCGTTGCGCTGTTTGCGGAACTGCACTTAAATTGGTTGACGCAGCGCACATCGTGCCCGTATCCGATCCGCGGGGGGACGATGACGTTACCAATGGCTTGGCCCTATGCCGGCTCCATCACGGCGCTTATGACACGGGACTTATTGGCGTCAGATCCGACTATGGGATTGTCCTTAACACTGCGGCGGCAGATCGACTTAAGCAGGTAAGGCTTACGGGAGGCCTTAAGGAATTTCGAACCGCACTTCCCACTCAGATTCGGCTGCCGAATGTTGTTGAAGTTAGGCCGGACCCGCGCAAGCTGATAATTGGGTTGGAAGTAAGACAGTTTCCAGCATCCCTGATTTCTTAGCATTGACGCACGCATGGGCCAAGTTTGTAGGAGGCGTGTTATCACCCACTGTATCGCGCAATACAACTAAATAAAATCATCTCCCAACCGCGCCATCTCCTCAATCTCAACCCGCACACGGCATCCCTCCCCAAGCATCGTCAACTCGAATCATCGCGCCCCCCGACGCGCTCCGCAAGCGAATCGGCTAACTCGCGACTCTCGATTCATGTTAGCCGCTCGGCTTGCCGAGCGCGTCCGGCGACGCCAGCCTACGCAACGCCCCCACCCACGCCAATCTTTTCACCACGCCACCTCGAATGCCCTCGCACTCCCACCTTGGCGTCCCCGCCGCCCCGCCGTTCATTCCGATCTCCAAATCATTCAACGCCCACCCGCCCCCAATTCCCTTTCCCTCCATCAACCCGGCCCAATACCCACCCCTTCAATCCGTCTTTCCCGGCGTGCCAAAAGCAAGACTACGGTTGCAGTTCGTAAGGTGGGCGTAGACGCGCGTAGTCGCCCACGGAATTGGCGAGGCGATTCGAAAACCGTAGGCCACCCGATTATCTCACGATCTGAATGTCACATCCTCCCTCAACCCGAAATCCCCAAGCCCATCTGACATCCCCCGTGCGCACCGCGCGCCATCTCCGCGCCACCGGTGATCCCCCCAAAAATAAAAAAATATCCCCAATTCCCACCCCAATATCCCAGCCCCGTGCGCGCCCAACCTCACGCCAGCGTGACACCGCTCGTGCGTAGGGAGGCCATCATGCGCCCATCCACACACCCCGCGCGTCCGAACCCCCAATGCACCACCTCCGCGGACATGCAAGTCGGCCGCCACCGCTTCCTCGCGCCCAGCCGCTCGATCCTACCTGCCCCGTCCCAATCAAACCCACCGCGCCCGTGCCAAACCAACCCAACCCGCGGCCAACAGCGCGCCTCCCCCTCCCACCCGCCGCAACCTTCAGAAAAACACCCCAGAAGACCCCAAAAGACCCCATTTTTTCATTTGCACTTTCACCCCAAACCCGCCCCCGCCCTCCAAGGCGCAGAACAAACTTCAATCTGGGCACCCCGGGTCCCGGATTATCTCCCCCCCCATTTTTAACATTTAACTTTTGCTCTGCTGAAATCCACACGTCAGGGTCAGGAGCCGGCCACCAGGAATGCCCCATACGCTGATAATCGTCCCCCGGCTCCTGACCCTTTCGGCTAATCAGCGGAGGATTTCAGCAGAGCAATTTAACTTTTAACTCTTTACATCTAACCCGCATTTCTCACCATCGCTCAGATTTTCTGCCGCTCCAGGCGTAGCGCCACGGCCTTTCTGCTGGTAATTCTGCGACTTATCACGAGAAGCGGAACCCCAACAGAAAGAGCCGTGACATGACAGAGTGTAAATCAACCGAGC
>JBBRTW010000216.1:0-11594 GCA_038244055.1 Tepidisphaerales bacterium | reverse complement strand
CCATGCGCAGGCCGCGATCGAGCTCGCCCTCGTACGCGGCCGCCAGGCGGACCAGTTCCTTGTCCAGCCGGCCGGTCTCTTCGGAGATCGCGATCATTTCGATGACCGATGCCGGGAACAAAATCGCATTGCCGGAGAGGCTCTTGCTCAGCGCTGAGCCGCGCTGCACTTCCTCGATCGCCTTGCCGATGCTGTCGGCCAGGGTCTGGTTTCCCAGCGCTTCCTTGGCCACGCGCAGCGAAGCCACCAGCGGAACGCCCGCCCCCACCAGCGTTCCCAGCATTCGCGCGAAGCGCACCAGCCCGAACCGCGCCCCCAGCTTGCCGATCACCGGTACGCGCAGGGTAAATCGCTCGAAAAATCGCTTCCCCCTTTCGCTCTTCATCCACCGGCGGATGAAAAACACGGCCAGCCCCACGCCAACCGCCACGAACAGGCCGTATTGCGTCAGGGCATTGCTCAGCGAGACGATGATCCGCGTCAGCAGCGGCAATTGCCCCCCGAACTGCGCGAAGAGCGTCTGAAACCGCGGGATGAAAAATGTCAGGAGAAAAATCAGCACGCCGATCGCCACGAAGCTCAGCGCGATCGGATAGACCATCGCCGCCTTGACCTTGCCGCGCAGCTCCTGCTCGCGGGTACGAAAATCCGCGATCTGCTGCAGCACCACATGCAGAAAGCCGCCCGCCTCGCCCGCACGCACCATGGCCACGTAAACCGTCGAAAAAACCTTGGGCCATTTCGCCAGCGCATCGGCCAGCGACACCCCACCCACCACATCATCGTGAACCTGCCCCCACACGTTCTTCGCCCCCGGATTCGACGCCTCGCGCTTCAGCAGGCTCAGCGCCCGCGACAGCGGCAGCCCCGCCGACAGCAGATTCGCCAGCTCGCGCGTGAACGCTTCCACGGCCGACTGCGGCACCCGCGTCGAGGCCGACTTCTTCACCGGCGCGGCCCCGCTCGATTTCTCTTCGATCCGCAAGGGCGACATGCCCTGGCGGATGACTTCATCCATCGCCGCCGCCTTGCTCTCGGCCGGGATCGTGCCCGAAAGCTCCTTCCCCGTGCGATCGATCGCCGTATAAGTGAACACGCTCATTTGCCACCCTTGCCTTTACTCTTCTTCAAAGTGGCATGGGCATCCTGCCCATGTTGAGTGCTCCCCGAACTCTCCGCACCATCAACCGCCATCACCACCGCCGGCGCAACCGCATTCGCAATGGCCGGCGCGATCGCCGCCGTCGCAAGTTCCGCCGCCGGCGTCTGGGCCGTTACCGCCGCCTCCTCAAACCGCGACCCCGCCTCCTCATCCTTCGTATTGCGCATCACTTCATCGATGGTCGTCCGCCCATCGCGGATGATTCGCCACCCATCCTCGCGTAAGCTCCGCATCCCCTCGCGCACCGCCACCTTGCGCAACTCATGTGCTGGCGAGCGATCCATGATCAGCGACCGCACCTCGTTGCTCACCGCCATCATCTCGAAAATCCCCTGCCGGCCGCGATAGCCCGTCCCCTGGCATTCCCGGCATCCAACTCCCTTGAAGAGCTTGGGCGGCACCAGGTCGCCGAACTTCTGCCGCAGCAGGGTCGTTTCGGATTCGGTCATCTCCTGCTTGCAATGCTTGCAGATCACCCGAACCAGCCGCTGCGCCACCACCACTTCCAGCGAGGAGGCCACCAGATACGGCTCGATCCCCATATCGATCAGGCGCGTCGCCGCGCCGGGGGCATCGTTGGTATGCAGCGTCGAGAAGACCAGGTGCCCCGTCAGCGAGGCCTGCACCGCGATCTCGGCCGTTTCCTTGTCGCGAATTTCACCGACCAGCACCACATCCGGATCGTGCCGCAGAATCGCCCGCAAGCCCGCGCCGAAAGTCAGCCCGCTCTTGGATTTCAACTGGATCTGGTTCACCCCGCGAAGCTGATATTCCACTGGATCTTCGATCGTGATGATCTTCCGCTCGACATCGTTGATCTTCGAAAGCGCCGCGTAAAGCGTCGTCGTCTTGCCCGAGCCGGTCGGCCCGGTCACCAGCACGATGCCGTGCGGCATTTCCAGGATCTCATCGAAATAGGCCCGGTCCCGCGCTGCCATGCCCACGTGCTCTGTACCCAGCGCCGCATCGCCGCGATCCAGGATACGCAGCACCACCGCCTCGCCGTGAATCATCGGAATGATGGAAACGCGAATGTCGATCTCACGCCCGGCCACCTTCAACTTGATTCGGCCATCCTGCGGCAGGCGTTTTTCGGCGATGTCGAGATGGCTCAAGATTTTCAAACGCGAAACGATGGCCGCGTGAAACCGCGTGACCGAAGGCGGTACGCTCGCCTCCTGCAGCACGCCATCGATGCGGTAGCGCAAGCGAAGCTGCTGCTCGAACGGCTCGATATGAACGTCCGTCGCCCGCAGATCGATGGCTTCGCCCAGGATCTGGTTGACGAACTTGATGATGGATGCATCCTGCGCCGCGTGCGACAGGTCCAGGTCATCATCCTGGTCCGAATCGATGACCTGCAGCTCATCCTTCGCGGCCGACAGCGTTTGCAGCGTATCGGCGCCCACGCCCAGCACGCGCTTGAGGCAGCGGTCGATCTCCTCAACCGGCGCCAGCGCCAGGGTCAGATCGCGCCCGCAGACCAACCTCAGTTCATCCAGCCCGCTGGTGTCGCTGATCCGGCTGGCCGCCACGACGACCATACCATCGCGCTCTTCGATCGGCACCAAGTGATGCCGCACCAGCACCCGCACCGGAAACGCCGCCAGCAACTCGCGCGGCGGCACGAAATTCTCGAGTTCCACATAAGGCAGCTCAAACTGGGCCGCCAGGGAGCGCAGCAGCGACTCCTCGCTCACGCCGTTGGCCGCCAGAACCGCATCCTCAAGCGATTTGCCCTCGCTCAGCATCATCCGGGCGCGGTCCGCCGCCGCCGCGTCCAGCAGTCCTTTGGCCTTCAAATTAGACAGCACATGATCCACTCAACAACTCCAGATATCAGTAAAACAGACCTCTCACCTTGATGGGTGCCATGCCCGTCATCCGGGTGCCATGCCCTGACGAGCCGCCAGCAACGCCGATACGCAGCGCCGCGCCATCGGCTCGTCTGGGCATGCCCCAGCGTCAAACACTCAGCACTCAACACTCAGCATTCAAAACAAAAACCAGCACTGAAGGCGCGGCAACATCCCGCGCCCTCAGCGCCGTCCTCCATCCATTAATCCAGCATGCCCATCGTCACCAGCAGGGCTTCCTGCCGCGCCGTCAGAACTTCCTTGAGTTCCTTCTGGGCCGCCGTCAGTGCCGCCTTGGCCTTCTCGCGGGCTTCGCGATAAGCCGTCAGCTTCTTGGCGATGTCCTCGGCCGCCGTATCCTTGTTGTCCAGCGCCGTTCGCAATTCCTGCGAAGCCTTGGCCACCGGCGTGGTCGGCGCATCAGCCGGCGCGCCGCCGCGCCGGCCGCCAAAGCCGCCGCCCCCGCGCATGTCGCGCTGGATGTTCCTCACGTTGTCGAGCTTAGGCGAAAGCACCTTCCACTCATCGTCCGTAACCGCCAGACGTTCCTTGATAAACGCCGTAAAGCGATCGGCGCCGTTGCCTGCGCCAGCGCCGCCCGCGGCCGGTTGCGCCATGGCCACGGGAGCCAATCCCAGCGCGCACAGCGCCATTGCCGCCAAAACAAATCGTCCGCGAATCGAGCCTGTCATGGGTCTGTCCTTTCCAATGCCACGCGACGGGTCTGAAAATCATTTGCCCGGAACGGGTCGCGACGTCGCGCGGTCGTCGACCTTTCGTCCCTGCTCGCGATCGCGCGAGCTTCTCTCAGCTTCCTGACGTTTGAGCAGATCTTCGTATTTGGTTCGCTGCTCGGGCGTCAAAATCTGTTTCGTTTTTTCCACGGCGCTCTGGAACGAGCTCCGCCATTCTTCCTGGAGTGCATCTGTACGCTTGGTGTAGGTATTTATTGCTTCGACATACTTGTCGCGATCCTGGGCCTTGATCAACGCTGCCACCGCTTCATCGCGCTCCTTGCGAAATTGCCGACGCCGATCCTCCTGCTCGCGGCCGCCGCGATGCGCTGTCTCCGACCAGATCTTCTTGAGCTGCTCTTCCTGATCCGGCGAAAGGCCAAGCTCGGCCGTCAGGAAGCCGTGCCGCGTCGGCCGGGTCGCCGGAGCGGCCGCCGCTTCGCGCCGAACCTGCAAGCCGACCACCAGCCCCGCCGAGAAGGCGAAAAGAAAGCCGATCACCAGCACCAGTCGGATCATCGCTTTTCCCCCGCCGAAAGATCGTCCGCGAACCACTGCGCCACCTGCACCATTTCCGACCCCGACTCGGCCGATGTTTCCACCGGCGGCGTCACGGCCGCACTTTCCCACATGCCCGACCGCGCCATCCCGACGTTTCCAGCGCCCGGCCTGACAAGCAGCGCCCCCACCAGCACCGCCGCCGCCGCTGCCGTCAGCCAGCTTGCGATGCGCAGGGTCGAACGTTCGCGCGAGCGATTCCAGGCCGAGTAATAAGTCGTCAACCGCCCCTCGGGCATCGCCGATCGCATCCCTCGCGCCAGCAGCCCCGACACTCCGCGCAGTTCGCGCAGCAGACGCGCGCAGTCAGCGCACTGTTGAATGTGCGCCAGCGCGTCCGCGCTGGCGGCCCGATCGAGCTCGCCATCGTGATACGCATGTACCAGGTTTTCATGTTCGCATGACATCGCGACCTCTTCTCCCTCTCCTGTACTCGGGAGAGGGTGGGGGTGAGGGCTTCGTGCAATCTCCTCACGCCAGAAAATCCCTGAACCGTTCCCGCAACTGCGCCCGCGCCCGGTGCAACCTCGATTCCACCGTTCCGCGCGGCACGCCCAGCGCCTGGGCGATTTCGTCGTAACTCATTGCTTCGAGTTCTCTCAGCACCACCACCTGCCGATGCTCCATCGACAGGGTTTCCAGCATCACGCCCACATCCAGACGGGCATCGACTCCCGATGCCGGCGACTCCTGCACACCAGCGCCCGTGCCGCGCTGCTGATCCTTCTCGCTCCGCCGTGCCGACCGCCTGAGCATTCCGGCCTTGCGCACCAGGATGCTGACCAGAAACGTCCGCACCGAAGACTCGCCGCGAAAATGCGCTTCCAGAACAGCCGCCAGTGTCTCCTGCACCAGGTCATCCGCGTCGGTTGGGTTGCCCGAAAGGGAGTTGGCGATGCCGTAGAGGTATCGCGCGTGCCGATCCACCAGCGCCCGGAATGATTTCTCATCGCCCCGGGCGATACGCCGCATCAACTCGGCATCGTCCAGGCCGGGAGGGGCCTGTTCCAGGCCGGGTAAGGCCTGGGATGCCGGAGATTCGGCCGAGTCCCCCGTACTGTTGCGCGGTCCGCCCATTCTCTTCCACGAATTCCAAAAAAAATTCCTGATCCATCGCCGCGCGCTCATCTTATCCAAAAGCATCGCGCTTGGCAGGGGACGATGGAACAAAGAGACAATGAGACAGGGAGACAATGAGAACAATCAGACACCAGCATTGGACTACCCTTGCCCGAGCCACCCAACCTCAGCCAACCCATCCATCCAATCCCAGCCACAGTCCCATCGTCTCATTGTCTCATTGTCTCATTGTCTCATTGTCTCATTGTCTCATTGTCTCATTGTCTCATTGTCTCATTGTCTCATTGTCTCATTGTCTCATTGTCTCATTGTCTTCGTCCTTCCTCCGTGGCTCCGTGGCGAACTGGCGAATTCGAATTCCCATTCCCCCAAAAATCCCCCCGCAATAACCGCTTCCCATCCGCGTTCTGTCGATTGAAAGGAAACACCTCTTATGAAGAATCGTATTCTCCCGCTCGTGGCGGCTGCCCTCGTTCTTACTCTCTCCCTCCCGACCTGGACTTTCGCCGCTGATGGCGACAAGCCGGCCGATCAGACTTCCCCGGCCGCTCCCGCGGCCCCGGCCCCGAATCCGGGTGGCGGCGGTCCTGGTGGACGCGGTGGTTTTGGCGGCGGCGGCATCGGCGGCATCGGCGGCGGCATCGCTCGCGATAACTTCGTCATTTTCATCGGCATCCTGGGCGAGTCCAGCCTCTCGGTCACCTTCGAACTGACCAAGGATCAGAAGGAAAAGATCCAGGCCGTCCGGGATGACTACAAGGCCCAGACGACCAAGTGGCGCGCCGATCACGAAGCCGATTTCAAGAAGATCGCCGATGACTTCGCGGCCCTGCGAACGGCCGGTGGAAACGGCGGCGGTGGTCAGGACATGCGGCAGAAATTCCAGGACCTCGGCCAGAAGCGCCAGGATCTCCAGGCGACGGCCCCCAATGCGGATGAGTTCGTGAAGAAGATCAAGGAAATCCTCAATCCCGAACAGGCCAAGGCTGTTGAAACGGCCCAGGCCGCGCGTCAGGCCGAGCTCGATAAGGCCCGCGCTGACATGGCGGCCCGCTTCGGTCAAGGCGGCGCAGGCGGTCGCGGCGGCTTCGGCCAAGGTGGCGGCGCAGCAGGCGGTGCTGCGGGTGGCGCGGCCGGCGGAGCCCAAGGAGGCCGACGTGGTCGCGGCGGAGCCGGTGGTGGTGCTGGCGGCGGCGGTGCGGGCCGAGGCGGCGCTCCGGGTGCCGGTGGAGCCGGCGGCGGTGCCGATGCGGCCCGAGCTGGCAAGATCTGAGTTTTTCCAGAGATAACGTTGCAATGAGAGGTCGTTTGACCTTTGATTCAGCGCATTTTGAAATCTCAAGGACTGGCCGCACATCGCGGCCAGTCCTTTTCGCTATGTTCGAGATGAACTGCTTTTATATTTCAACCGGCCTCAACGGAACGCCTTTGCGGGGGCTATTGGAGTGATATGAACCGCCTCACACTCGCCGCCGCGTTTTTGGCAAGCTGGGTTGGATTTTCAGGGTCGGTCAAATCGGCCCAGCTTCCCAATGTAATCGTGATCATGGTCGATGATCTCGGCTACGGCGATGTCGGCTGCTACGGGGCCACCAAAGTCAAAACGCCGAATGTCGATCGCCTGTCATCGCAGGGGATTCGCTTCACGGATGGACATGCGACTTCCGGGACCTGCACCCCGAGCCGCTATTCATTTTTGACCGGCCAATACGCCTGGCGGCAAAAGGGCACCAACATCCTGCCGGGGGATGCATCGCTCATTATCGATACGAAATCGGCGACTCTTCCGAACGTGCTCCGCAAAGCCGGGTACGCCACCGGCGCGGTCGGAAAATGGCATCTTGGTTTGGGCTTGCCCCAGGCAAAGATCGATTGGAATAAGGATATTTCGCCCGGGCCGAACGAGGTGGGGTTCGACTATTCCTGGATCATCCCGGCCACCGGCGATCGGGTGCCCTGCGTCTACGTTGAGAACCATCGGGTCGTCGGCGTCGACCCGGCCGACCCCATCCTGGTGAATTATCAATACAAAGTCGGCGATGAGCCGACCGGCAAGGAGCATCCCGAGCTCTTGAAAATGAAGCTCTCGCATGGTCACGACAACACGATCGTCAACGGGATCAGCCGGATCGGATTTATGGCCGGGGGCAAAGCGGCGCGCTGGCGCGATGAGGACATCGCGGATGTGCTGACGAAAAAGGCGGTGACCTTCATCGAGACCAACAAGGATAAGCCGTTCTTTCTCTATTTCGCGACCCACGATATTCACGTCCCGCGCGCTCCGCACGAGCGCTTCGCCGGCAAGAGCGAGTGCGGCATTCGCGGAGATGTGATTCAGCAGATGGACTGGTCCGTGGGCCAGGTGATGGAGACGCTGGATCGCCTGAAGCTGACCGACAACACGCTGGTGATTTTCACGAGCGACAACGGGCCGGTGGTGGATGATGGGTATGCGGATGGCGCCGTGGAGAAGCTGAACGGGCATGTCCCGGCCGGACCGCTGCGCGGGGGAAAGTACAGCTCATTTGAAGGTGGCACGCGCGTTCCCTTCATCACCCGCTGGCCTGGGAAGATCAAGGCTGGACAAACCTCGGCCGCGCTGGTGTGCCAGATCGATCTGATGAACAGCCTGGCCACGCTGGCGGGCACGACTCTGGCGGCCGGCGCGGGGCCGGATAGCTTGAATGTCCTTCCCGCGCTCTTGGGCGAGGCGCAGTTCGGCCGCGAATCGCTGGTCGAGCAGGGCGGCCCGCTGGCGATCCGCAAGGGGGAATGGAAACTCTTCCCCACCGGTGTCGGCCCGGCCGGTCGCGCGCCGGCGGCCGGCGCGAGGGGCAAGCCGATGCTTTTCAATCTCGCCGATGATCTGGCGGAGACGAAGGATGTGGCGGCGGAGCATGCCGACAAGGTGAAGGAACTGGGGGATTTGTTTCAGCAGATTCGGGATGGAAATGGGACGCGGCCGGGGGTGTAGAATGGATTTCGCCAATGCCCAAACGAAAGCGTCCACCCAGGATCGTGATAATTGCCGATCCCAATGGAGCGGGAAAAACCACTTTTGCGCGGGAGTTTCTGCCAACAGAGGCGGATTGCCCGGATTTTATCAACGCCGATCTGATCGCTCAGGGATTGTCGCCATTTGATCCGGCTCAAGCGGCCATGGCTGCCGGACGACTCATGTTGGAGATGATTCGCGCGTGAGTGAAGAGGCGGGATAGCTTTGCGTTCGAGACGACCTTGAGCGGGCGGATCTATGCCCGTCATATTCCCCGATGGCGAAAGGCGGGTTATCACGTCAAGTTGATTTTTCTTCGTCTGCCATCGGTGCGGCTGGCGTTGGCGCGCGTTAAGGCCCGAGTGGCGCAGGGTGGGCATAATATTCCGCGAGACGTCGTGCGCCGGCGATTTCATGCGGGGCTGAAAAACTTCCAGACGCTTTATTCCACGCTGGTAAACAGTTGGGCCCTCTACGATAATTCGGAAGCTACGCCCCGGCTGCTGGCAACGGGAGACAACCGATGAAGTCGACAATGAGATCGCGCGATCCGGATATTAAAGGTTCTGAGCCTGCGTTGCGGAGGGCGGCGCGCACGGCCCTGCGGCTCGCCCGCGCCACTGGAACGCCAATCTATGTTCTCAAGGCTGGGAAGATCGTGAATCTCAATCCGAAGGGTGCGAATGGTAAATCGAACGGGCATCGTCTCAAGAGTGGAACTGCGGCTTTGAAGCGCGACAAGGCGTAATCGATTCGCGGCGGCTGATGGCGCGACTGCCCTATCGATTCGATGAGGCGGAGGAACTTGAGCGGATGAGAAAGCTCCGAGAACGCGGATGAAAGGTCATGCTGAATGAGTCGAAGTTGAACCCGTCGAATATAGCCACTTGGGTGACGACACGAACGAGGATTCCATGATTCGATCGACTTATCTCGTTTTCGGTTGGATTTGCCTCGTGCTGGGTGGTTGCGCTGGGCGGAATATGTCGGTCGACTGGCCCAACGTCGGCAACGACAAAGGTGGAGCGCGGTATTCCGAACTCGATCAAATCAACCGCGATAACGTCGGGCGACTCGAGGTCGCCTGGACCTATCACACCGGCGATGCCGACCCGGCCAAGGGGACTACGATCGAGTGTACGCCGGTGGTCGTGGATGGGGTGATGTACATCACGACTGTGAAGACGAAAGTGGTAGCGCTCGATGCGGCCACCGGCAAGGAGCTTTGGGCATTCGATCCATACGCCGATGAGAAATCGGGTGCGCATGCTGTGCGGATGCGGGCATCGGGCGGCGTCAATCGCGGGGTGGCGTATTGGAGCGATGGGAAGGATCAAAAGCGGATTCTGGTCGGGTTGACGGATGGACGGCTGCTCGCGCTGGATGCGAAGACGGGCTTGCCGGATGCGGGGTTTGGGTCTGGCGGATTTGTGGATTTGCGCGAAGGCTATAAAGACGAACGGGATCTGACGAAGCTGCCCTACGGGCCGACCAGCGCGCCGGCCGTGTTTGAGAATCTCGTCTACATCGGCTGCTCCAATGGCGAGGGCCACCCCGCCTCGCCGGGGGACGTGCGGGCGTTTGACATTCGGACCGGGAAGGAGGCGTGGCGGTTTCATACTGTTCCCCGGCCAGGCGAGGAGTTTGGCGATACCTGGGAAAAAGATGCCTGGAAAGAGCGCGGCGGGGCCAATCCGTGGGGCGGGCTGACCGTGGATGATGAGAACGGGATATTGTTTTGCGCCACCGGATCGGCCGGCCCGGATTTTTATGGAGCGGGGCGGAAGGGGGACAATCTCTTCGCCAATTGCGTTCTGGCGCTGGATGCCCGCACCGGCAAGCGGCTCTGGCATTTCCAGACGGTTCATCATGATTTATGGGATCACGATAATCCCTGCCCGCCAGTGGTGTGCGCTGTGAACGTCGAAGGGAAGATGGTCCCGGCCGTGGCGCAGGTGACCAAGACGGGTTATTGCTTCCTCTTCGAACGCAAAACGGGCCGGCCGATCTTCGAAGTCAAAGAGATCGCAGCCCCGGCCTCCGATGTGCCGGGCGAGGTCGCCTCGAAAACCCAGCCCACGCCGGTGAAGCCACCGGCGTTTTCAGGCCAGGGGATGAGCGATGCGGATGTCACCGATCTTTCGCCCGAGGCGCATCAGCGGGTGGCCGACCTTCTCAAGGGATATCGCCACGATGGTCCCTACGCGCCGCCCTCGGAGCGGGGTACAGTGGTCCGGCCGGGATTCCACGGCGGGGCGACCTGGTCGGGCGCTGCCTTCGATCCAACCACCGGCCTGCTCTACGTGAACACCAACGAAGCGCCGTATGTCGCGACACTCAAGAAAATGCCGCAGGGCCACTACGAACCGGTCGGCTATTCCTACTTCCGCGATGGCACAAAAACGCCCGAGTGGGGCGGCCAGCAGGGGGGCTACCCGGCCGTCAAACCGCCCTGGGGCCTGCTCAACGCGATCGATCTATCCAAGGGCGATTTCGCCTGGCGCACGCCACTGGGAGAGTTCCCCGAACTGGCGGCGCAGGGGATTCGTAACACCGGCACCGAAAACTTCGGCGGCGCGATCGTGACGGCCGGGGGATTAGTATTCATCGGCGGATCGAAGGATGCGAAGTTTCATGCGTTCGACAAAGCGAGCGGGAAGCTGCTCTGGGAAGCGCAGCTCCCGGCCGGGGGATACGCGACACCCTGCACCTATCGCGTCGGCGGGCGACAATACGTGGTGATCGCGGCCGGCGGCGGGGGAAAGCCACGCACGGCGAGTGGGGATGCGTTCGTGGCGTATGCGCTGCCGCATGACTGAAAAAGCCCACGGCATGCAGCCGTGGGCTTCTTCAACAAGGGAGGATCCTGTGCCCAACGCAATTATACCGTCGCATTGATCACGGTGATGTTGGCCGCGATCCGGGCCGCGATGGCATCCTTGCCGGCGGAGGTGAGGACGGTGGCCGCGCCCGATATCCCATCGTCGGCGTACTCGGCCCGCGTCGCCCTCCCCCCGCCCGGGGTGGCGCTCACGTTGATCGGGCCACCGCTTGAAGCGGTACCATCATCGACGGGCTCGCCCCGGCTGCCCTGGTGGGCCGCGATGGCGGCGACGCCGCCGCGGGTGACCACATGGGTGGTGGTGCTGCCGCTGCCGTCATCGGGAAGGGGTTCGCCGGCGTCGCCGCCCGGGGCATCCTCCGGGTGG
>JBBRTW010000215.1:0-11639 GCA_038244055.1 Tepidisphaerales bacterium | reverse complement strand
TCGCGCTCCTGGCGGGGGTGGCCCTGCTCTGGCACCGCCGTTTCTGGTGGATCATCCTCCTGCCCATCCCCTTCCTCGCCTGGAATTACATCGGCTGGCAACTCACGCTCCCCCCCTCCGGCCAATCCTCCATCCCCTGGTATCTCTGGGTCAAAGCCAACTGGCCCTACTCCACGCAAAGTCCCTATGGACATGGCTGGCCGTGGGATTTTCTGGTTCGACTCCCCCTGCTCGTCGGCCCGATCGTTTTCCCCCTGACCATCATCGGCGCGTATTTGAGCCTCAAGCGCCTCGATCGATCCGAGCCGGTCAGTCCAAAACAGCGCCCCCTCCACATCTGGTTCTGGGCCGCCTTCATCCCTGTCGCCGCGCTGGTTGCCCACACCATCCTCTGGTGTTTCGGCCTGATGGGCTCCAACGGCGGCAACCGCTACCTGGTCATCTGCACTCCTCTCTGGGCGCTGCTCACCGCCCGCGGGGCTGAATGGGCATGGAACCGATACCGCGAACGCTACCGCCTCAAGCGCCCCCACCTCATCGCCGGCATCGCCGTCTTCCTCCCCCTCTTCACCGGCATCTGCCTCCCCGCATTCCCCCCCATGCAAAGCCCGGCCGACCAGATCGCCTTCGAAATCGCCGACTGGTATCAGCGCGACCCCGACCTCCGCCGCCGCTACCCGCGCATCGCCTCCTCGCTACCCGGCATGTCCTTCTATCTCGATCTCGACCTCGGCCGCCCCGAACACTCGGCCGAGGTCGGCCAATCCGGCATCGCCCACCGCCCCCCCGGCACGCTCCTCATCTGGGACCCCAACCTCGGCCCGACCAACTCCGATCAGAACCTCTGCATCACCCAGGAGATGATCAAAAAGGCCGGCTGGCTCCACGTCAAACATGTGACCAGAGGCGATGAGGATTTCTGGGCCGATGTCTACCTCAGCCCCACAGATATCGACGGCGCGGCCACAAAATAATTGACACAATGGCCCGCATGGTCCATCCTGTTCCTCTGAGTGCCTTTAACTCGGGCAAATTATCGCAATCCAAGCTGGCTGATCCGCAATCGGGGGTGGTTGTGGCTGCTGGCCATCTGGGCGTTCGCCTTTGCGATGCGCGCCATCTTCGTCTCCGATGTTCTAGCCCACTGTTCGACCCGGCAAATCCACGATTTTCATTTTGACAGCCGCGAGTACGTCCATCTGGCTCAAAATCTCGCCAATACCGGCGAGTATGAAATCGACACGCCTGAATCGCATTTCTTCGCCCTGCTGCGAACGCCGGGTTACCCCGCCTTCTGCGCGATCTTCTTCAACCTCGGCTGGGGATTTGCCGGCATCTTCTGGGCACAGGCCTTCCTCAGCTCGCTCATCCCGCCGATGGTCTTTTTACTGGCCCGGGCCGTTTTCAAGGATATGAATTTCGCGGTGCTGGCGGGATTGGCGGCATCGATCTCCACCACCGGCATCGGTCTGTCGGCCATCCTGCTCGCCGATCTTCTCTTCGCCGTGGCGCTGCTGGCCGGGTTTAATTTCCTGGTCGCCGGCGCAGCCTCAAACCGGCGCTGGGGCTGGCTCGGCGCAGGTTTTATTTTCGCCATCGCCATCCTGATCAAGCCGGCCATTCTCTACTTCTCGCCCATCATCGCCATCGCCTGGTGGCGGCTCAGCCGCGCCAATGATCGGCCGATGCGCTGGGGTGCGCTGGCCTGGGTGATCGCGCTTCCGATTCTGGCGATGGCGCTTTGGAGCGCGCGCAATCATGCCCATACCAAGCACTGGGTTTACTCGACCGTCGATGCCCAGAACCTCCGCCATTTCATCGCTCCGCAGGCCGAGGAATGCGCCAAGGCCGCGGGTCTGCCCGAGGCCGATGCCGTCTACGCCAACCACCGCGCCGCCATGACCCGCGATCTGGCGGATGTGCTCGAATCGCGCATCTCACCTGCCGATCTGGCCCGCCGCCAACGCACTGAGGCGCTCGCCGTCATTGAAAAGAACCCCGGCTGGACCCTCCTGGGCCTGATTTCCTCTTCGTTCACCTGCCTCCACGATGCCTGGGCCTGGACTCCCAGCCAGCTCACCACGCCCAGCGCTTTCCGCGAGTCGATTTACTTCCTCAACGCCTGGCAGATCGATCTGCGCCTGCCCATCCTCGGCCTCGGCCTGCTGATCGCCTTCGAGTATTTTCTCATGGGCCGCCGCAAGCACGCCAGCCCGGCCCTTCGCGGCGAAATCGGCGCGATGTCGGCGTGCGCCCTGGTGCTGCTCTACTTCTTCGCCATCTCCGGAACCTCTTTTTCGACGGGTTTCCGCATCATCTACCCCGCCGAGTTCACGATCATTTTGCTCGGCCTGGGCGGCATCCGCTCGGCCATGAGAATGCTGGCCGCCTACACCCGCGCCGCGCGGGCCCGCGCCGAATCGGCAGCCCTCACGCCGGATGCCTGAATGCGCCCCCGTGACATGGGCGTCCCGCCCATGCGAATCCCGCCCATGCGCATCCCGCCCATGCGAATCCCGCCCCAAAACTCCACGTGGCGTTCATCGCAAACCACTCGTTTTCACGTCTCCACCGACTTCGTCTTCAATCCCACCCACCGCCCCGATCCCCCGCGCCCGATCAGATAAACATCCACTTCCACCTCTCCGGAACCCACCCGAAAAATCCGCAGCGCCGTCAATTGCGATTCCAGCGATCGCCGCAATTCGCGAAATCCCTCCCCATCCTCCCCCACCTGCAGTTCGCCAAAGAACTGCTCCACGCCCACCTCCTCAACCTTCCGCCCGCCCGCAATTCGCGCGATCAACGTCTCCACCGATTCCCCCTGGTTTCCACCCAGCGCCACGCCCGCAAACGGCTCATCCGATTCGCTCGGATACAACAAGCCCTTGCTCGCCTGCTCCAACGTCATAACTTCATCATCCGCCATGATTCACCTCAATCACCCTCATCATCAATCCCCCCCATGCACAATCGGCCGCGGCGCGGGTATCGAAACGCCATCCACTTTCACCCGCAGCTTCTCCGCCACCTCCGGCCGGACCCGATCGAAAAACCGATACCCCGTCCGCTTCTCAATCTCCGCAACGCTCGTGCGAAAACCCGCCCACGCCTCGCCCACCGCATCGTTGTCGTTGGGCATATCCACCGCGATGACTCTCGTGCCCGCATCGATCTTGGCCAGGTCATCCTCCCCGCCCCGCTCGCTCACGACCACGATCACTTTCCAACACTCCGCCGGCACCGCCACCTTTCCCCCGCCGATCGTCTGGCTCGACCCATTGCTCCCCTTTCCGCCGCGCCCGGCCGGCCCGGCGACGATGTAAAGCCGGTCGTGCTCCTGCTGCACCAGTTCCCTGCAATACATTTCCAACTGCGCCCACGCCTTGCGATTCAAATTCGGCGCTTGCGGGATGATGTTGGTCATCACGAAAGTCGCATAACTCATCTCCACGCTCGCGGCCCGGTCGCTGTGCGGACATAAATGCCCGCGATCGAAACCGCTCCCCGTGTAGTCCTTATGCACGATGATCCTGAACCCCGGCGGCAGCAGCGCATCGGAATCGAACACCGCCTTCCGCGGCGCGCTCCCCAGGTCATCGCGCGTCACCCGCCAGCTCACCCAGTTCGGCCCGCCGGCCGAGTTATTGTGGCTCAGTGCATAAAACGGCTTGACCATCAGATAGTTATCGCGATTGGATGACTCGCCGGTTGCCGCGCTGGGATTCCCCAGCAGCATCTGCACCGAAACCCCCGCCTGCCCCTCGCCGCCGCCGGTGCGCCTACGATTCTGCTCCCAGTAATATGCACCGATCATCACCGACGCGATCAGCGCGACGATGACCAGCGCCATCCGCTGCCGCGGAGTCAACCCCATGAAGCGGCGGACCAGCGAATCCAATTCCTGTTGTTCATCCCGGCGTCGGCCCATTGCCGCATCTTACATGATGTTGACCGCGCGTGCCGCCAGGGTGGCAATCGTCGCCAGGGCGATCGTCGCCTGGATCATCGTCAGGGACTTGGCCCATCGATTCAGAACCGGCGTGTCCGTCGGTGAAAACGCCGTGCTCGTGTTAAACGCCAGAAACAGATAGTCGATAAAATTGGGGGACCATCGCTCCATCTTGAGCGTCATCTGTGGAAACAAAAATGACCCATCGGCATGCCCGAGGCGCGCATCGCGCCGGTGCGGCCCTCCGGCATCCAGTCTCCAGTACCAGAGCGCGAACACCAGCACATTGCTCCCCCACAGCGCCGCCGCCGACCGCAGCAAATCCGCCGGCCCCTCGCGCCGCTGCGGCAGCGCCAGCAGGAGCAGCACCAGCGACCAGACGATGAACACCGTCAGCGCCCCCGCCACCACATGCCCGAGAATCTGATTCAGTGAATGCCGCCCATGCCTGTGCGTGATCAGGAGCGGAACAATCAGCACCGCCACCACCGCCGCGGGCAGCCAGCGCGGCCCCACCGCCAGATGCTCCGGCAACGCCGCGTACAGCCCCCCCGCCGCCAGCGCCGCCACCACCGCCGGCCAGCGCGGCTCCGGCGAATCGCGCTGTAAGCCATGGGGATGGATCGGCGGTGCCTCGGATGGCTTGGGAATATTTCGCATCGGTGATTCATGATAGGAGCGCGCCCTTCATTGGCGAAGAAGCCCGACAATTAAATCCATCAGACCAACGCCGCTACGCGCTTCCGGTATTAGCAGTGTTATTCAGACGTGAAACGCGCCATCACCACATCAAGCCATTCGTTAAGATCATGACCACCATCAAGCTCATCGCCATCCTCCTCCTCACCCTCCCCACACTCACCCGCGCCGATGACACCACCATCGCCGACCAGCTCAAAACCCTCGGCGCGAAAATCACCGCCAAAGACGGTGTCGTCACCCAGGTCGTCTTCACCGACTGCTCCAAACTGGCCGACCCCGAATTCCGCGCCATCGGCCAGCTCATCCACCTCAAGACCCTCACTCTTTACGGCAAATGCCACGGCCTGACCGATGCCACCAGCCTGCACCTCGCCAACCTCAAGGAGCTCGAAACCCTCGGCACCGATGGCGCGATCTTCACCGATGATGGATTGAAAAATCTCGCCGCCCTCACCAACCTCCGCTCCGCCTCCTTCTTCCATACCTCCTTCGGCGTCAAAGGCTTCACCGGCGTGGGCTTTGGCCATCTCAAGGCCTGCGAGAAACTCGAGAAGCTCACCGTCGCCGGCATCTCCATGGGCGATGAAGGTTTCGCCGCCATCTCCACCATCACCCAACTCCGCGATTTCGCCACCTGGCACACCTACCAGACCGAGGCCGCCAATGCCCACATCGCCAAGCTCCCCCTCACCAAACTCAACCTAGGCCAGCGCCTCCCCCATGCCGGCGCTAAAGACCCCAGCCTCAGCGATGCCTCCCTCGCCACCATCGCAGGCATCAAAACCCTCGAATCCCTCAAACTCGGCGAATCCCACTTCACCGTCGCAGCCCTCCAGCAACTCAAATCCCTCCCGAAGCTCAAGCAAATCACCTTCTACGAAACCGATCTCACGCAATCCGAGGTCGATCGACTCCGCGAAGATTTCAAGGGCGTGAAAATCGATTTTCAGCCGCTGACCGAAGAACAACGGAAGAAATTTGACGCGTATCTGAAGCGATAAGGCCCCTATTTCATTCTATTCCTCCACCTGTCACATTGCGCTTGTTTTTCACAATGGCTTGCCCGTCAATTCTGGCGATAAACTCCTTGGGAGACTTCAACCGGAGTAGATCGTGCAAGCGAAAATCGAGCCATTGGAAAACCGCCTGTTCCTGACCGCCGCTCCTCTAACCCTGGACGGCGGCGACACGTTGGCGGAGGCCACCCAGCTTGGCCGAGTGTCGGGACAAGTTGTCCTCGACGACAATCTATCCACCGGCGAAGGCTCCGATTTCTTCAGCTTCTCCGTCCGTGCCACGGGCAGTGTCAACGTCACGCTCGACCACCTCGCCTCCAACGCCAACCTCCGACTCTTCAATTCCAACGGCCAACAAATCGCCATCTCGGGCAACCTCCGCACCCGCAGCGAATTGATCAGCAAGACGCTGAAGCGCGGCACCTATTTCGTCAGCGTCGATCGCGGCAGGGCCGCGCCCGATACCGCCTACGAAGTGACCATCCAGGCCGACACCAACTACGCCGCGGTCGATATCGGCGGCGACACATTCAATCTCTCCCTGACCCAGGCCAATGGCTCTTCCACGGCGATCATCCCCACGCGCGAAACGTGGGTGGTCATCCACGGCTGGCTGAGCTCGCCCAAGGCCACCCAGCGCCTGGCCAATGCGATTCAGAGCGCCTCGCGCCGCATCCAGGTCCTGCAATTGAATTGGTCCGAGGTGGCCAAGGATGTGAATCCGTTCACGGTCATCTTCAACGTCCCCGATGTCGGCCAGTGGGCGGCCGACAAACTCACCTCCTGGGGCATCGCCGGCTCGAGCATCAACCTCGTCGGACACAGCTACGGCGGGTACATGACGGACATCATCGCCCGCGACATCTCCGGCGGCGTCGACCGCATCGTCGCCCTGGATCCCGCCACCGTCGCGCTGGGCGGGATCGATTTTTCCGGCACCAACTACGCCGCCCATTCCCTCTTTTCGCTGGCCATGATCGGATCGGACAAGGGAACCGTCTCGGCCGCCCAGACCGCCGATGAGATTCTCGAGCTCAATGTCGGCGATTTCTCCGGCTTCACCGCCCACGACAACGTCAAGGAACTCTTCGCGACGATGACCCAACTGAATAACACGAGCAAACCCGGCCCCATCAGCCCCCTCTTCTCCCTGCGCTCGCTCCACGCCGGCCTGCGCCCCAACTTCAAACCCTCCGCCATCGACAGCGACTACGATGCCCTCCTCACCGGCAAAGGCAACGGCAGCAGCATCGTCCCCACGCAACTCACCTACATCGATCAGACGACGGGAAACACGGTTACGATCAAGTAGGGGTGAGTGGGCGGGCAGTAGGCAGTAGGCAGTAGGCAGAAAAGAATTCGCGAGAAAACGCTTTTCAGATTTCGGATTTTGAAATTCGGAGTTCCACTCCGCCTTCTGCCTACTGCCTACTGCCTACTATTCGCATCGCCTCATACACCCCCACCCCCACCGCCGTCGACAGATTCAAACACCGTTCTCCCTCCACCTGCGGAATCCGCACCTGCCGCCCCGCCTCGAACCGCGCCCGCGCGCCAGCCGTCACCCCGCGCCCCTCGTTGCCGAACACCAGCACATCCCCATCCGCGAAATCCGCCTCCCAGTGCGCACGCTCGCCTTTGCTCGTGAACAGCCATAACCGCCGCCCGGCCATCGCCGCGAAAAACGCCGCATCATCATCGTGAACGGTCAGCTTAATCCGCTCCCAGTAATCCATCCCGCTGCGCTTCAAATTTCGATCGCTCAGCACAAAACCCATCGGCCGAACCAGATGTAACTCGGTCCCCGTCGCCACGCAGAGCCGCCCGATATTCCCCGTATTCGGCGCAATCTCCGGCTGCAATAACGCCACCGCAAGTCGATGCCCCTCAAGGCGCAAATGATTCCGATCCATCATGATGTTTCCAATGCCCCACAACCGTCATTGCTTCATTCAGCATTCAGCATTCAGCATTCAGAGTTTCTTCTCTGCCTACCGCCTACTGCCCACTGCCTACTTCTCCACAATCCCCCCAAAATGATCCGCCTGCACGAACTCGTGCGAATCCGGGCAATACGCCGTCAGCCGGCCCGACTGATTCAGCGCCACCCCCGTATCCAGAAGCACCATCTTATCCCCCGCGATCGGCACCATCGCCACTTCGCCGCTGGTCTGCGAGGCCGCGTAGGCGTAGACCGGCGTGTGCCCGAAATAGCCGGTGCGCCGCCACTCCTTTTCCCGGAAAATCTCGGCCTCCGTATACCGCCCCCAGAGCAGCCTGTGCCGCGCCACCACCTCATCCTTGATGCGCCGCGGAAGATCGTTGGGCGAATCCGATTCCTCCGGATCCCACCACGCATGGGCGATGAACAGATCGTTCTCCTCGATGATGGGTGGCAGGTTGCGCACGAACTGCTTGTGCGTCTCCGGCACCATCGCCACGATCTTCTCGATCCGCTCGCTGCTCGGCTTCTCCTGACACTCGCGCAGGGCCTCGGCCTCCACGCCATAGCTCATGAACGTATCGTCCAGCCCGTGCTGGATGAACCACTGGAACGCCACGAAGCGGTCCCCGTTCGAGCTGTTCTGCGCGTAGTTCTTCCCGTTGAGAATCTGATCGAAAATATCATCGTGATTCCCGCGCACGAATTTCGCCTTCTCAAGGGTCAGCAGAAGTTCGATGACTCCCTTGGAATCCGGCCCGCGATTGACGAAATCCCCGACAAACAAGAACCGCGGCTGCGGATCGATCCGCCGCACCTCGCCCAGCAGCGCCGCCAGCGACCGCAGCATTCCATGAACATCTCCAATGATCCAGCGCATGAACCCCCTGTTGTCATGGGCGGGGCAATGGTTGTCAACGCTACCACAGGGTCAGGAGCCGGCCACCACACCGCCCCCATAGTGAAATCGCGTTCCCCGGCTCCTGACCCTTTTGCGCTCGCAGTAGAAATGCATTCCCAACGGTCGTCATTTTTACGTTCGGGACAGCAAGAGGTCAGGAGCCGGGGGATGCCTCCCCACTATCGCGCCATTGGTGGCCGGCTCCTGACCCCGTGCGGTTGTCGATTCGGCGATCCAAGTTGGTTTTCACAATTTCAATTATGTAAATTGTCCTGATGCCACGCGCTCCGCGCCAATCTCTCGGCGGCGTCGTTTATCACGTCCTTAACCGCTCCAATGCGCGATCGCAGATCTTCGAATCGCCCGCCGACTACGCAGCTTTTGAAAAAGTTCTCGGCCAGGCTCGCCTCCAAACCCCGATGCGCATTCTCACCTACTGCATCATGCCGAATCACTGGCACCTTGTTCTCCGGCCGCATCGCGATGGAGACCTCCCGCTATTCATGCGCTGGCTCACGATGACCCACACGCAGCGCTGGCATGCCGCGCATCGGACTATTGGCACCGGCCACCTGTATCAGGGCCGATACAAATCTTTCCCTGTTGAGACGGATGACCATCTGCTTCGAGTTTGCCTCTATGTTGAGCGAAACCCGGTTCGGGCGCGCCTCGTTTCCCGCGCTGAGCATTGGCGTCATGGCAGTCTATGGCGAAAGCTTTCGGGCGATGAGAACCTCGTCAATCTCCTGTCTGAATGGCCGACCCCGCCGCCTTCGAACTACCTTGAACTCGTGAATCAGTTCGAAGATGAGAGAGTTCTCGCCCGTCTGCGCGATTCCGCCCATCGAGGTTGGGCCTATGGCTCGATCCAGTGGTGTTCCGACCTCCGCCAAAAGGAAGAAGCCGCCGCCCAACTGCGATAACCGCCCATACAGGGTCAGGAGCCGGCCACCAAACCGCGCCCATAGTGAAATCGCGTACCCCGGCTCCTGACCCTTTCGCGCTCGCAGTTAAAATGCATTCCCAATTAACGCCATTTTACGTTCGCGGCAGCAAGGGGTCAGGAGCCGGGGGATGCATCGCCACTATCGCGCCATGGGTGGCCGGCTCCTGACCCCGAACACACGCTAAATCGAATAATCATCCCCCGCGAACACCCGCGCGTTTTTCACTCGCACGAACACCTCATCCGCCAGGCGCAAACCCAACTCGCGGTATCGATCGCGCGGGATCTCCGCATCGACGATCTCGGCCGTGTCCAGGCGCTTAAGCGCTACATTCACGACCGCGCCGGCGAACCCCACGTGCTCCACGCTGGCCCGGATCAAGCCCTCGCCACCCGGCGATTCCCGGAAAATCTCCACATCGTGCGGCCGGACATAGGCGACCTTTCCATTGATCGCCGCCGGCCCGCCGGTCTCGGTGGACAATCGCACATCGCCTTCCTCCACCCGCGCGTGAAACAGGTTCACGTTCCCCAGAAAGTTGTAGACGAACGGATTGGCCGGGTTGTCGTAGACTTCTTCGGGCGTGCCGATCTGCTCGATCTTTCCCTTGCTCATCACGGCCACGCGATCGCTCACTTCCAGCGCTTCTTCCTGGTCGTGGGTTACGAAAACGCTGGTGATATGAACCTCATCGTGCAGCTTGCGCAGCCAGCGCCGCAGCTCGCGCCGCACCTTCGCATCCAGCGCCCCGAACGGTTCATCCAGCAGCAGCACCTTGGGCTGCACCGCCAGCGCCCGCGCCAGCGCCACCCGCTGACGCTGCCCGCCCGAAAGCTGCGATGGATACCGATGCGAGAAGCCGTCCAGCTGCACCAGCCGCAAAAGCTCCAGCGAGCGCTCCTTAATCTCCTTCTTGCCCGGCCGGTCCCGCCACGGCCGGGCCCGCAGCCCAAACGCAACGTTCTCCAGAACCGTCATGTGCTTGAAGAGCGCGTAATGCTGAAACACGAACCCGACCTTCCGCGCCGAGACATGATCCTGCGCCACGTTCTGCCCGAAGAACAACACCTCCCCCCCCGGATCGGCCTGCTCCAGCCCGGCGATGATCCGCAGCAGCGTCGTCTTCCCCGACCCCGAAGGCCCCAGCAGCGCCACCAGCTCCCCGGTCTCAACCTTGAAGTTGACATCCGACAAAGCCTGGAACTTGCCGAACGATTTGGAGATGTTGCGTACTTCGATGGACATGGTGGTGAGTTGCGGGTTGTGAGTGGTGAGTCGTCAGTTGTTCGTTGTCAGTTGTCAGTTGTTCGTTGCCGACCTTGGCATCTAATTCGTAAGTCGTTGAATGTTGGAAGTTGGACGTTGAGTGTTGGACGTTGACCGATTCATTTCCATTCATCCTTCTGCCTTCATCCTTCATCCTTTCCTTTCCCCGTTTTCCATTCGATGAAACTCTTCACCACCAACGTTAAAAACGCCAGGCAGGCCAGCAGCGACGCAACCGTAAATGCCGCCTGCGTGCTCGTGCCCAGGCCTTTTCCACCGCCCTGCCACAACTGTTCCACGCGCAATGGCATCGTGTTCAGCGAATCCTGATTGGCCGTCACCACCGAGACCGCGCCGAACTCGCCCAGCGCGCGGGCCGTGCAGAGAATCGAGCCGTACAGGAGTCCCCACTTGATGTTCGGCAGCGTCACCCGCCGGAACATGTACCATCCACTCGCTCCCAGCGTAATCGCGGCCTGCTCTCCTTCGATTCCCTGGTTCTCCATGAGCGGAATCAGCGACCGCGCGACGAACGGAAACGTCACGAAGATCGAGGCCAGCGCGATCGCCACGGGTGTGAAAATCACGCCGAACTGCTTCTCCACCCCGATCGGCCACCAGTGCCCATTCCCCAACCCGCGCCAGTAAGGGCACCACCACGACCAGTCCGTTGGATCGAGAAACTCCCACGACCAATTCGATTCCATCACATAAAACCAAACCACCGCCGCGGCCACCACGACCCCCGCGAAAATCCACCATCGCCACACCACCCACCAACGCCTCTCTGTGAAATTCGTCCCCGTGACACGGGCGTCCCGCCCGTGCGAACCGCTTCCCGTGACACGGGCGTCCCGCCCGTGCGAACCGCTTCCCGTGCCACGAACGTCCCGCCCGTGCGAACCGCTTCCCG
>JBBRTW010000214.1:0-11659 GCA_038244055.1 Tepidisphaerales bacterium | reverse complement strand
GTTCAGGGTTTAGGGTTCAGGGTTTAGGGCTCAGGCGGGGAGATGAGGCGGTTGTTGGATCGCGAACCCGCAAGCGACTTCGAAAGCTGATTTGGATCGGGGGATTGTGGGGACATCGCATGTAACGCCTATCCCTCCGATTTCGGATTTCGGATTTCGGATTTCGGATTGCGGATTGGAATCCGCATTTCAATCCGCAATCCGAAATCCGCAATCCGCAATTGCTGCCCATCTCATGCCATATGCGATTGCCCTGACCCCGAACCCTGAACCCCGAACCCTGAAGCCCGAACCCCGAACGCCCACATAGCTTCAATTGTCCCACCTGATATTATGGGACGTTGGCTCGGCGCGGTGGTTACGCCGACGGCCGGACCAACCGATGAACGCGAAAGGAGTCGCGTGTTTAGCGGCCGGCATGCCGCCGCGACTTGCGCCTAAGGAGAGGCCATGGGCCAGACGGCCATCGATATGCCCGATCCGCTTGAGCAGGGGGTTTCCGGCGGCTCCATGGCCAGCACGGACGATCTGCTTGCGCAACTCGCGGGCGAAGAGGTGGATCGGCTGCTATCCGATGCGGAAGTTGGGCGCGAACCGCTGGCACCGTTCAATCCTGATCTCGCAACCGAAGACGCGGCGGGAGGGTCGAGGGGGTCGGAGGAGGCTGCGGGGTTGAAAGGGTCGGGGACGTCTGCGGCGGCCGGGGTGGCGATCAGTCCGATCGACCCGACAGAGCAGTCCCTCGATGACCTATTCAAGACATTGCAGGAGGAAACGGATCCGCAGGCGGCCGATCGATCCGGGTCGCCGATGGATCGGGTCGAGGCGGATTTGAAGGGCGCGGCGGATGCGCAGGTGGAGGAGTCAATGGCGGGGGCAACGGAGCTCGCCACGGAGCAATCCGCCGGGGTTGAAGCGCAGGTCGACAAGGAAAAGCAGCGCGGGGAATCGGCGATCGAATCCGATTCGTCGATGAGTTTATCGGGCCGGGCGGCGGCGCTGATCGATCAGTCGAAACAGCAGGGCGGGGCGCTGGGGACGCGCGGAAGTGCGGCGCTTGGCGCGACGGATGGGGGCGCGGCGGCTCTTGCCGGTGCGGCCCCGGCCGAGCCGGCGAGTGTGGCCGATGCCCTGGCGGCGGAAATGGAGGAGGATGACCGCATTCATCGCCGCGTGCGGAGCGATGCGGCGGAGACTGCCGAAGTCGGCGCGGAGGGGGCCGGGGAAGTCGATTCAGGCACTGCGGCGGTTGCGGAGATTGCTTCGGCGGATTCCGCGGCGACGACGATCGATGAGGAGTTGAGCGATGAGCCGGCCCACGCGGAGGCCGCGCAGGCGGTAATCGAAGCGGGCGATGTCGATGATGAAATGGAGGGCGAGTCGGAGGCGATGCGAACGCCATGGCTGGTGCGGATCCTGGAATGGATCAACGCGCCGCTGGCCGGGTTCTCGGAGGGGGCGCGCGAGGCGGTGGGGAAGGCGGCGCTGGTTACGACGTTCAATGCGGTGGCGATTCTGGTTTATGTGATGGTATTTCGGAAACATTGAGCGGGGGCGCGGGGGTTTGGGGGCATTGAGTTCGCGGTACGTCAGGGGTGTTTTACAAGGATGATTCGGCGACGACGGGGGCGATTAACGGAGGTCGCACATGTTTATGTCGTCATTTGTGCGAAGTGGGGAAATCCCTGTATAATTGGTGGGGGCTGACACTTAAATGATTATTTCAAAAGCAATTCCAACGCGCGGGGTCTGGTTTTAAGGGGTCCCCATCAGGTGCGAGACTAGGTAAAAATCCTCCAAGAATTCTTTTCGTGGCACGCCGTTACGGCGGGCGGGGTGCGCTACTTTAGGGAAGGCGGATCAAACCAACAAAATCGCATGTGAAAATGCAAAATTGCACATGCGATTATATGTATGTATCATAAGTTATTTAACATTAGGTGCTTGCATCGAAAACAACACGTACTTTAGCGATGCTTATAGGGATTAACACTCAAATAGGACATTATTATGTTTTTATTCTTGCAACAAAAGCACCCGATGAGTAATAATACAAAACGATCCGATTAGGAGAATTTCATATGCTCACTCAAACGTCTGATTATGCTCTGCGGGCTCTAGTATACCTGGCTCATGACCCCGAGGATGGTTATCACCAGACTCGGGACCTGGCGGGTGCTTTAAATGTCCCGGCCAACTATCTGGGGAAGATTCTCCAGTTGTTGTCCCATCACCGCATCGTCGAATCGCAGCGCGGGATGCATGGCGGCTTCAGGCTGGCCAAGCTTCCCGAGCAGATTCGGCTGTACGATGTTCTGCAGGCGCTGGATTCGGTTCCGACCGATCCGGAATGCCCGATCATCGCCGGTGGACGGCAGCTCGAACTTTGCGGCCTGCATCGCCGCTTTGCTTCGATGACCCGCACCTACGTCGCCTTCCTCAAAGACACCTGCCTCGGCGATCTGCTGTGCGAACATCCGGTTCCGGCAAGCTGCCCTGGCCCGGGCCAGCTCGCCCTGACCGGCACGGATGGGGAAGTCTATCCCTGCCCGAAGCAGATGCCGCTGGTTCAGTTGGCCGTGTTGTCGGTCTGATCCGACGCGAGATAATTCCATCAGGGTCCAGTGACCGCAAGACCCGCATCCGGCTTCAGTCTTAAGCGTTGACAAAGCTGAACACAGCGGGGTTTCATCGGGTGCCGGAGGGCAACCTGGTGTGACCTCGCTGTTTTTATGCGCGTGGATTGGAAGTTGGCAAATGCGGCGGAATCCTGCAGGCGGGGACGCCCGCACCACAATGAGCCAAAAAGAGCGTCGGGGACGATCTTTCGATCGTCCCCGACGTGGCCCTCACGGGTATCTCCGCTCCGGAAGACACGACTGCGGGGTAGGGATGTTCTGGTGACCTGGCGTTGCTGTTTATTGGCCGGCAGGCGTTACTTAGCGCCGGCGGTGGCATCGGTTCCTGGGCCGCCGCCCGCGGGGGCTGCGCCGCTGGGGGTGCCCGGGCCGCTGGTCGGTGCGCCTTCGAGCTTGGTCATGTTGGCCATGTGATGGGCGGCCGGGGAGTGGGTATCGGGGTTGTCGCCGAAATCGACCTTGATCTGGTCGGCCTTGAGGCCCTGATCCTTCAGATAGGCGACGACGGCATCCTGCCGCGACTTGGCGAACGCTCCCTTCTCATCGACATTCAGGTAAACGTGGACGGGCGCGGGGGCATCATCATCCTTGAGCATCTGCCCGAGTTTCTCTTCACCGAGCGAATTCAGGCGCGGGCCGTCGAAGTGGAACTTCTGGAGCATCGCATCATTGCGCGCCCCGGCGGCGGCCTGCACATCGGCGAACTGGGCGGGCTTGTGGGCCGCATCATCGGGGAAGAATCCCTGGAGCGTCGGGTCCAGGTTCTCGCTGTTGTAGGCGCAGCCGGTCAGGAGCACGGCGGCGGCGAAAGGAATCCAGGTCAGCTTGTTCATAGTACACCTCGTGTTGAGTCGATTCGTTGGCGGAGTTTGATCTTGGGTCGAGTGAAGTCGGTTACATGTTTCTTATTGGCCGTTGAACATCGGGCTGCGCATCAGGCCGATCACGGTTGGCCCGGCCAGGACGATGAAGGTTGCGGGGAAGATGAAGAGCACCAGCGGGAAGCTCATTTTCACCGAAGCCTTGGCGGCCATTTCCTCGGCCTTGAACTGGCGCTGCGATCGCAGGCTTTCACCGTGGATGCGCAGGGCGTTGGCGATGCTGGTGCCGAAGCGCTCGGCCTGGATGAGCATGGAGGCGAGCGATTGCAGGGCGATGTTGCCGGTGCGGATGCCGAGATTACGGAGGGCATCGCTGCGGCTGAGGCCGAGGCGGGTTTCGGCGTGGGTGATTTCCAATTCGCGGGAGAGACGGGGATGGGCGATGGTGAGTTCGGAGCCCACGCGCTGCATGGCGGCATCGACCGCCAAGCCGGCTTCGATGCAGACGACCATGAGGTCCAGAGCATCAGGCAAGGCATAATCGAGGCATTTCTGCTGCTTCTTGATCTGCATCTTGAGCCACAGGGTCGGGGTCATGTACCCGGCCAGTCCGCCGAGGGAGAGCCCCAGGAGGAGGTTGTCGGCCGTGATGCCGGCGACGTATCCGAGGATGACGCCGCTGACCAGACAGATGACTTTCATGCCGGTGACAGTGCGGATGGCGGCGGGGGTATAGATGCCGGCCTTGCTGAGCTTCTTGCGGAGAATGGAAGACTTCTCGCGGGTATCGGGCATGAAGGGCTTGGAGGCGGCATCGCCCAGGCGCTGGAAGATCCGCTTGGCGCGCCCGCCGGCGGATTGGGAGGCGATGACCGAGCTAGCCTCGGCCTGGCGGTTGGCGAGGCGCTCGCGGAGCTTGCCGCCGTCCTTGCCCATGAAGAGACGGGAAACAAAGAACCCCGCGACCGCGACGGCACCGACGATGCAGGCGATGAAGAGTGTTGAGTCGTCCATGGTTGTAGTTGCTAGTTGCTAGTTGCTAGTTGCTAGTTGTTAGTGGTAGTTGTCAGTTGTTGGCTACTCGTTGCTAGTTGTGCGTGCATTTCACTAGCAACTAACCACCAGCAACTAGCAACTCGCCTTACACTTTGACCGTGGTAATTTTCCGAATGGCGAAGAGGCCGGCCAGGACCAGGCCGCCGGCGACGCAGAGGAGCATGACGCCGGTGCTGTCTTCCAGGAGATTTTTCTTGTAGTCCGGGTTCATGGATGAGGCGACGAAGAACATCAGGATCGGGAAAGCGACCAGGATATATCCTGTGAATCGGCCTTCGGCGGTCTTGGCTTTGACGTATTGCTGCAATCGGGCCCGCTGGCGGATCATGCCGCTGATATTGCCGAGCACCTGCGACAGATCGCCGCCGGTCTGGCGCTGAATCAGCACCGCGGTGACGAAGAAGGCGAAATCGGTGGAATCGATCCGGCGGGCCATTTCCTTGAGGGCGCTGTCGAGGGGCGTGCCGAGGCTGTGCTGGTCGTAGCAACGGCGGAATTCCTCGCCGAGCGGCTTGGGGAGCTCTTCGCCCATCATGGCCAGTCCGGTGCTGAGGGAGTGACCGGCGCGGAGGATGCGCTGGAGGAAATCCAGGCCTTCGGGCAGTTGCTCGCAGAGCATGCTTTGTCGTTTGGATTTTTTGCGCCCCACGAACATATAGGGCAGATAACCGCCGACGAAAAACCCGGCCGAGCCGATGGGGGCCGAATCGACGACGATGGTCAGGATGAGAAAACCGCCGATCGCCAGGGCGACCGATAGTCCGAGAAACTTGACGAGCGATGCTTCGGGATAAGCATGGACGAGCTGGCGGTTGAGGCCGCGGAAGAAGCTGATCCCCGCCAGGGCGAGGGGCAGGCCTTCGTCATCGGCGGCAAAGACGATGGAGGAGGCCGCGGAGGAGGCGCTGGCGCCGGTGCTGCCGCTGGTGCCGGCCAGGCGATGGGAGAGCTTGCGGCGCTCGCCTTTGATGATATTGACCACCAGTACGCCCAGGCCCCATGCGACAATGGCCGCAAGGACGGCGATGATGATCGGAAATAAACTCTCGGAGTCCATGACGCTCTCCGTTCGATCGAACCGCGAAGGGCACGAAAATCACGAAGCCAAATCAATTTGAAAAACAATGACTACGCCGTTGGGTCTCATCAGAATCTTCTTCTTCGTGTCCTTCGTGTCTTTCGTGATTAAAAACTCTTTTAGATGGGTATCTGCCGGCGGAGGAACAGGTCGGCCGGGAGGGCGATCCCCCGGCTGAGGATGCGCTCGAGGCACTTGGGGCGGATGCCGGTGACCGTGAAATGGCCGGTGGCCATGCCGGCTTCATCCATGCCGGTTTGCTCGAAGGCGAAAATGTCCTGGAGCTGGATCTGGTCGCCTTCCATGCCGGTGATCTCGCTGACGCGGGTGACTTTTCGCTTGCCCCCGGTGAGGCGATTGGCCTGGACGATGATGTTGATGGCGCTGGAAATCTGCTGGCGGAGGGCGCGGATGGGGATGTCGTACCCGGACATGGCCACGAGCACTTCCAGGCGGGCGACGGCATCGCGCGGGGCGTTGGCGTGGACGGTGGTCATCGAGCCATCGTGGCCGGTGTTCATGGCCTGGAGCATGTCGAGCGTTTCGCCGCTGCGGCACTCGCCGATGATGACGCGATCCGGACGCATGCGCAGGCAGTTCTTGACCAGCTCGCGCTGCCCGATCTCGCCCTTGCCTTCGATATTGGCGGGGCGGGTCTCCAGGCGGACGACGTGGGGCTGCTGGAGCTGAAGTTCGGCGGCGTCTTCGATGGTGATGACGCGCTCATCGGCGGGGATGAAGCGCGAAAGGCAGTTGAGCAGCGTCGTTTTGCCCGAGCCGGTGCCGCCGCTGATGATGATGTTACAACGCGCCTGCACCGCGCCGGCGAGGAAATCCATGACGCAGGGGGGAAACGCGCCGTGGCGGATCAAGTCTTCGAGCTGCAACGGCTTGGAGCCGAAGCGGCGAATGCTCATGGCCGGGCCATCCAGGGCCAGGGGCGGGATAATCGCGTTGACGCGGCTGCCATCGGCGAGGCGGGCATCGGCCATGGGGCAGACTTCATCGATGCGGCGTCCGACGAGGGCGACGATGCGGTCGATGATCTGGCGGAGATGGGTATTGTCGCGGAAGCGGACGTCGGAGAGCTCGATGCGGCCTTTGCGCTCGATGTAGATGCGGTCCCAGCGGTTGACGAGAATATCGCTGATCGTGGGGTCCTTGAGGAGCGTTTCGAGGGGCCCCAGGCCGAAGGTCTCATCCATGACCTCATCCATGAGGCGTTCCTGATCGGCGGAGTTGAGCAGTCCTTTTTCGGACTGGCAGAGTTCGCGGATGAGGGCGCGAACCTCCTGGCGGACGGTTTCGGGGGGCAGCGATTTGAGGTTCTGCACATCCAGGCGCTCGACGAGCTGCTGGTGGATGCGGACCTTCATCTTATCGAAGTAGATATCGCGCTCGCCGCGCGGCTGGGTAACCTGCGCGGAGACCTGCGTCGGAGGGCGCGATGAGGCGCCGCCCAGACCCAGCGATGACGGCGCAGTATTCGTAACGGAGGGCTTGGCGGCCGCCAGACCCAGGCCCAGCCCCGAGGAGGGCGCGGAGGTGGCGGGCGGCGCGGCCTTGGGCGCTTCGGGAGTGGCGACACTGGAATTGCTTCTTGAAAACAGACCCATATTGACTTTCCCTTGCGAAAAACCTCACTACAACAGGCCTTCCGGACCAACGGCGTCCGGCGGGCGGGTACGACGATCGGGCGACTTTCAACGTCGCCGGTTTAAGCGGCCAAGGCCGATGCCTTGGCGTTGAGCAATTGCGACAGCCCATTCAGGCTGGTGGCGATTTCCGTGCGCGGGGCGCGGAGAACGATCGGCTCGCCGAAGTTGATCGATTCGATCGCGGTCTTGAAATCGTTGGGCACCATCCAGGAAATCTTCAGGCCCAATGCCCGCTCGACTTCATCGGGATCGATGTCCCACCCCTTTTTGACGTAGCGGTTGACCACGACCTTCATTTTGCTGGATTCGATGCCCATGCGGCGGAGGCAGCCGACGAAGCGCTCGGTGTTCTTGGCCGAGGGAACGTTGAGCTGCATGACGATGACGTTGACATCCGCGGAGGCGATGGCGGCGGAGTAGACCGGGTCGATGCTCATGATCGAATCGATGACCACGAAATCGAACATCCGGCCCACCATGCCCATCAGGCGGGTGAAGCCGGTCTGGGTGACGCGCTGGGTGTCTTCGGGAAGCTCCGGGCGGGCCAGCACCGAAAGCTCGCTCTTGGCGTGGCGGGCCAGCGCGTTGTCGAGGAGCTGCATGTCGAGGTTGGAGGTGGGATCCATCACATCGGCGATCGTGTAGCGCGGGCGAAGATCGAAATAGCTGGCCACGCCGCCGCGGATCAGATCGGCATCGAGAATCGCGGTCTTGCCCGATTTGGTCAGGGCGGCGGCCACGTTGCAGGCGATGGTGGTCGAGCCGCATCCGCCCATGGTGGGGATGACGTGGATGACCTTGGCCTTGCGGCCGATGCCGTTCTGGCCGGCGACACGCTCGATGGCGGCGGAAAACTTGTCGACGATGATCGGAAGCGGGATGAATTCCTTGACGCCCAGGTGCATCGCCTCCATGAGCAGGTGCGCATCCATGACCTGCGACATCGCGAAGAAGCTGATGGTGGGGAACTGGCGGGGGAGATGGCCGATCCGCTTGAGCGACTCGTGGGCGTTGGGGTCGAGATTGACCATCACCAACTGCGGCGCATCGTTGCGCTGCAGCAGCTTGGGAAGGGTGTCGGTGCTGGCCAGGCGGCCCGTCACGTTGATTCCGTGCTGCGTGAGGAACGCAGCCATCTCGTCGCGGTTGGCCGCGTCGGAATCGACGACTATGGCATTAAGCTGAACAAACATTCCGGATTCCTCAGAGGTAGTGTCCCCATAACCACTTCGGCCATTGGCCGGGGGAAGCTTATTACTCTTCGTCGCGGATGGGCGTGTATCCATACTCGCCGCGGAAGAGGGGCGCCTCGCCTTCGGCGCGGGCGGGCGCGTTGGCGGCGGCGGCGCGTTTGGCATCGCCCTTGAGGCCGCCGAGATCGCGATTCCAGAACAGGTCTGATTCGGCCGGGTCGCGCCATTTCTCGCCGGGGAGGGCGGGGACCTGGGCGGGGTTCAGGCCCTCGACCAGGCGGGGCGTGACGATGATGACCAGTTCGGTTTCCTTGCGCTGATATCGGACGCTGCGGAACAGGGCCCCGACCACCGGCAGGTCGCCGAGAACGGGGGTGACATCCTTGGTGGCCGAGACGTTGTTATTGAGCAGGCCGGCGAGGGCGAGGGTTTGTCCTTCGCCGAGTTCGACGACGGTGCTGAGCTTGCGCTGGGTGACGCCGGGGATCACGAATCCGCCCAGGCGCACGGCGGTGGTGAAATCGAGATCGCTGACTTCGGGGGCGACTTTGAGGCGGATCCGGCCATCGCCAAGGATGAGCGGCACGAAATTCAGTTTGACGCCGAAGGAACGGTATTCGACAGTAATACCGCCGCCGGTGGTGCCGCCCTGGGTGACGGGGATCGGGAATTCGCCGCCGGCGAGGAAGCTGGCTTCCTGGCCGCTCATGGCGACGAGGTTGGGCTCGGCCAGCACGCGGAGGAGGTTATTCTGGCGCAGGGCGGTGATGTAGAAGTCGAGGGCCATCTGGCCGAAGAGGGCGCGGCCGAAGAGGGAGACCGATCCGCTGGGGCCGGGATTATTCAGACCCGACCCGGTGCTGTTGACGCCAAAGGGGCTGACCGAGCCGATGTTGTTCGCGCCGAAGGACTTGCCATCGCCGAAGCCGAAGTTGACGCCGAGTTGGTTGGTGGCCGAGCGGGAAACTTCCGCAAAGCGCACCTGGAGCATGACCTGCTGTCCGCCGGAGACTTCGAGGAAATTGAGGATCTTCGGAGCGTAGGGCGCTGCGAGCTGCACGGCCTGTTCGGCGACGATCAGGTTGGGCACGGTGCCCTTGAGGATGATCTGGCCGTTGTTCATGCTGGTTTCGATCTTGGCGCCCGGGAACATCTGCTTGAGCTGGTCCTGGAGCTGCTGGAGATCGACGCCGACGATGACATCCACGACTTGCGAGCGGTCGATGTCATCCCAGAGGATCAACTGCGTGACGCCGGGCTTCTTGGCGGTCACCAGCACGTTGTTCGGGCCGATCGGGTTGACATCGGCGATCTCCGGCGCGCCGACGCTGACGCGCTTGTAGGGAGCGCGGGTGACCAGCACGGTGCTGCGGTTCATGAGCATCATGAGCCGTCCGCTCTCCAGGCCATCCACCACCATCAGCGTTCGCTCGCCCGAAAGGGCGGGCGCGGCTGCGGGGGTGGTCTGCCGGGTGTCGGCGGCCATGACGACGATGGAAATCGCCAGCAGCCCGGCGACAGCGCCGAGGGTGAGCACCGTCGTCTGGTGTTTACGCCTGGCTGCGATCTTCTTTTTCTTTTCTGCGCTCATGTCCGACCTCTCTCTTGCTTGCCTGATTGGCCTTTTCGAGACTCGGGATTGTCGATTGCGTTGACGTATTGCGTTGCCTGACGGCTGGGTGAATCAGCGTGTTCCGGGAACCGGTTCGAGTTTTTCAGCGCCGCCGGTCATCGGTCCCAGGGGTGCCAGGGGCAGCCTGACGTTCGTGCTGGCGCCCGCGCGGATGATTTCGACCTGCCGGTACTGCGGCTCGGGCGAGGTGGGCGCTTCGACCTTGGCGGTTTCGGGCTTGGTGGTTTTGTCCGCCTTATCGGTCTTGTCGGTCCTGGTGTTGGACGGGCGGGTGGAGGGATCGCCGAATATCTTCAGGAACGCGCCGGCGACCGAACTGGGCTCCTGCTCATCCTTGCGCACGCCGCGCAGGGAGGCGACGGTCACGCCCTTGCCGCCCAGCGTCTTGTCATCGAGCGTATTGCGGAGCACCAGGCGGGGCGTGCCCAGGCGCGAGGCGAGATCGAGCACTTCCGACTGCTCCTGCGTCGCCAGGATGGTGACGCTGCGGGCGAGCTGCTCGGGCTCGGGACCGACCGTGGTCATGCGCCGGCCGACCGCGATCACCCGGAGGTTCTCGACGATCGTCTTGGCCATCATGCCATCGGCGTCATTATCCTTCACGCGGATGGTCTGAACGACATCCACGCGGCACCCAGGGGCGAGCAGGCCGGCGACGCCGTTGACTTCATTCACTTCCAGCGTGACGGCGCGCCATCCCGGCGGGACCATCGCCTGAGCGCCGCCCGAGGCGCCTCGGGGCGCCAGCAGCGTATCGAGGATGGCCTGGCCTTTGACGAGCTGGGTGGTGACCACCCGGTTGACCAGTTCGGCGGTGGTGGGGAAGGTTCCCTGGGGAACGTTCTCGGCCGGGAAGTTGCCCAGGGTCAGGTCGGTCTCCTGGAGGACCGAGCCGGGGGCGATATCGCCCTTGACGATCGCGACCTTGGTCAGCTTCATGCTGGCCGCCGGATCGGTCTTGCCCTTGCTCATCATGTCTTTTCCCATCTTGGCGGCAACCACGCCCAGGACGAGGGCGATCACCAACGGGATCATCGTTTTCATGTTCATATTCGCTCCCGCATTCACTGCGTTGTTTGCCAGTCCCTGCGCCTTCCGCGGGCGCTTGGCATGGCGTCTCTCATGGGGTTTCGACCAGAACGAAGGTGCGGTTTAGGAGGCTTGTGAGATTTGGCCGAATATTCCGCGCGGGCAGTGGGCAGTGGGCAGTAGGCAGAAGGCGGTAGGCAGAAGTTGGAAGCGAGGTCGTCCCATTCCTCTTCTCGCTTCTCGCTTCTAACTTCTCGCTTCCAGTTGCGATCAGCCTTCTTTGCGCATGACGGTCTGGCCTTTGACGGGCTTGGTGGTGCTGATTCCGCCCAGCGCCGTGGGCAGGGGATGGACGCCGACCGAGCCCCAGGTGCATTGCACGGTGACTTTGATGGCGGTGCCGGCGGTGGTCGAGCTGACGGTGAGGTTGTTGTTGCTGGTATCGGTGACGGTGGTGGTGTAGCCGGAGCCTTGCAGGCCGGCGGCGGTCATGACATTGGAGACGGCGGTGGTCACATCGGTGTCGGTGGCCGAGGGGACGATGGCCGCGCG
>JBBRTW010000213.1:0-11660 GCA_038244055.1 Tepidisphaerales bacterium | reverse complement strand
CGCCTGAAGCTCCCTCGGAAGGACGCTCAATATGGTGCGGTTCGGAGAGTTTTTACCGGGCGCATTTTCATTCCACAAAGCGCAATCACCCATCCGCAATTCCTCACTCCCTCTCCCACCCCTTCCCCAACTCCGCCGGCGCGCGCGATCGACCGGCCAAACCCGCCAGCGCCGCCAGGGTCACCACATAGGGCAGCGCCTTCAGCAATTGCAGCGCGGCCGAGCGATTCTCCTCTTTCAAAAACCCCGTCAGCCAGCGCACCAGCGGATAAATCAACCCGCGCTGCGCCTCGGCCTCATTGGCCATCGCCCGCACCAGCCCAAAGAAAATGCCGGCCAGCAAAACACCGAGCGCATTCCACCGCCCGAAAATCACCATCGCCAAGGCCAGAAAGCCCTGCCCTTCGGTCATATTTTCCGTAAATCCCAATACGCGCATGGTCGAGAGGTACGCCCCCGCGAGCCCCGCGCAGGCCGAGCCGAAGAGTACGGCCGCCAGCCGTCTCCGGTTCACGGCGATCCCCGCCGAATCCGCCGCCCGCGGCGCTTCGCCAATCGCAGTCAATTCCATCCCCGCCCGCGTGAATCTCATGAAGGCCCAAACCCCGGCCATCAGAATCACCGCCACAATCGCCATCGGCCATTGGCTGATCGCAGTCCCCGCCGGCACCTTCGCCCCCAGCGCCTTGCTCGCCAGCGCCGTTCCCCCCAGCGCCAGAAGATTAATCCCCGTTCCGCTGACGATCTGATCCGCCGCCAGCCAAACGGCCGCCAGCGCGAAGAGCAGGCCCAGGATCATCGCCGCTCCAACCCCGGCCAAAACCCCCGTCCCCGGACCGACATGCCCATTGACCACCCAGGCCGCAAGCGCGCCGGTGAGCATCATGCCTTCGATGCCGATGTTCACGACGCCGGCGCGCTCGACAACCAGTTCGCCCGCGCCGGCGACGAGGAGCGGTGTGGCGAAGAGTGTGGCCGAACTGAGTGTATCGATCGTAATCAAATGGCCATCTCTTCTACTTTTGCGCCCTACGCTTACTCCCTCTCCTGTACTCGGGAGAGGGCGGGGGTGAGGGCCGAGTGGTGAAAGACTCTATACCTTCGGGCCGACAGAAATAGCAGCAGAGCAATCCTACATTCAACACTGAAGATTTCCGCGCGTCGGCTGTTGCCCAATCGTGGCACGGACATCCTGCCCGTGTAGGCGGCCTTCGAATTAAAGAGTCCGTTTGTGTTCAGCGTTCGCGCACTTCACATGGGCAGGATGCCCATGCTACGACAAGCGCCTCACGCCATCTTCTCTTCCAACTCCCCCCATCGTTCGTAGAGCCGGTCCACTTCCTTCTGCGCCCCATCCACCTTCCGGCAGGCCGCATCGAGCTTGTTGCGGTCGGCCAGTACCGCCGGCTCGCCCATTTCGGCCTTTGCCTTTTCCAGCGCTTCCTCCGCTTCCATCACCTTCGTCTCCATCTGCTCCCACTCGCGCTGCTCCATGTAGTTTAATCGACGCAGACCTGCCGGAACCTTCTTGCCGCCGGCGCTGCTTGCGGCCGCGCCCATATCCTGCGCCTTCCCGCCGGACGCTTGCGGTTTCGCGGAACTGACTCGATTCGCCTGATCCTCTTTCGCCTGCTCCAGTTTCGCCTTTTTTCCATTTTCCCACTGCTCCAGATCGGCATAGATATCCGCCCCGCCCCGCCCATCCAGCGCCAAAATATCGGTACACAACCGATCCAGCAGAAACCGGTCGTGCGTCACCAGCACCAGCGCGCCGGGGAACGTCTCCAGGCTTTCCTCCAGCACCTCAAGCGATGGAATATCCAGGTCGTTGGTCGGCTCATCGAGCAGCAGGACGTCGGCCGGCTCCAGCATCATCCGCGCGATCATCACCCGCGACTGCTCGCCGCCCGATAGATTTCCCACCGGCATATCGAGCTGCTCATCCTTGAACAAAAACATCCGCGCGTAGGCCGTGACGTGCAGTTCTTTCCCCTGGAAAAAGAGCTTGTCGCCATGCGGCGACAGCGCCTCGCGCAAGGTTTGCCCCCGATCCAGACTCGCCCGATTCTGCTCGAACGACACCACCCGCAACTCGGCCGCCCGCACCACCGTCCCCGAATCCGGCGCGAGCTCCCCCTTCAGCATCCGCAGCAATGTCGATTTCCCCGACCCGTTCGGCCCGAGCAACCCCAGCTTATCCCCCGGCGACAACACCACCGAAACATCCCGAAACAAAACCGTCGCAACCGCCGGCCATTCCCCGCCTCTTTCATCCTTCCCCAATTCTCGCTTCTCGCTTCTAACTTCTAACTTCTCACCTGAACCCCGAACCCCGAACCCTGAACCCTCTTCGAACCCCGCCTTCCCCACCCCCTTCAGCGCGATCAACTTCCTCGTCTGCCTCCCCGAGGCCTCGAACTCGATCTCGGCCGTCTTCTCCACCGTATTTCGCGCTTTCAAATCCGCCAGTTCCCCCTTCATCCGGTCGGCCGCCTGGATACGGCCCTTCGCCTTGGTCGTGCGCGCCTTGGCGCCGCGCTTGAGCCATTCGATCTCGCGCCGAACGATGCTGGCCAGCGACTGCTCCTGGGCCGCCTGCGCCGCCAGAAACTCCTCCTGCTTGACCAGAAAATCAGAGTACGCCCCCTGATGGCTCAGATACCCATCGGGATACGCCGTGTTCAACTCAATAACCCGGTCGGCCACGTTCTCCAGAAAATACCGGTCATGGCTGATCACCAGGCAGGCGAAGCGCGAGCCTTTGAGCAGTTTCTCCAGCCAGACAATCCCCTCCAGATCCAGATGATTGGTCGGTTCATCCAGCAGCAGCAGATCCGGCTTCTTCACCAGTTCCCGCGCCAGCGCCAGCCGCTTGCGCCAGCCTCCCGAGAGCGTCAGCGCCTTCTGATCGTATTGCGATGCTTCAAATCCCAATTTCGATAACAGAATTTGCGCCTCGACCGAGCGCTCATGCTCATCGCGATGATCCTCCTTGCCGAATCCCTCCATCACCGCGCTCTCAACCGTTGCGCTGGCCGAAAAAACATCCTCCTGCGCCAGATACGCCACGCGAATCTGCCGGCGCATCTCGATCCGACCGGAGTCGGCCGATTCGATCCCCGCCAGGATTTTCAGAAGAGTCGATTTCCCCGCCCCATTGGGCCCGATCAGCCCGACGTGCTGCTCATCATCCAGCGAAAGCGAAATCCCCCGAAAGAGCATCCGCATCCCAAACGATTTGGCCAGACCGTCCGTTTTCAGCAATACCGCCATAGGCCCGCGATCATATGCCTTGTGGTGCGGGCGTCCACGCCTGCCTCCGCCTTTACTGTGGTGCAGTCGCCCCCGCCTGCCACCGCCTTTGTGGTGCGGGCGTCCCCGCCTGCATCTAATTTCTTATTTCACGGCGCCTGCACATCCAGGTTCTGATCGAAGAGCACTTCTTCCTCGATCGTCACCTGCCGCTCCTGAAGCAGCGCCCGCGTGCCGAAGTGCATGCCCGAGGCCGAGAATTCCACCTCGTAGGCGATGCTGGGCGCGAACCATGTACTCCGCACCACGCCGACCTGCCCGCGTTCAAGGGACAATTCGGGAATATCCTGGTTCAAGCGAACCACGTCATCGATATGGGGTTGCCGCATGGCCGCCCCTCCGTCCTGGTTGCGAGGCTCCGCCGCGCATGGATGATCGCCTTGAAACCTCTATGCCAACTGTTTCCGAAGCGCCCGATGACGCCCATCCGGCGCAGAATCCGCTGAGCGATTTAATTTACACATCCGAATTAATTAGATGCAACCCCACAAACGTTACAATTTGCCTATTTTTATCAGACTCTGCCTTTTAACATCCTGGAGGTATTCAACAGGCCCGGCCGTATAATGGCATCGTGACGGGCAAGCTCACCGATTTCAGACGCCGCCTGCTGGCATGGTATTCCAAGAACCGCCGCGACCTCCCCTGGCGCGTAACCCCTTCATCGACAAAAGGTTCGCTCCCCGACCCTTACCATGTCCTTCTCAGCGAGGCGATGCTCCAGCAGACGCAGGTGGCCACGGTCATCCCCTACTTCCATCGCTTCATCGAGCGCTTCCCCACCCTTGCCGATCTCGCCGCCGCCGACCTCCAAGATGTCCTAAGGCTCTGGCAGGGCCTGGGTTACTATTCGCGCGCCCGAAATCTGCACGCCTGCGCCAAAAAGATCGTGGCCGATCACGCCGGCGTCGTTCCCTCCGATCCTGTCCAACTCCTCGAACTGCCCGGCATCGGGCGCTACACGGCCGGGGCAATCGCGTCCCTCGCCTTCGATCAGCGCGCCCCCATCCTCGATGGAAATGTCACGCGCGTGCTCTGCCGACTCGACCAAATCGAAACCGATCCGCGGCAGAAGGAGATCCAAACCCGCCTCTGGACCCGCGCTACCGAAATCCTCCCGGCCCGGCGCAGCGGCGATTTCAACTCCGCGCTCATGGAACTCGGCGCGACCCTCTGCCTCCCCCGCAACCCGCAATGCCTCCTTTGCCCGGTCCGCGCCCATTGCCAGGCCCATGTGGCCGGCCTCCAGGATCGCATACCTCTCCCCAAAAAATCCAAGGCCATCCCCCTGCTCCGCCGTCATGTTTTCTGCATCCGCCATGATGGGAAATACCTGATCGAACAGCGTCCCGAAAAAGGCCGCTGGGCGGGGATGTGGCAATTCAAGACACTCGACCTCAATGGCGATTCGCCCAAGTCCTTCGCCGAACATCTGAATTTCAAAACCACCCGAGCCGTTCACCTCGGCACCATCTCCCATACACTCACTCATCGCCGGTACGAGTTCGAAGTGTACAAATGCGATCTTTCAAGCATTCCCCATGCGGACCATACCTGGGTGACTCTTGCGGACCTGGATCTCTATCCCCTGCCCAAACCGCATGTCGAGATCGCACGAATGCTCGCCGAACAACGCGGCCGGGTGAATCGCTCAACAAAAAGATTACATACATCATCCTAACATATCGCCTGATTACCCTCTTCCGCCTTCAAATTGTATATCCTTTGGTAAGATGCGTAAGATAACACCCCTCCCGCCGAGCGAGTACCTAAACGCTGGTGACTCCTCCACCGACCTCCCCCGCGCCAATACTCTAGCCGTCGTTGGCCTCCTTGCCCTGACCGCCTTGACCTTCAGCTACCTCGGCTCCTACGCGATTTACAGCGCCCTGATCGCGGCCCAGATCGTTCAGCCATTCCAGGGCGCGGACCCCCGGCCGCGCTGGTTGCTGACGAGTTTCTGCATTCTGATGCTCGTCTTCATCGTCTTTGGCGAGGTCTTCCGGCGGCTGAGCCGGCGCGATTTCCGGGCCATCGATGAAATGTCCGAGGCTGAAGAGCCTGAAAATTGGCGATGACACTTTGAAACCTTCGGCCCCCCCATGGATGTCTAAGATGTGGTATAGGAGACACCCATGGCCAAATTCCGCATCCTCTCGGTTGCCTTGACGCTTTCCCTGACCGCCGCACTGCCGATTTTCTCGGCCGCGGAGGATCAGCCCAAGATCAAGGTGCAGCGCCTCGATAAGAAGGAGCTCATCAAGCCCGATGGCGATGGGGCCAAGCCGGAACCCGCCAAGCCCGAGCCGGCCAAACCGGACGCCGACGCGAAGAAAAAAGTCGAAGCCAAAATCTCGGCTGAAGCGAAGACCGAGCTCGATGCCATCTCGCAGGCTTATAATAAGCTCAATGCGCTGGATGTGACGGGGAACCTGAAGGCCGACATCGATGTCGGCGGCCAGGTGCAAAAGGAAGATGCCATTTTCGTGGGCACGTTCCAGGCCCCCAACAAGTTCCGCCATGAGATCAAAGGCGATGTGGTCGTGGGCTCGACGGGCGAGAAGCTCTACGCCTTCCGCCCGGCCAAGAACGATTTCAAATCGGCGGATGCCCCCAAGGCCCGCCTGGGACCTTCCGAAAAACTCCCCAGCCCGATGCGCGATATCCTCCAGATGCAGAACCCCGGCCTGCTCTGCGCGATCGTGGCCGATGCCGGGCAATTCCTGGCCGAGGACGTGACGGAAATCTCCAAGGGCACGGATCTGTCGATCGATGGAAAAACTTACACGGTGCTCAATTTCAAAGGCGACAAGGAGAGCTATCAGGTTGCGGTCGATCCGGGGACGCATCTGGTTCGCCGTCTCGTGCTCGATCTTAAGAAGACGATCGAAGCGGCCGGTCGCGATGATGTGAAAAAGTTCTCCCTCACTTTCGACTACACCAGCATTCTGACGAATTCGACGCCCAAGGCCGAGATGTTCGCCTGGGCCGCCCCCGATGGCGCCAAGGATCTGGGCGCGGAAGAGGCCGAGGAAGGCGATGCGGTGGCGCTGGCCGGCAAGCCCGCGCCGGATTTCACGCTCAACGGCATGGATGGCGTGGCGGTGTCGTTGAAGAATCAAAAGGGATCGGTCGTCATCCTCGATTTCTGGGCCACCTGGTGCGGGCCATGTCGGCAGTCGCTGCCGGGCCTCAACAAGCTTCATAAGGAGCTGACCGGCCAGGGGCTTAATCTCAAAACCTACGCGGTCGATCTGGAAGAGCCCAAGGACAAGGTTCAGCCCGTCGCGGCCAAGCTCTGCCCCGATCTGCATGTGCTTCTGGATGAAAAATCGGAAGTTTCCAAGAAATTCGGCGTCAGCGGGATTCCGCAGACCGTCGTCATCGGCAAGGATGGCAAGGTCAAGAAGGTTTTCATCGGCTCGGGGAATGAGGCCAAGATCCGCGCCGCGGCGACGGCCGCCCTGAAAGAGAATTGATCGCCGCGCCCCGCTTATTCCGTTAATTCCCATAACGATCCCCTCAATTGACCTTCTGCGGGCTGTCGCAAGTTTTTGCCTGGGGCCGCGTTGGATTTATTACCCAAGTGTTTCCCTTATCTGAACGATAAAAGGGGTGGTGGATATTATGCACATTCGTTGAGTGGTAAACCGCCGATGCGCCATATCTCAATGACCTCGTGAATCAGCACGAGACCTGGCTCTATGAACGAACAGTTACTGGCCCGAGTCCGGCAATGTCCGACGTTGCCTTCGCTCCCCGCGATCGCCATCCAGGTTCTGGATCTGGCGCAGCGCGATGAGGTGGACATCGCCGAGATCGCCCGCATCATCTCCAAGGATCCGGCGCTGGCCGGCAAAATCCTCCGCACCGTCAACTCTTCGTTCTACGGCCGCTCGCAAAGTGTGAGCAACCTGAGCCAGGCCCTGGTCATCCTCGGCCTGCAATCGGTCAAGACGCTCGTCCTGGGCTTCTCGCTGGTGACCAATCTCCGCCAGGCCAAGTCCAACGGTTTCAAGCACATCGACTACTGGCGGCGCTCGATTTACGCCGCGACCGCCGCCCGCATCCTCGCCGGCCGCCTGCATATCGTGCAGCAGGAAGAGTGCTTCCTGGCCGGTTTGCTTAAAGACATCGGCATGCTGGTCCTCGATCAGGTCCTTGGCCCCGCCTACGGGGAAACTTACGTCAAGGCCACCACCCACCAGGAACTGGTCACGATCGAACAGGCCGACCTCGGCGTCACCCACGCGGATGTTTCAGGCGTGATGGCCTCGATGTGGAAATTGCCGCCGCTGCTTTCGACGCCCATGGCCCGGCACCACAGCATCGAGGGCGTGGATGACCCGACCCTCAAGCGCCTCGTCAATGTCGTGCATCTGGCCGGGCGATGCGCCGATGTGTTCGTCGACAAGAATCCCGCGCTGGCGATCACCGGCGTGCGGAAATTCTGCCACGACCACTTCAAAATGTCGGAGACCGACTGCGATACGATGATGGGTGAAGTCGGCAGCCGATCCAAGGAAGTCGCGCCCCTGTTCGAGATCAAGCTCGGCGCGGTCAGCGATTTCGATGAGATTCTCAAGAAGGCCAACGAAGCGCTGGTCGAGCTCACGCTCCGCACCCAGCAGCAGGCCATCAATCTCGAACAGCAGAAAGTCACGCTCGAGCAGCAGAACATCAAACTCAAGGAGAAGGCGACGATCGATGGCCTGACAGGATTGGCCAACCGCGCGTCCTTCGACGAGTTCATAGCCCAGCAATTCACCGCGTCCAAGCGCGATGGCAAGCCCCTCTCGCTGCTGATGATGGACGTGGACAAGTTCAAAAGCGTCAATGACGTTCACGGGCATCAGGCCGGCGACCAGGTGCTCCGCTTCATCGGCCGGCTCCTGCGCACGGCCGCCCGCGCCGATGATATGGCCGCCCGCTACGGCGGCGAGGAAATGGCATTGATCCTGCCCGGCACCGCCAAGCAGCGCGCCGCGACGATCGCGGAAAGCATCCGCCGGGCCGTCTGCGCCAAGCCGATTCCCGTCGACAAGGGAGCCCTGCCGATCACCATCAGCATCGGCGTGGCCACCTTCGAACCCGGCTCGCCGCTGATGCATCCGGCCCATCTGCTCAAGGCGGCCGACCTGAGCGTGTACGCGGCCAAACATGGGGGACGAAACTGCGTGAAGGTGTTCACGCTGCCCGCCGCCAAAGCGCCGGCGGCGTGAGAAACAGGTCGGTTGGTCCGCGCCTCACCCTGCTCGCGTTTTCGCCTTTCCACGTCGCGCGCGGTTCTCCGCGAGCCGCGCTTTGACCAGCTTTCGCACCAGCGCCACCGGCAATGGTTTGTCAGCTTGGAATCGGATCGTGCCTTTGCTGAGGTCGTACCCTTCAAGATCGTTCTCGAACTTCTTCAGCGTGGAAGCGCTCATGAGATAAAACGCGCAGTGTTTCGCGGCCGCGCCGAAGCCGACCAGCATCCCATCCAGACGAAACGCGGCGATCTGATAGCTGATGCACTCCTCGGCCCTGGGGGCGGCGGCTCTGATGGTCTTGCGAAGTTTCTGAAGCGCGGCGCGCTTGTCGGGACTCAGGACGGCGAGATATTCATCGATTGTCGTGGGTTTGGCTGCCATGGCCTTTCATTCTCCGTGTGTCCTGGCCCAAAGAATCGGTAAATGTGAATTGCACGTTGCGCAAACTACATCTTTACTCTTGTCTGGTCTTCGTGCCCTTCGTGTTTTTCGTGGTTCATCTGAATTGTTCGAGCTACGGGCGCTTTCGCCATGCCTTCTGATACTTCGAGATCAGCTCCCACGCCGGATCCTGCGCGCAGCGCAAATCGAAATTCATCGTCTTTCCATCGGTGAATCGGCACATTACATAGGGTTGGCCGTGCCCGCGCCGGGTCTTTTCAGCGCGCATCTCGAACACCGCATCGGCAAACCGGATCGTCATCGGCTGGGAATCGATCGCAAAACCCGATTCGGGCGCGGTCACCGAATCGGGCGTAATTTTCACCAGGAGATTTCGGTCATTGATGGCCACCACGCCATGGAGCAGCGCCGCCACGATCATCCCCACCGCCACGGACCGCGCCGCGATGGAACGACGCCCGACGAAAAAGACAACCGTCCCCAGCACCGGCAGCCCGTATGCGAAAATCTCCGACAAACGTGGATCATCGGGATGGACCGTGAAAGTCGTCGAATCCGGCGCGACATCCACCTCAGGCCCGAGATGGCGAAACTGAAACGGGACGATCGTCAGGGGCGCAAAAATGAAGAAGCCCAGAAAGGGCCAAAGCCGCTGAGGTTTTCGGGCCATCGCGCGCCTCATATCACCACCAGTCAGACCGAAATGTGCCCCGTGACACGGGCGTCCCGCCCGTGCAAAAAACGCTCATTCGACATTCGACATTCGACATTTGCCATTTGACATTTGACATCCTCACGGCGCTGGATACCTCACCGCCTCCCCCCGCAGCGCCCCCACCACATCCTTCACCACCCACGACATATTCTCCAGCGCGGTATACGTCCGCGCCGCCAGGTGCGGCGTCAGCAGCACATTGTCCAACCCCAGCAGCGGAAAATCGGCCTTCGGCGGCTCAGGATGAAACACATCCAGCGCCGCGCCGGCAATATGTCCCGACCGAACCGCCTCCGCCAGCGCGGCCGCATCCAGCGCCTCGCCCCGGCTGGTATTGATCACGATCGAGCCCTTCTTCATCGCCGCCAGTTGCGGGCCGCCCACCAGATTCTCATTGCCCGGCAGCATCGTCACATGGATCGATAGAATGTCGGCCTGGCTGTAGAGCGTCTCTTTGTCGACCGGGCTGGCCTGAAAATCCAGCGAATCCGGCCGAATATCCAGCAGATCGTTGTAGATCACCTTCATCCCAAACCCGTTCGCCCCGATCCGCCCGACGCGCTTGCCAACCCGCCCCATGCCGAGAATCCCCAGCGTCAGCTCGTTCAACTGCCTCCCGCGCACGGTATTGCGAATCCGCTTGAACTCCTTCGGCTCATAAACCTGTTGTTTGAAGAAATTCCACGGCCGAAGTAATTGCATCAAATACCCGAACACGAAATCCCCCACCGCCAGCGTGTTGGCATCGGGCGTGTACACCACCTGAACGCCCCGCGCCCGGCAGGCTTTGACATCGATATTCTCCAACCCCACGCCCCCCCTGCCGACCACTTTGAGTTGCGGCGCGCGCGACAAAAGCTCCGCATCCACCTTCGTATACGTCCGCACCACCATCCCCTCGGCCTTCGCGAGATATCGCTCGAAATCCCCATCCTCCTGCCCGATCTCCATCACATCGACCTGCTGCCGCAGCCATTCCAGCGGGCGGGGATCGGAACCTTCGGTCACCAGTACGAGCGGTTTAATCATGCCCGCGATTAGATACGCGCGGGCAGCGGCGGACAAGAGGACGGACTATTGTGGATTGCGGACTGCCGAACCGGATTGAGCTGGGCCCTTCAATCCGCAATCCGAAATCCACAATTCGCAATGCACTGCCCTCATTAAGGCAAAGCATTCCGCCGTTGCTCGGGTATACTCCCAACGCCCCCAACCCGGAGCCCCCGATTGATCCAGGTCCTCGGTTACAGCAAATCGTACAAGTCGACCGTCGCGGTCTCGGACCTGTCGTTCGAAGTTCTGCCGGGGCAGGTCATGGGTCTGCTCGGGCCCAACGGCGCGGGCAAGACCACCACCATGCGGGCCATCGCCGGGATCATTCCTCCCACGCAGGGCCGCCTACTGGTCGCGGGGCACGATGTGGTGGCCGATGGCGTGGCGGCCAAGAAACACCTCGCCTACGTCCCCGATGATCCGCGTCTCTTCGATGCGCTGACCGTCTGGGAGCATTTGCTTTTCGTCGCATCCGTCTATCAGGTCACGGATTTCGAGGCCCGGGCGGCGCGGCTGGTCGAGCAGTTTGAGCTGACCGAGAAGAAGAACTCCCCCGCCAGCGAACTCTCGCGCGGCATGCGCCAGAAGGTTGCCATCTGCTGTGCCTACCTGCATCACCCGGCCGCCATTCTCTTCGATGAGCCGCTCACCGGCCTGGACCCGCGCGGCATCCGCACGATGAAAGACTCCGTCCGCCAGGCCGCCGCCGAAGGGTCGGCCGTCGTCGTCTCTTCGCACCTCCTGGCCCTGGTCGAGGACCTCTGCACGCATCTGCTGATCCTCCACAAAGGCCAGCGGCTTTTCTTTGGCCCGGCCGCCGATGCCGGCGCAGCCTTCGCCGCCACCACCGATGAAACCCTCGAAGAAGTTTTCCTGAGAGCCACCGAGCAGCCCACAACGCCCCCTCCCGCGCGCAGCGCGTCTCTGAT
>JBBRTW010000212.1:0-11679 GCA_038244055.1 Tepidisphaerales bacterium | reverse complement strand
TGACGCAAAACCGCCCGACGCGGGCGGCGGGAAGGCGGACGAAATTGAAATCGTGTACCCTAACATCGAAGCCATCCGACTCGACCAGTGCATGGGAAATCAACCCTAACGGCGGAAATCAACCGGACAGTAGTGATTCATGATACGGAATTCGGAATTCGGAATTCGGAATTCGGAATCAACCCCCTATTCCTTCACATCCGTCCACAACTTCTGCTCGACCTCTTTGAATCCCGAGAAACTCTTCTCCAGTTTATCGATCAGCGGTTTGAGCTCCTCTTCGGAACCTTTGCCGCTCTTGATCGCATCGCGCAGGGCGGCGGCCGCGTCGTTGAGGTCATTGGCGCCTTCGGCGAACTGGCGGGCGGAATCGTAGAGGGTGAGGTTGGTCACTTCGCCCGGCGCCGGCTTGTAAAGCAACCGCCACGGGCTGCGGCGAACTTCGGCGGTTGCGTTCTTGAGATTGTCGCCCGCCTTCTTCACCGAATCGATCATGCCATCGATCTTCGAACGGTTGCCGACGATCACTTCCCTGGCATTGCCCGTGATCTCCTTCGCGTTGACGACGGTGGTGTGCAGCTCGACCAGGCTCTTGTTGACCTGATCGACGGCGGTATCGATCTTGCCGAGCGTTCCATCGATCTTGGTGAGCATGCCGGGGAGCTTTTCGGAGAAGGCGGAAGTGGCCTTGCGGAGGTTGGCGACGGTCGTGCGGAAATCCTCGGTGGTATCGCCGAAGAGGGCGCGGATGGATTCCATCATGGCGACGGCCTTGTCGGCCACGGCGTTGTACTTTTCGATGATGGGCTTGTAGCTGCTCCGGATATCGTTGGAGAGGGCGGTGGCCGAGTCGGCGGTTTTGCCGTATTTGTCGAGGGTCTGGTTGAGCAGCGGCACGGTGTTTTTCTTAACGTCTTCAACCACGCCGTTGATATTGGGGACCGTTTGTTCATCGATCTGCTTGAGAATGCTGTTAAGACGCGGCTCCAGACTCTGGGCCTTGACCAGCAACTCGGCGGTTGGACTTCCCCGGCCGATGAGCACCTGCTCGTCCGGCAGGGCATTTCCCTTGCCGAGGAATTCGAAATTGAGCCAGCTCGTTCCCGTGAGCGTTCCGCCGATCCGCAATTCGGCATCTTCGCGGATCGAATATTTCTTGGGCACCGAGATCGCGATGACCAGATAGTACGGCGGCCGCCTGGGGTCCTGGTCTTCCTTGAGGATGATTCGTTCGACCTCGCCGACCTTGAAACCGCCGATGCGGACTTCATCGCCGACGCGCAGGCCGCCGATGTCGGTCTTGAGATCGAAGGCAACCAGGTGCGTGACCTTGGCATCGCTGAAATAAGAGGTGCCCTTGATGGCGATGATGACGCCGACCACCATGCCGATGCTGGTGAGCATCAACAAACCTGCGCGTAATGCCGAGCCATGCTTTGCCATATCGCACCATCAGCCCCGGGGGGCGGGAAAAGAGACATTGCGTTTATCAGCGTCTTCGATCAACCGTCGTTTCGATCATTCAACTCACGCGAACGACTTCGGGCGAATCATACGGCCCCGGTCATCGCGGCAAGATCCTTCGGTCGCTGGACTCCCTTCAGGATGACGACCATCGCATCGTTCATCACGCATCGTTCATCACGCATCGTTCATCATTCATCATTCATCATTCTACTCTCTACCCTCTACCCTCTACCCTCATCTCCCTACCCCGTCGCCCCCCCCAGCAGGTCATCCACATAGGCACCGCCGCGGCGGCGTTCGGTGAGGGGGCCTTCGGTCAGGCCGAAGATGAACTGCCGGACGAGAGGGTTGTCGGAGTTCTTCATCTCATCGGGCGTTCCCGAGACGATGAACTTGCCGCGATCGAGCAGCACCATGCGGTCGGCGATGCGGAAGGCGGAGTCCATTTCGTGGGTGACGACAACGCTGGTGACGCCGAGCTTCTTGTTGAGGTCCATGATGAGCTGGTCGATCTCGGCGCTGGTGACGGGGTCGAGGCCGGCCGAGGGTTCATCGTAGAAGAGGATTTGCGGATCGAGGGAAATCGCCCGCGCCAGCCCGGCGCGTTTTTTCATGCCGCCGGAGAGTTCGGAGGGCATCTTGTCCGCGTGCTCGCGCAGGCCGACCAGTTCCAGCTTGATCTTGACCATGATGTCGATGGTTTCTTCGGGCAGGTCGGTATGCTCGCGCAAAGGCAGCCCGACATTCTCGGCCACGGTCATGGAATTAAAGAGCGCGCCCGATTGAAAAAGCACGCCGATGTTCTTGCGGTAGGCCGCCAGTTCCTTGTCATCCATTTTGCTGATCGACTTGCCGAGGGAGACGATGTCCCCCCCATCGGCTTTGACGTTGCCGCTCATCAGCCGCAGCAGGGTCGACTTGCCCGAGCCCGACCCGCCCATGACCACCAGCGTCTCACCTTTGAAGACATCGAGGCGGATTTGATCGAGAACGGTCCGGGAGCCGAACCGCTTGGTGACATCGAGAACTTGGATGGCGGGTTCGGGCATCAAAAGCCAAGGTAATAAAACACGCTCGTGAAAAGCAGATCGACCGCGATCAGCGCGACGATCGTGTAGACCACCGTTCGCGTCGTCGCCGATCCGACGCCTTCGGCCCCGCCGGTGACGCCCAGCCCGAGATAGCAGGCCAGGCCCGCGATCAGCGATCCGAAGACCCCCGCCTTGAGCAGACCCGTGATGAAATCGCGCAGTTTCAGAATTTCAAATGTGTGATTCCAGTATTGCTGGGCGCCGGTTCCAAGAAAGACCGAGGAAACCGTCAATCCCCCCGCCACGCCCGCCACATCGCCGACGACGCCCAGGCAGGTCATCATCACGGTCGTCGCCAGGACCCGCGGAACCACCAGGAAGCGGATCGGGCTGATCGCGTGCGCTTCGAGCGCTTCGATTTCTTCGGAGACGACCATCGTCCCCATCTCGGCCGCGATGGATGCGCCGGCGAAACCGGTCAGGACGATCGCGCTGATCAGCGGGCCAAGCTCGCGGAACACGGCCACTGAAATGACATCCGCCACCGAATCCATCTTGCCGTATTCGCGCAGCACCGGTGCCATCTGCAGGGCCAGGATCGCCCCGATGCAGAACAGCACCAGCACCACAATCGGAATGCTCTTGACCCCCACGCGGTCCATTTGCGCCCAGAGGTTGGCCCATCCCAGACGCCGGCCGCGCTTGGAGAGCAGGGCGCGGGGCATGGCTACCGCGGCCGCCAGTAGAAGCTGCGTCAGGCCGCCGATGAACTCCAGTATCCCGCGGACGAATCGAATTGGACTGGTGGCACCGATCATCTGAATCCTTGGGTCCGGGAATCTCCGCCGCCGCTACTTCATTTTCGGCATGTACCCGCGATTTAGGCCAACCCGAGCCCGCGAATTCAACTTTTTGGTGCGGGCGTCCCGCCTGCTCCCGCACCACAAAGATCATTGCCGGGCCAAGGCATCGGCCTCGTCCTTGCAGACGATGAAAATGGAGTCGAGCCGGGCAATCTCCAGCAGCCCTTTCACGCGCGGCTGCAAATCCGTCAAAAAGATCCGGCCGGGGATTTTCCGCACTTTTTGCAGCGCCTCGACCAGAACCGCGATCGCGCTGGAATCCATGTAAGGGACTTGTCCGAGGTTGAGAACCACCTTTTTCGGCTGATGGGTATTGATGAGTTCCAAAAGCACCCCGCGCAGTTCCGGGCTGTTATGCAGGTCGATCTCCCCGCGCACCGAACAGATCACGGCCGCGCCGGCCGGCAGTTGCTCCACGCGCGCCTGGGGTACCAGATCGACACCGGTCTTCACTTCATTCATGACCGCTCCGTTCAGGGCCGCAGGTGCATTCGCTCTCGTTATCCGCACCGGGCTGTTTCTTCCTCTTCCGCAACACCAGCAGCATGCCATCGGGCTGCGGCTCGAACCGGGCCTCGTTCATGCACCGCTTCAGGCAGATCAAACCCAGACCACCTGGCTCAAGTGGATCATAAGGCCGCTCGGGAAGCAATGCGGGATTCACGCCATTGCCCCAGTCGCGAATCCGAACTTCCACCCACTCGCCATCGCACTGGGCCGTCACCGCAATCGGCCTGCCGGGAACATTGCCGTAAGCATGGCGGATGACGTTGGCGAGGGCTTCATTGACGCACAGGCCGATCTCGCAGGCATCGCGGTCATCGAAGCCGCAATCGCCGCAGAGGGATTCGATGGCCCGGCGAACGACCGCGACCCCGGCCGGCTCGCTGGTCATCGAGAGTTCGATAGCCGGGCCGCCCATGCCGGCGGTGGCGTCGGCCGGACTGCCATTGCCAGACGATGTTTGAGCAGATTGCGTCAAGTCGTCAAATCCTCCATCGAAATCCGCGATTCGCGGCCATTCTATCCATCGGCCGCCTGAAATGGCATAGCTGAGGGTAATGGATCATTTCCCGGTGGTCTTGTTATCGGCCGTAGTCTGTTCGGTAAGCCACTTGCGCCATCGGTCGAGGGCCGGTTTGCGGCGGATTTCGTCGGCGAAAAATTCGTAGTCGAAGGTCTGGCCGGTGATTCTTTTCAGGGATTCGATGGCGTAGAAGCGGACGGCCGGATCATCGCTGTCAAGGTCGGCGACGAGTTGGGGAATGGCCGAGCGGTCCTTTTCTCGGGCCGCCATTTTCATGCCGGGGATTTTATTGAGGGGGTCCTCATCGTGAATATCAGGGGTCGGTTGGGGCGCTGCGCACGAGAAAGACACCAGCGGAGCGCCGGCAATAGCGAGAAAACGAAGAATGAGGCCGGCGGGACGGCTCATCAATACCTTTCTGAGGCGCGGAACTCGAAGGAGGTCCGATTATCCGCGTCGCGGGCGCGCATGGCCAGCATGCGGCCGGCAACGGATGTGTTATCGGCAACATGGGGAGGATTTCAACATGGGCGGCGCGGCGGGCGGCGTATGGGTGACGGGGCGGCACGACGGGCGGTCTATGGGTGATGCACTGACAGGGGCGAGTCTGTTGCATGGCCATCTCCGGCCGATCGGGGGTGATTATGACAGGCTTCGAACCCGTGGTAATATCGGGTCGTAGCATCGAAGGGGGAAGCGTCCAGCCCGCGCGATGATTTGGTGGAGGATTTCCGATTGGATACTCCATGACGGCGCGGGTCTGGTCGATGATTCGGATGAGAATGAGATAAGGCTCGATCCCTTTCCCGCAAGAGTGCCATGTTTTTCTTTTTTGTAGTGTTGATGGCCATTAACTCGACGATGAACAGCGATCTGCTGTTTAAGCTGCGCGTGGATATCGCTGGCCTTCCGATCAATCTGGTGGATTTTGCGCTGGTCGTCCTTTTGATCCTGGGAGTGATTTCTCCCGGCAGGGAGAGGACGCTGGTTGAGAGGGTACATCCGCTGCTGATGTGGTCGGTCGGATTATTTTTCATGACGCTGGTGGTGGGAATCATGGGGGCGATGTCGAGCGGGGTGGACGTCCGGGCATTTGTGACGGTTGTGCGCAATGTGGTTTGCCTGCCGCTGGCCATCATCGCGGGTTATCTCCTGATTCAGAATCCGCGGTCAGCGCGGCTGGTTTGCGGTGCGTGGATTCTGGCGAGCATTGCCAGCGCGATTGCCGTGCTTTTTGTCGCAGGCGGAACGGTGGAGAAGCTTTCGGAGGGGAGCGGAAGTTTCGATAAACTGCGCGAGATTCGCTATGGTGGTGATATCGGCTTGTGGGCATTCACATTTATCGCATTCACCGTAATATCGCGTGTGCGCTACTATCCCATGGTTGTCGCGCTTGGAGTCATTGTTATTTGTGCAGGCGGATTTTTTAGCATGCCGCACCGGGGGGGGTATCTGATCGGCGTGTTAACGTTTCTCTTTGCTTCCATGGTACTTCCACGGGTGACCTTCTGGCGGCGCGCTCATATGGTGCTCGTAGGTGGTTTGCTCCTGGGAATTGTCCTTCTTTCAGGCGCTGCGCTTTATTCATGGGCTTCGGGAAAGGATTTTACGGACTACGTCATCAATAAACGCCTGAAACAGATGGTTCCGGGCTTCGAAGATGAGACGCATACGACTATTACGGCGACACGCATGCCGGGTATTCAACGGGAACTGGAAATCTGGGCCAAGAGCCCGCTTTTCGGGGCAGGGTTCGCCATTAGCAAAAAGGCGGAAGCGGACGGTGCCGTTGGCATGAACCACAATGTGTGGACTGCCACGATGGCCGAGACAGGCCTGTTCGGTCTGGCTGCGTACAGCATTTCGATTATTGGATCCCTGGTTGTTGGATTTCGACTGTGGCGTGCGCAAACCGAGCGGTTCACGTCCACCATTGGAGCGCTTGGCGCTATCGTTGCACTCTCGGCTTTTTTTAATGCAACGCTTTCGCTATCGATTAATACGCAGCGTTCGGCGGTTCCGCTGGGCCTGATGGCGGGGATTATTTTCCGATGCCGCGTCATTCAGTTGACGTTTTTGCGGGCACGCGCGGACAGGCTTAAAGTGGACCCGGCACTGACGGAGGGCGAGTTTCGCGTTTCCGACTGGGAGCCGGGTCACGCGCCCAACCGCGATGCCAACACTTCACCGTGGGATCATCGGGAAATGATTCCGCCAGCGTATTGAAATCACGCCGGATTGCCGCGTTCGCGATGAGAGGAAAAACGAAATTGCGCATCGCTTATGTCAGCACATTATACCGCGGTGGAGGGGCCGAGCGATGCGCACGCGAATTGTTTGAAACAGCCCGGGCGGCGGGTCATGCCGTGCGGATGTACGTTTCGAAGCGGCGTGGTGAAGAGCCGGATGGCGTCATTGGGGTGCGGGGCGCCTGGGAGAAGTATCTGAAGATCTTGAACAAGGCGGGGATGCTGGCGGAGTGGCGGCATCGGGGCTCGGCGACGGCGCTGGCGCGGATTCGGCCGGACAACTGCGATGTGGCGCACTTTCACAATCTTCATGGCGGATGGATGTCAATCAGCGCTGCGGCCGCGCTGGCTCGGCGCGTTCCGACGGTGTGGACTCTGCACGATGAATGGGCAGTGACGGGGGGGCTTGCATACGATCTTTCGCGCGTGCTGGACCAGGAGCGGATCGGGCGATGGTTTGACGGACAGTTGCTCCTCAGCAGCCGGGAGCCCAAGGCGCGGCGGTGGCAGCGCTATCTTCATTCTCGCCTTCCCCGTCCGCAGGTCATCATTTCGCCATCCGCCTATCTGGCCGATCTGGCGCGCGATTGCGAATCGTTAAGGGGCATTCCCGTGCGCCGGGTTCCGTATGGCGTGAAGTTGATGAATTGTCCGGACGCGAGCGCGGAGCGCGGCGCCTGTCGAGCGGAGCTGGGCCTGGCGCCCGATGCGCGGGTGGTGCTGCTGATTGCGGCGGATCTCGCGAGTCCCTATAAGGGGATGCGCCTGGCGATCGAGGCGCTGGGGCGAATGAAGGACCGCGGCGTGACGGTCCTGGTGGTGGGAGGCGGAGCAGGTTCGGCCTTTCGCGACCTTCCGGTTCGCGTGGTGGAGACGGGATTTCTGTCTGACGAACGGAAGCTGGCTCGAGCATACTGCGCGGCCGACGTCCTGCTGCTTCCTTCGATCGCCGATAACTTTCCTTATGTCGCGATGGAGTCGTTGTCCTGTGGAACTCCGCTCGTCTCCTTTCGGGTCGGCGGTCTGCCGGAGATCATTGGGGCGGACGAGCGAGGCCTTCTGGCCGAGCCTTTTGACACGACTCAAGTCGCTGCACAATTGATTCGGATTTTGGAAGATTCTGTGATGAGGGACAGACTCGGCGAGGCAGGACAGCGCTGGGTTCGCCGCAATTGTGATCCTGCCGCGGCGATAAAAGCCAATGTCGGCTCGTATGCCGAGGCCATGGAGGCGTGGGCGCGGGATCGGAAGAATTCGGCACCTTTTGTGTAGCGTGAAGTCGATGAGGATTCCGTACTCCGGGAATTATTCAACTCTCGCACCGATGGCGGTGTTAGCTTCAATCAGGTTCGCCGGTCAACGCACCTCCGGCCGCGTCATGATCTCTGCTTCAGGCGCGGTTCCGCAGGAAAACCAGGGCGGTGTCAGGCTGGCGGTGGTGATGGGTCAGACACTCGAAATCGGCTCCGGCACGACTCAATGCTTCCATCAGCCACGCCAATGTCGCGGGAGCATGCAGCTCGATTACCAGGTGTCGCACTCGTCCAATCCACGGAAAGCAATGCCCGAATAACTCTATTTCCGCGCCTTCGATATCACATTTCAGGAGATCGATCGACGTTATGTTTTCCTGCTCGCACAGTTGCATCACCGTACGCACCGGGATGGTCGAAGGCGCGGCCGCCGAAGCCCTGACCATGCGATATTCATTGGTGGCCCCCCCATCAGGTGCCTGCAGGCTCCCCCAGCCTTCGAATGCCCCGACGAACGCATGGTGCAGTGATGCGCGATTCTGCCCGATCAATGGTTGTAGGGTTCGTTGGGCCATCGCGAAGTTGCCGGCATCGGGCTCGATACCCAAATAACGAGCATTTGGAAACAACGTGAAAAAATAAGCCGTGGCAAACCCAACATTCATGCCCAGATCAACAATCGTCTCGATCGGTGGAACTAAATGAGATGTTACGATTTGATATTCACCACACTGAAATACCTCCAAAAGAGTCGTAAGATCGCTCGAACGCGCTCGACAATAGAGAGCGAAAGGAACTGAACGAACCCGCAGCCCCAACGCGCGATCCGCCGATTCAGGAATTCCGGTGCGCCCGCTCCTGAGAATCCGATACGCGCGCCAGACGGATTTGAAACCGTCAAACAATTTCCGCCAGGCCGTCAACGTCTTAATTTTGCTCAGCACGTCGGATTCCGTTTCGTTCGTAGGGCTGACCGATCAGCGAGGTTGACGAATCCGGGCATTTCCGCTTGGGTTCGCATGTGGGAGAGTATACCCCGTCGATAAGGTCACGCCATTTCTTTGAAGCTGTTCGAAGCGAGCGTGGTATTTTGCGGTGATGTTCCGATAATACCGCGAAAGGGTAATTTCTTGTTGGAGACAGGCATCCATGATTGCGTATGTCAGACGCAGATATGACGCCCTTGGCCCCGGGCTGAAACGTATCACCGAAAACATCGGCTGGCTTGTGCTGGACCGCGTGGTTCGCGCAGGAATTGGGATATTCGTCGGGATTTGGGTGGCGCGATATCTGGGTCCCGGCCGATTTGGACTGCTCAATTACGCTGGCGCTCTAGTCGCGCTGTTTGGGACATTCGCCGGGTTGGGGATGGATAATATTGTTATTCGTGAACTGGCCAAAACACCGGAGGCCCGCGGGCAGATCCTGGGCACCGCATTCTGGCTTCGAGCCGCCAGTGGCGCCGTGGCGATGGTTTTGGCGGTTGCGACAACGTGGGTGACCAACCGCGGCCCCGAGGATGGCACCACGCGGGTTCTGGTTGCGGTGCTGTCGGCGGTGTTGTTGTTGGGGTGCTTTGACACGATTGACCTTTGGTTTCAATCCAATGTCCGCTCAAAACTTACGGTCTATGCGCGGAATGCCGCGATGTTGGTCATGGTCGGCATACGCCTGTTGCTGATTAAGGTACAAGCGCCATTGATTGCGTTCGCCTGGGCAGCCCTGGCGGAGGCGGCCTTGGGGACGACCGGCCTGATTTGGATCTTTCTGAAGCAGCATGCGACATTTGCCGGATGGGTGTTCGCGAAAGACCGGGCGGTCAGTCTCCTGCGGCATAGTTGGCCGCTCATCCTCACCAATCTGTCCATTATGATTTACATGCGGATCGATCAGATTATGATCAAAGAGATGCTTGGGAATGAGCAGACGGGGATCTACTCGGCCGCCACCCGGCTTTCTGACGCCTGGTACTTTATCCCCATGGTGATTGTTTCATCCGTTATGCCTTCGATAGTGCGCGTCCGAGAGAGCAATCGCGCGCTGTATCTCTCAAGGCTCGAGCGGCTGCTGAAACTTCTGGCCTTGTGCGCCTATTCGCTGGCGATTCCGATGACCTTTGTCTCGTCATGGCTGGTGGGCATTGTTTTCGGCGCCGCGTTCACAGCGGCCGGACCGGTGCTCTCGCTGCATATTTGGGCGGCACTTTTCGTGTTTATCGGGTGCGGACAGGTAACATTTTACATCGCGGAGAATCTTCAGAGACCGTTAATGCTGATCACCGCCGCCGGGGCGATCATCAATGTCGGATTGAACCTGGTGCTGCTACCAAAATGGGGTGCGATGGGTGCGGCGGCGGCAACGGTTGTTGCCTACAGCGTTCCGCAGATTTTCGGGCCCATGCTGTTCGCGCGTGGAAGGCCGCTGTTTTGGTTATCCGTGCGCGCGCTGGTGTTTCCACTATCCGGGCTCCAACGGGAAAAAACGGCGGGCCCCGGAGGTGTTGAATGAATGCTCTTTCGCCAGGGAGTTTACCTGCGGAAGCGGGATGCTCTAACATATCCAGCGCTGTGGCCCTGCTCGTTTTCAATCGTCCCGAGGTGACGGCGCGCGTGTTTGCAGAGGTGCGTCGGGCCAGGCCGCCGGTGCTTTTGGTCGTTGCCGATGGGCCCAGGGCCGATCGGGCGGGAGAGGCCGAGCAATGCCGGGAGGTGCGCCGGATCGCCACGGCCGTGGACTGGCCGTGCGAGTTGCTGACGAACTTCGCCGATGAGAACCTGGGTTGCAAGGCACGGGTTTCGAGCGGAATTGACTGGGTTTTCACGCATGTGGAGCAGGCGATCATTCTGGAGGATGACTGCCTTCCGCACCCGACGTTTTTTCGATTTTGCGATGAAATGCTCGAAAAATATCGTGAAGACCAGCGAGTTTTCATGGTATCGGGAAATAACTTTCAGAGCGGACTGCATCGGGATCAATACAGCTACTATTTTTCACGTTATGCCCATATCTGGGGATGGGCGACCTGGCGGCGGGCGTGGCGGCACTATGACGTGAGCCTGAAGCTATGGCCGGAAATCCGCGATGGCCACTGGCTCAATGATATCCTGGACGGCGACTCGGAGCAGGTTTCGTATTGGACCCGGGTTTTTCAAGCGGTGGCGGAAGGATCTTTCAACACCTGGGATTACCAATGGACGTTTGCCGCATGGATAAACAGTGCGTTGACGATCCTGCCGAATTGCAATCTGGTCAGCAACATCGGGTTTGGGACCGAGGCAACGCATACCACGGCAACGGATACGCCATTGGCGAACATGCCGGCCGTTGCGATGAAATGGCCAATGGCGCACCCGCCATTTGTAATTCAAAACCGGCATCTGGACAAACGTACCTTCCGCTCGGTGTTCAGGAGCCCCGGATTGGTCCGGCGGATGGGTCGGAAGCTGCGTCGAATTTTGCGGTCATGACCGGCCGCGGTGCGAAATTATATTTTGAGCGAGGTGGATATGAACGGTCGCGCCTGGTGCAGAGTGGTTTGTTTCGTGATTGCGTGCAGCGCTCTCACAAGCTTCGCCTTACCGGATGCAATCATCGATGCAAAGCGTCGTGCCGCCGCGGAGCTGATGCGGAACGGAAAGGCGACGGAATCTAATGTCATCAAGATAAGCCGACCCTCCCATAACTCCGCGCCGTAGCTGGACTTACTGCATTTGCGCAAGACGTAGCCTCCTGTCAGAATGGTGGTGTGCTTAAAGTCACCAACCAACAGGAGGCCACGGATGGCCAGTA
>JBBRTW010000211.1:0-11686 GCA_038244055.1 Tepidisphaerales bacterium | reverse complement strand
TTCTGGGCGGTCAAGGCCACCCAGTAATCGCCGGTTTCTGGGATGGTGGCCTGCACGCGAACCGGAATGTATTTCCCGGGGCGGTAGTATGGGCCGAGTGGAAAAGAGAGCTTCAAATTTGCCTCGGCCAGCGCGGCGGTGGGCAAAAACAGCACAATCAGTGTGATGATTGCGCTAAGAACGACCCGGATTGGGCGCTGGCGGCGAGGATGGGCCGGAAATGAAGCCATGGCGGTTACGCTGGGAACAATGTAACGCCTGAAAGGATCGAGGCATAGCGTCGGATGCGTGCGTCAGAGGTGACGGAACGATAGCCTGAACAGGGCAATGGGCATTTTTCCCTCTTTCTATTTTCGCCCGACAATGCGATAGACGCTGCAATCATGTTGAACGGCAATCCATCCCCGCCGCGAAGAATGTTCGCGCTCATGTGCGCCGCGATTTACGCGGCGGCGGGCGTGATCTGGATCGCGCTATCCGATACGGTCGTCCATCACCTGTTCTCCGGCGATATGGAAGTGCATGTGCAGACGCTCAAGGGGTGGGGCTTTGTCATCGCCACGACGCTCGTTCTGTATCTGTCGCTGCGGATGTACGAGCGGAAGATCGGCCGCGCCGAGCAGGAGACCTACGCCGCCAAGGAACAGCTTCGACTCGCGCTGGAGGGAACCGAGGAAGGCGTGTGGGACCGGTCGCCGGCGGCCGATGATGGGGGATACTGGAGCAATACCATGTTCGCGCTGCTCGGGCACGAACCCGGGCAGATCAGCGCCGAGCAGCGGCGGACTTCGGAGTGGGTTCATCCCGAGGACCGGCCACGGGTGCTGGCGGAATTCGCGCGGCACCTGGGCGGGGAAACGCGCATGTACGCCTGCCAGTTCCGCGCGCGCATGCGCGATGGATCGTTTCGCTGGTTCGCGGCGCGGGGGCGGGTGGTGGCGCGGGGGACCGATGGCAAGCCCCTGCGCGTGCTGGGGACCATGCGCGACATCCACGAAATCAAGCAGATCGAGCAGGAACTGGTGGCGGCGCGGGTGATGCTCGAGCAGCGCGTGCGCGAGCGCACCCAGGATGTGGAGGCGGCCAATCTGGCGCTGCGGCAGACCAATGAGGATTTACAGGCGTTCGCGTATTCGGTTTCGCACGATCTGCGGGCCCCGCTGCGGGCGATCTGCGGATTCGCCGAGATCATCCAGCGGCGTCACGCGGAGGCGATGGCCGCCGAGGCGACGCATTACGTTGAAAATATCGTCAGTGCGGGCGCGCAGATGTCGGACCTGATCGAGGATTTGCTGAAATACAGCCGGCTGACGCGCGGGAATGTGCAGACGCAGGCGATCGATCCGGCCGAGATCATCTCGGAGGTGCTGGTGTCCCTGGAGCCGGTGATTCGCGAGTCGGGCGGGAGCGTCACGATCGCAACCCCCCTGCCGGCGGTCATGGCGGACCGCACGCTGCTGCGGCAGGTCATCGCCAATCTGCTGGAAAATGGCCTGAAATACCGGCGGCCGGGCGAAGCGCCTGTCGTGGAGATCGGCGCACAGGCAGGCGCGGCGGGGATTGTGCTGTGGGTAAAGGATCGGGGAATCGGCATCGCGCCGGAATATCACGAGCGTCTTTTCCGCCCCTTCCAGCGCCTGCACTCGCAGGAGGAATATCCGGGCACGGGAATCGGGCTGGCTTCGGTGAAGCGGGCGGTGGCGCTGATGGGCGGGGCGGTCGGACTGGAATCGGCCGAGGGAAAGGGAAGCACGTTCGAGGTCACGCTGCCGGCGGCGTAAAGAATGGTGGGACGATGGGCCATCCAATAACAATCCACCCCCGGCCATTGCTGGCCGGGGGTGGTGGATTTGTGAGATAGGATTCAGCCGGGCGACCGGGGGCCGACTTGGGGCAGCAGATGCCATCAGGTCAGTCCCTGACGAGCCTCATATGCGTTAGCCTCGCAGGAGGGCTAACGCGGATTGAGGGGCCGAGTTGGCCTGCGACAACACGGTCTGGGCGGCCTGCGACAGGATTTGCGCCCGCGTGAGCTTCGACGTTTCTTCGGCGAAGTTGGTGTCGCGGATGGCGCTGTCGGCGGCCGACGCGTTTTCGTAGGCGACGCCCAGTGCATTCACCGTCGAACCGATGGTGAACTTCTGGAACGCGCCCAGTCGGCCGCGAAGCTGCGACACCTGCTTGATCGCCTTGTCCAGGATCTGCTGGGAAGTCGTCAAGTTGGAGCCGGTCAGGGAATTGGCACCGCCCGAGCCGAGCGAGGAGAGGTAGCCGAGCGTGCCATCTCCCAGCGACCCGGTGGAAACCGAGGCGATGCCGACCGAGGCCTTGTCGCCTTCGGTGACCTTGGAGCCCAGGGCGAAGGTAGCGCCGCCGCCGGTGATACCGAAGGTGGAGGTGCCGGCGGTGTTGAACGTCGCATCGAGATCGAACTCGACATCGAGGCTGGACGAGCGGTAGGAGATGTGCGTGCCATCAGCGGTCGCGCTGGCGCCGTTGACGGTGACGGCGGCATCCGCGCCCGTGTCCTTGGCGACGGTTGTCCCGAAGGTGCCCGCCAGGGCCTTGACGGCGACGAACTGGGCCGATCCGAACGAGGTGGACTCGAAGCGGATATCACTCGCGGAGAGCGTGGCCGAGACGCCGGTGGCATCCTTGACGGCGTTGACCGAGGCAATGACGGCCGAGGCGTTGGTGCCCGAGGCGAAGGAGAGCTGCTCGGTGCCGAGATTGCCGGCGACCTCGATGGTCACGGTGGCGCCGGTTATGGTGCCGCCGGTGTAGCCGGTCTGGGCGGTCTGGGCGGAAGTCACGACCTGAACGACCACGCTCTGGGTCGCGCCGTCGGCAAGACGGGCGGCGTTGATGTGGAGGTTGTCGATCGCGGTGGAAGTGACGCTGGAGGTCGTGTAATCCAGGCTGCCGTTGAGTAGCTTTTTGCCTTGGAAGCTGGTCGAGGCCGAGATCCGGTTGATCGTGCCCAGGATCGAGTCGACCTGGAGCTGATTGGCCTGTTTTTCCTCGGTGGACAGGCCGCCGGAGTTGGCGGCCTGGCTGACCAGGCCCTGGACTTCGTTAAGCAGGGAGCTGACTTCATTGAGACCACCCTCGGCGGTTCCAATGATGTTGCTGGCCCGGCCCGCGTTGTCGATGGCGGTGCTGATGCCCGTCTTCTCGGCGCGAAGGTTTTCACTGGCGATGAGGCCGGCGGGGTCATCCGACCCGCGGTTGATCCTCAACCCGGTGCTGAGCCGTTCCAGGCTCGTGTTAAGCGTGTTCTGATTTCTGCTGTAAACGCGCTGAGCGATCAGCGAGCTCACATTGGTGTTAATTCTGCTCATGGGAAATGTCTCTCCGTGACAGGGCGTCGATGGACGGCGCTGGAGTTGGGTTGGCCGACCGAAAACGTCCTTGCGTTTGCACGATCGCGGATCTGCGGTCCGTCGTCGTGCCGTTCAATCCCTTGAATGGTTCGGAGTAATCGGGCGATTCCGGTTCTGCTCGGCCGGTCGCCTGATCCGAAAGCTGGTGAGTCAGGGACAATTACCCCCAGCAACCCTAAAGAGCGATCCGACAAGCCTGCGAGCACGCCGGTTTCACTCCCTTGCTGTTGTTGGACAAACCTCCTCTCTCACAAATCCGGGGCACTACCGGGAGGACTCGCGTCCGCCGCAATTCGCGCCTAATGACTTTTGTGGTATCGACCCCGATTTAGGGGTGACTTTAGATGCGCATCGAGCGGAAAATGTTGCGCGGACGGAATATTCGGCTTTCCCCAAATGGCGGCGGGCAACGGATTTGAGCCGAGGTGTGGAGCGGTGCGTGTTTTATTGGACAAGCGCAGCATCTGCGCCACTTTGGAGTGGATGAAAATTTTTTGCGGACCCCTCGGAATTCCGTTTTTCGCGCACATCCCGCGCGGTTATGGGCGATTCGCCCACCCGCCCGCTCCGATCGCCGAACTTCGAGTTATCGGGCGTGATTGGCCGATGATGAGGCATATGCCCATGACGCAGGAAGATATCCGCCGCCACTATGAAACCTCATGGAAGCAGGCCGGCGACGCCGCGCGCGACACATCCCCGCTCTCCTATTCAAGCCCGGTGGAGGATGCGGTGATGTATCCGATCTATGAAAAGCTCATCGAGGACCTGCGCCTGCCGCTCAATGGCGGGCGGGTGCTCGATGTCGGCTGCGGCTCGGGACGATGGGTGCGCTTCTTCCTGGAGCGCTTCAAGCCGGCGCGGCTGATGGGCGTCGACTTCACGAAGGCCAGCATCGATCTATTGGCCAAGTTCCATGCCGGCGCGGGAGAAGCGGTTTCATTCCGCGTAGCGGACCTGGCCGCGCCCGAGCTCGATCTGGGCGAGCAGTTCGATCTGATCAACGTCGCCAACGTCTTGTTCCATATCCCCGAGGCGGACCGATTCGGCCATGCACTGCGCAATTTGCGCGCTCACCTTTCCCCGGGCGGGCGGATCGTCACCACCGAGTACATGCCCCGGGTCACGATGCGCACCGAGTGGATGATGGTGCGGAGCCGCTACGAATTCGAGAAGGCCGCGGCCCTGGCGGGGCTGCGCATCCTCGATATCCGCGCCTGCTCGTTTTTCTCCAACGACCCCATGGGCATCGACGGCCCGGATGACAAGACGCGCCTGAATTTCAACCAGGTGCGCGCGGGGATGAATTCGATCTTCGGGTCGAACCTCGATGAGAAGAGCAAGAAGTTTTTCGTGAATTTCCTGGCGGATGTGGAGCGCGCGTGCCTGTCGTTCTGTGGGGAGCGGGTGGCGCAGGTGGAGATGCCGGCGCAGAAGCTGGTGGTTTTGGGGGCGTAATCTCCACAGGATGATAGTTCACTCCTGGCTCAATTTCCGGTAATACTCCTTCAGCGCATCGCTCCACGCCGCTGGCAGATCGCCCTTCATCGCATCGTTGATCTGCTCTTCCATTTTCCCGCTCATCGTGGGGCTGGTGTCCTGCTTGACGTGAATCTGTCCCGACAGCAGCAGATGGCTCGTGTCCATCGAATCCAGCAGCAGATCCTTCCGACGCATGGCCATCTGATACCGGTTGGCCTTCAAATCGCTCTCCGTGCGCCGCATCATCGCGATCGCCTCGAGCATCTTGAAATTGTCGTACTTGCCGACCTGATACTGCAGGTTCAGCCGCTCGGCCTGGTTGCGGAGCTGGGCCTGCTTGTCGGCAAGGCGCTGCATTTCCTCCTTCATCTTGGGGGGCACCGGGCCTTCGAGGCCCGCGCCGCCCTGGCCGGACATCTTGCCGCCGCCGGTGGCACCGCCCACCGGATCCTTTGAGGTGTCCTTGATCTGGCCCTGCTGGAAGGGCGTGGGATCGAGCCGCGTCGGCGTCGGCCGCCCGCCCTTGCCGGTCGCGGTTTCCTCGACCATCTCACCCTGGCTCTTGCCGCTGCGGCCTTCACCCGCCCGGCCGTTCATGTTGTTGTCGTTGGGCTGCTGATTGCCGGTTACGCCCTTGGCGGACATATCTGCGATCGGGCCATCCGCCGCATCCCAACCCACGCCCTTGTCCATCGAGTCGGCCCAGTTGGCATCCATATCCTCCATCTCTTCGAACAGGTCCTCCTGCTCTTCCATCAACTCACCGACGATGTCCTCCAACTCCTTGGGAAGCTCGGCCATCGGAATATCCGTCTTGCCGCTGGTGGCATCCTCCTGCTTCCACTGCTGACGGTCAGGCTTGTCCATCAGCCACTTCTCGATGTTCGATTCGATCTCCTTGGCCATCTCCTGCCCCATTTCCTCGGCCGCCACCGCGATCTCCGTCGCCTTGTCCTTCAGCGCGTTCTTGGCCATCGTCACTTCGCTGTAGACCTCCATCATCTCCTTGAGCAGCGAGGCGTTGGACATATCCTGCTCGGCCAGCTTCGACACATCGTTCACCTTTTCCTGCATGAACGCATCGAGCTTCTCCTGGGCCATCGTCAGCTCATCGAGCAGCTTCTTATCCTTGTCGGAGAAATCATCCACCGGCTTTTTGGCGAGCTGCGCGGTTTGATCGAGAATGCGCTGCTCTTCCTTCAGGAACTGCTTGAGCGCTTCGTTGAGCTTCTCCATCGCCTCCTTTTGAGTGGGCAGATCGCCGCCGTTTTTCGCGGTGGGCTGGGTGGTCGCTTCGTGGCCCCTGGCCAGCAGCGCCAGAAGCGATTCGAGCGTGCTGATCACCCGCCGCTGCTGCGTTTGCAGCCCTTCGCCCAGTTTCACCTGCTGCTTCTCGACCTTCTCATTGGGGATGCTGGCGGAGATGTCCACCGCTTCCTTGGCCGGGTTGTGGAAGAGCACCATCAGCGTCTTCTGGATGACCTTGGTATCGGTCTCGAACTCGAATTTCTCGGCCACCACCTGCATCCGCGCCCGCAATTCCGTCTGCCCGGAATTGATCCTGGCCATGGCCGCATCGTCTTTGGGCTTCCACGCGACCGCCTGCGTGTGCAGACCCTGCTGCGTCTTGAGCATCTCCATCAGCGCTTCGCGGAGCTTGTCGAACTTGTCTTTTTCCTCTTTGCGAATCTGCTCGGGGTCGCGGAATTTGATCTCGTAGACACTGCTGGAAACCGTCTGCGGGCCGCCTTCATCGGATTGGCTGGCCGGGCTTTTCGGATCGTGCGAGCTCGCCTTGAATGCGGCCCGCAGATCGCGATTGTCGGTGGTTTCCACCTGCACGCGGATCGATTTGCCATGCTCGCGCATCTCCGGCTTGAGCCGCAGATTGACCGCCAGGTCCCGCGCTGAAGCCGCTCCGCCGAAATTTAGCTCTTCGACCATCGCCAGCGGCTGGTCCGGCCCGGCCGACATCAACACGCGCGCGCTGGTGATGCCGTAATCATCCTTGAGCAGGGCCTGCACCTTCACATCCGCGGTCGGCGCAATGGCCGAGTCTTGGGTCGGCCAGCGCATCTCGATCACCGGCGCGGCATCGCGCTGGCAGCGGATCAGCAGCGGCTGCTCGGGCAGGCGGGCGATGATCTGCCCCGCGCCCTCGGTCAGCAGCACCGCCATCGGCGCATCTTCGAGCACTACGGTCGTTCCGCTGAATTGCTTGCCCGCTTCCGAACCGGCCATCTCGCCCGGCGCGCTCTCGGCCACCTGCAACATCGCCGAGCGCACCGGCACATCGATATTCACCGCCAGCTCCACCCGCGAACCCTGCGGCACGGTGATCGGCGTCTTGCCGATGTCTTCGGGCTTGAGGTTGATCTGCTGCACGGGCTGGCGCGTGTAGGCGGGGGGCGTGACGACAATCGACAACTGCTGCAGTTTGACCTGCTTGACGACATGCACGTTGAACCATTGCGACTGCGTCCCGCCGATTTCCACGCGATATTTCAGCGATTGATCCACATGCTCCACGCGATGGTTGTAGCGCAGGCGTCCCTCGCCCGCCGGCGCGGGAATCATCTCCGCCGGCTTGGGCGCTTCGGGATTTGCCCCCGCCGCGCGCGGCTCATCGGACAGCGCGAAAATCAGCCGCCCGGCCGGCAGCGCCTTCGCATCCGGGTTCTTCGCCAGCACGGTCACTTCCAGCGACTGCCCCATGATCAAAGTCGCATCGCCCGGCTGGATTTCGATGATCTCGGTATCCCCCAGTGTCGGCACGAAAGCGGTGGGGCTGAGAAGTTGCTGGAAGCCGTGGAACATCCGGTTGCGGACCGATGGTGTGGCCAGCAGTCCCAGGAACAGGCCGACCAGACAGATCACCGCGACAGTCAGGCGCTTAAGGTCCGAGAACCGCACCGCTTCATCCAGCGGCCGCGCCGAGGCATTCCGCAAATTCTCATCCAGAATCGCCGGCAGATAAGGATGGGCCGACAAATCTTTCGCCCCGGCCAGCAGAAGCGAATTGGTCAGTGTATTGTGCAATCCCTCTACCCGCGTCTCCACCATCCGCGCCATCTCGATCGACCTGGGCCGAAACACCAGCGGCCGGACGATCCACACAAGAAAGCTGACGATGAGCCACGCCCCCCATGCCCCGGCGATCGCCCATAGCCAGATCGACTGCCCCGCCGTCATCAAACCGACGACATGCGCCGTCAGCCCCAGCACCAGCGACGACACGGCCGCTCCGCCGATAAAAAGCAGGATCCCGCGCAGTAACTGCAACACGCGATAGCGCTGCCCGATGGCATCGAGTCGATCTTCAATCAGCACGAAAGCGTTGAGATTGAGTTGGGTCATGGGAGTTTCGAGTGAGAGAGTGCTGCTCGATCGCTGTCCAAAAGAGAATTCGCCACTGAGACACCGAGGCACAGAGGAGAGGCGGCGGCGTTTTTTTTTGGCCGCAAGTACTTGGCGGATCAGGCACTACGGCGTCAATACATGAATATCATCGTCTGGGGGGGTTGTTGCTTGCAAGTCAAATCTCCAACCTTCAGTCCCTCCCCTCCCCGCCCGATGCCTGTTTAGACCCTTTCGGAAGGACCGCGCCCATGGTCAGTCAGTCAGCCCAAACCGCCCCACGCCGCTCCAGCATCGATTCATCGCCTGAATACCTCGTTTTTCTCTCGCCCACCGCCCCGGCGCGGGCACGTCTGGCCTCCGAGCTGGCCGCCGCCGGTCTGGCGGCCGAATCGGTCGGGCCTGGCCTGCGCCTACCGGTTGGCGAGACCGACTGGCAGGCCCTTCTCCAGGATCTGGCCGGCCAGATGTCCGAAATCGACCGCCGCGACACCCGCCTGGCCATCATCGCCCGCAATTCCGATGACCGCTCCACCCGCCGGGCCTTGGCGATGGCCCGCGCCTTTGAAGACGTCCTCAGCGAATATTCCGATTCATGGCTCTGCGAGATGATGCAGCGAAAAGGGCTGACGGTGCATTTTCAACCGCTGATCCAGTATCCACCCGGTCGGGTGCATGGGTACGAATGCCTCATTCGCGGCCTCACGCCCGATGGCGATCTGATTCCGCCATCCCGCCTTTTCGGCGCGGCCCAGCGCCTGGGCATGGAGTACCTGCTCGACCGCCAGGCCTGCCAGGCCGCGATCACGGCGGCCGCGAGCGTTGGCTTCGCCAATCTCCAGTTTTTCATCAGCATGATGGCCGGCGGGGTGGACAAGCCCGATGTGCTCGCCAGCGCCTCCGTGGCGGCGGCCGCCATTGGTGGTTTGCGGCCGGGGCAGATCACATTCCAGATTGTCGATGCCGAATCCGTCCGCGATCGCCATCTCTTGATTGAGGTTTCGCAGGCCCTGCGCGATGCCGGGTTCAGCATCTCTCTCGATGACATCACCGCTGGCTCCCCACTCCTGGCCAGCCTGCGCGATCTGCAGCCCAACTACATCCGCTTCGAGGCCGGCCTCTGCCGCCGCGCCGCCCAGGGTGAGCCGGAACTGCGCCTGCTGGCCCAGCTTTGTGAAACCGCGCGGCAACATGGCGCGATCGCCATCGCCAGGGGCCTGGAATCCGAAGAACAACTCCGCGCCGCCATCGATTCGGGCGCGCGAATCACCCAGGGCATCGTCCACGCCGAGCCGGATGCGATGCCATTGGAAGCCAAGGCGGAAGATCAAGTTTTGCGGCAAGTGCGAAGGACGGCGATTCTGGCGTTTGAGTGATCGAAACCGGGGATTCACCGCGGAGACGCAGAGGTTGCGGAGAAGAGTGCGCTATCATCCTCAAGGAGCGGATCCGTCATCCTGAAGGGAGTGGAGCGACCTGAAGGATCTTGCTTGTCCGTTGTGGGTCGCCCGCCATATCGAACGGGCCAATACGTCGAGGCAAGGTTCTTCGGTCGCCTCAAGCTCCCTCAGAATGACCATGATGCCTGTTGCAGCTTCAGGGGAACTCAAGCGATAATCCTTTCATGCGCCTTCCGACCCGTTTCATCCTGCCGTCTCTCCTACTCTGTATCGCATTCAGTTTCTCAGCCCGCGCCGCTGATGCGCCCAAACCCGCCGGCCCGCGCGTCGTCTGCTTTGGCGACAGCATCACCAAGGCCGGTTTCCCCAAGGTCCTCGGGGAGATTCTGAAACTCGATGTCGCCAACGCGGGTGTCGGCGGCAACACCACCGCCATGGGCCTCAAGCGGATCAAGAAGGATGTCCTCGACCTCAAGCCCGATGTGGTCGTGGTTTTCTTCGGCACCAATGACTGCCGATTGGCCGAGCCGGAGGTTCTGGTCCCGCTTGAGAAATACAAAGCCAACCTCATCGACATCGCCGACCAATGCGCCAAAGCCGGCGCGAAAGTCGTCATCTGCACCATGCCTCCCATCAATCCCGAGCCCTATTTCAAGCGGCATAAGAAGGAGCCCTTTGAAGCCGCCGGCGGCCTTGAAAAAGTCTGCGAACAATACCGCGCGGCCGCCCGCACCGTCGCCGAAACCAAAAAGCTCCCCCTGGTCGATCTCGGCGCGCTCCTGGCCAAAACCCCGGAGTGGCAGGCCGCCGATGGAGTCCATCCGACCGCCGAAGGCACCAAAATGATCGCCCAGCACATCGCCGGCGCGGTCGCGCCGCTGCTCGCGCCGGGCAAATAACCCATTACATCGCGATTTTGCTTGTGGCGCTTCACTGGCGTTCGTAGGATGCCGACAATCCAGTGGCGATGCACCCGCGCGGGCGGCTTGATTGCCAGTCCACCTCTCTTTCGGGATACCCCCTATGAAATGCCCACTTTGGATCCGATTGGCCGGCTGGGTCTGCGCTCTGACTCTTATCACGCCGATGGCGCGGGCCGACGATGCCGCCAAGCCGGCGGCGGCCGATGATGCGCCTACCTTCGCCGCCACCACCAAGGAGCCGGTCCTCCTGCGCTACAAGTTCAAACTCGACCAGGTCCTCAAGATGGCGATGGACATGGATTCGGAAGTCAAGGTGATGATCCAGGGCCAGACCATCAAGATGGGCCAGGGGATGCGCATCGAGGCCAAGATCGTCATCACCGAGATCGACCCCAAGGGAAACATCAGCGCCCTCACCAAGATCACCCGCATGAAGATGAAGATCACCGGCCAGGCCAATGTCGAGTTCGACAGCGACAAGCCCGAGGATGCCGATCCGGCCTTCAAGCCCGTGATGGCGATGATCAACGTCGGCATTCCCTGCAAGGTGTCGCCGGTCGGGGAGATTCTGGAAACCGATCTCGAACCCCTGCGCATGGCGGCGCGCCGCGCCGGCGATGCGGCCATGCTCAAGTCCATCGAGGAGAGCACCAGCAAGATGTTCGAAGGGACCTTCATCCAGCTCAGCCCGGACCCGATCGCCGCCGGTCAGACCTATAAATCCGGCACCGTCATCGCCAACGAAAAGATGAAGATGCACACCTCCTACAAAATCCGCTCCGTCTCGGCCGACAAGACCAAGGCGATCCTCGATCCGGTCGTGGAGATGGAACTGGCGCCCGATGCCTTCCCCGGCGCGGATGTAAAGATCCGCTCGCAGGAGATTTCCGGCTGGCAGGTGTTCGATGTGGCCAACGGCTACCCCGGCGATGCGGTCATCGGCGGAAAAGTAATCATCGACATCAGCGGCCAGGGCGAAAAAGGCACCGTTGAAATGACCCTGAAAAACAAAGTCACCTCGGTCAGTAATTGAATGCAATCAACTCCCTCTCCCGTACTCAGCAGAGGGTCTTCCCCCCTCTCCTGTACTCGGGCGAGGGCCGGGGTGAGGGTCTTGTCTTACTCCCTCTCCCAAGCGGCG
>JBBRTW010000210.1:0-11697 GCA_038244055.1 Tepidisphaerales bacterium | reverse complement strand
CGGGCCACATCCGCATCGTGCGGCGTATCGGCGTTGGTGCGAATCTTGAGCGTGCGGAATTCATCGGCCCACTTCATGATCTGCGCGAACTCGCCCGTGAGCAGCGCATCGACGGTCGGCACCTGTCCTTCATACACTTCCCCGGCCGGGGTCTTGCCGCCATCCAGGCTGATCCAGTCATTGGGGCCGTAGGTCTTGTTGTTGACGGTGAGCGTCTTGGCGGCCGCATCGATGTGAACCATGCCCGCGCCGGCGACGCAGGGCGTGCCCATCCCGCGCGCCACCACGGCCGCGTGGCTGGTCATGCCGCCCGTGCTGGTCAGGATGCCCTCGGAAACGTGCATGCCGCCGATATCCGCCGGCTCGGTCTCGCGGCGAACCAGGATGATCTTCTCACCCATCGCCACCCGCGCCTCGGCTTCCTCGGCCGTGAAAGCGATCTTGCCCACCGCCGCCCCCGGCGAGGCCGCCAGGCCGATCGCGATGACCTCTTTGTCCGCCTTGGGGTCGAAAGTCGGGTGCAGCAACTGATCGAGGCTGGCCGGGTCCACGCGGAGGATGCCCACCGATTTCTCGATCAGCTTCTCCTTGACCATCTCCACCGCGATCCGCACCGCCGCCCGCGCTGTGCGCTTGCCGTTGCGGGTCTGCAGCATGTACAGCTTGCCCTTTTCGATCGTGAATTCAAAATCCTGCACGTCCTTGTAGCGCGCCTCCAGGAGCTTCTTGACGTTCAGCAGTTCCTTCCAGCTCTTGGTGCTCCACTTGGCCATCTCGGTCTTGCAGACCAGCGGCGTGCGGATCCCGGCCACCACATCCTCGCCCTGGGCGTTGACCAGGAACTCGCCGTAGAACTCGTTCTCACCGGTGGAGGGGTCGCGCGTGAAGGCCACGCCCGTGGCGCAGTCGTCGCCCATGTTGCCGAAGACCATCGCCTGGACATTGACGGCCGTGCCGCGCAACCCGCGGATCTCGTTGATCTCGCGATAGCGGATGGCGCGATCGCCCATCCACGATTTGAAGACCGCTTCGATCGCCGCCTCGAGCTGCGTGAGCCCATCGGTGGGGAACTCGCTGCCGACGTGATCGGCGTAAACCTTCTTATAACGGCTGACCACTTCCTTCAGCCCTTCCGCATCGAGATCGGTATCGAGCTGAACGCCCTTGGCGTTCTTGACGGCCGACAGCTCGGTCTCGAAATGGTGGTGATCCACGCCCATGACCGTATCGCCGAACATGTTGATCAGCCGGCGATAGGAATCGTAAGCGAAGCGCTCGTTGCCGGTGAGCTTGACCATGCCTTCGACGACCGCATCGTTCAGGCCGATGTTCAGCACCGTATCCATCATTCCCGGCATCGACATCTTCGCGCCCGATCGACAGGCCAGCAGAAGTGGGTTGGACGGATCGCCAAACTTCTTGCCCGATGCCTTCTCGACTTTGGCGAGATTGGCCTTGACCTCTTCCATCAGCCCCTTCGGCAGCTTCTGCGCCGCATCGTTGTATTCGCCGCAGGTCTCGGTGGTGATCGTGAACCCCGGAGGCACCGGCAGCCCGGCCGTGGTCATATCCGCCAGGTTCGCCCCCTTGCCGCCGAGCAGGTCCTTCATATCCGCCCGGCCTTCAGTCTTGCCCGGGCCGAAATAATAAACGCGCTGCGCCGCTTTGCCCCTGGGGGCCGCCGAGGCCTTGGCGGCCTTGACCTTCTTGTTCTGCTTAAACATGGTGTATGAGTCTCCTGTAACTCGAGGTGAAAATGCCCGGCCCAGCGCAACCTGCGTTCTGGAAACGCGTAAAAGGGAAGATCGCGCCGGTTGGACCGTCGAAGGGGGCGCCAAGCCCGTCCTGCGCCCCGTGCGCGGCCCATGAAATGTCGGCCGCTGGCCCACGGAGAAGGGGGGCAGTATAGGAATGCCCCAAAAGGGTGTCAAACGGGGGGAATTCCGGGGCGGAAAGGCGGATGCGGCGGGTGCGGTATGGGGGAGAAATTTTTGAACCACGAAGTGCGCGAACGGCACGAAAACCAGGAACGCAGCGCCGCAAAAGATCGGGCGAAGGCTGGGGTCGGTGCCCTCGTTTTGGCTATATGCTATATGGCCTTAACACAGCCCAAACTGCGGTTACGCGGCGGGAATCCACGAATCAGAGTCCGAAGCCGCCCAACCGGCAATGCCGCATACGCGGGTGACCGTCGTCCGGCTCCTGACTCCTGACGCTTACTCGCCAAACGGGTGAGATGCTCTCGCGCGCCAATCCTCGGCGACCCCCGGATGATGCGCGGCGTGTTTGATCGCCGTCGCCCAAGACACTATGCTTTTGTTGCCATGGCCAGTCTGACCGTTCCGATTTCGATGGATCAACTGTTGGAGTTGGCCCGCCAACTCTCGCCCGATGAACGGCGGACGCTGCTGGACCGTCTGTTGGGGGAGCGATTTGATGGGGTGCTTGACGAGTCGGACCGGCGGCGTGGGGCGGCGGGGGAATTGACGGATGACGAGATTCAGGCGGAAGTGGACGCGGTTCGCCGGCGGCGGCGGGAGGACCGACATCGTGCGGCTGGTGGTTGATACGAATCTCATGATTCGCGCGCTGCGGTCGCCTGGACCCGCGCGACGGTTCTTTGCACTTGCGCCGCTTTCGCACGTCCTTCTTTATCATGCCGAACAAATTCTGGAATTGCGGGATGTGGCTGCGCGGCCGCGCCTGGGAATTGCCCCGGAGGCCGTTGAAGAACTGGTCGATCGCATCAAGCGCTATGGCCAGGCAACCGATTCGCCGCTCGATGCGCCGGGCGATTGCCGCGATCCGAAGGACGAATATGTGCTGGCGCTCGCGCAGGCGGGATCCGCGGAATTCATACTGACGGAAGATCAGGATTTGCTCGTTCTAAACCCGTGGCGGGGCATTCGCGTGGCGCGGCTGTTTGAGTTTTTACGAGATCATCCGCTGGAATGATGTGGGCCTGTTTCCACGCGGGCGGCCCCCATCGCCACCCGGCCAGGCCCAGGCCGATCAGGATGCCCAGGATGACCAGCCGTCGAATCCGCTTGCGCCGATGGAAGGGCGCGCCGGGGGCGTATTCGAGGGTGGCGTTGGCGGACATATTGTCTGGGACGCGGCGGAAGATGGGATGTTTTCCTTGCGAGCTATTATTTCTCTCCCGTCACCTTGGTCAGCAGATCGAAGAAGCCCTGTTTGCGCTTGCTGGAGATTCCCCAGTTCACAGGAACACTCTGGTAGCCCTCATCAAATCCCTCGCCTTTCATGCGGTAATCGAAGTAACCCCAACTGGCGTATTGGCCGATGGCGGCCAGCATGTTGTTGTCGGGCTTTTCGAAATCGAAGTGGTCGTCTTCGTTGAAGAGGATGGGCTGGTCGTGGTAGGCCGGGAGGGCGCGGGTTTTGGCGACCATGGCGCGAATGCCATCGGGTTTGGAGATGCCGTTGCCGTGGATCAGCAGGAAGTCGGCCGAGCGGGCGATTTTGTCGTTGGGAATCTGGCCGCCGGTGAGGCTGGTGGAGACGTAGAAGCGGCCGGGGATATTTTTGACTTTTCCCTGGGAGCGTTGCTGGACGAGTTGGATCAATTCATTGGCGCGGGCGGGCTTGATGATCTCGGGGTAGTTCTTCTGATTGCATTCGTTGGTGATCTCGATCAGGACGTTGGAGTAGTTCCGGGCCAGGAGCCAGTCGGTGGCGCTAGTGGTGGCTTTGATGATCGCGGGCTCATCTTTGAAGGCTTTGGTCTGGCCGAAATAGAAGAAGCCGACGATGGGGACCATGCCCAGCGCATCGGCCCGGTCGAGGATTTTTTCGAGGCGGGCCATGAACTCGGGGCGGAGATCGCCCTCGGGCGTGAAGGTCGAGTTGATCCAGGGCTGGGCATTGGAATAGCCCTGGGGCGAGCCGCCCTGGAGATTGATGGTGAAGCTGAGCAGGCCATGCTTGCGCCACTCCGGCATGGCGGCGATGAACTCGCGCGTGTTGCGCTCGGCGTCGTAGGCCGAGCCATCGGGATATTTCCAGAGGGCGCGGGTTTCGGGGTTGAGGTCGTCGAAGATCCCCTGCACCATCCGCGAGTTGAGGAGCAGGCCTTCGATTTTGCGGTTGTCGTAGATGCGATCTTTGTAAGTGGGCTGGTTGTTGATGAGGAAGGATTGGGATTTGATGTCGATGGTGGTTTGGCGCGGGGGAGGGGCGGCGGAGGCGGTAACGCCCGGAAAAACAACGGCGAGCAAGGTTGCCAATATCGTCAGTAATTTCATGGTGAACCCTGCGCCTTCTTCTTGACCATTTTCCAAATGTCGGAGAACCCAAAATGAGCGACCCACCGCTCGATATATTCATAATCGATGGGTTGATTGCCGGCGAGGAGAATTCCCGTGATATCGCGCAGATGTTTGTCGGACCCGCCTTCATCGTAATAGATCAGCTTGCCGAGAATAACGTCTTCCGGGCGTGCTGCATATGCCTCGCGCGACCCCATCAAGATCAGGCGGCATCGCCTGGTTAATTGCTCGCGGGCATACGCATCGTCTCGCGCGATCATGAAATCAACCTTGCCGCTGGTGGATGGGTCGATCACGTTGAACTGCGAACGCTGCTGAAGTGCGGCCCGGGCCGCTTCCTTACTCACATAAAACTGGTCCGGTGGGAATGCATCGCACAGCGCATCCAACTGAGCGATCGTGGGGTCAATCACGATGTCGATATCGTGCGTACTTCTCCACTCGCCATACACAATGCTGGCGAACGACCCGACGACCATGTAAACGATGCCGGCGCGATTGAGAGCATCAATCGTATGGGCCAGGAAATCACTTTGTTCCACGGCATCTTCTCACAAGTTCGGCATTGACCGCGGCGTCATCCCACGAAGGATGGAATGTCCGGATTGCTCCCTCCACGACGGACCTCATGCACCGATTCAAACTTAGCGCGGCCTCGAGTTTCTGCGCGGGCGACATGCGACGCATGATCGCGGCGGATTGTGCATCAACGACTTCTATTCGCCTTGGATCGGGAAGAGCACGTTTCATGTCTTCCTATTCTACCCACTCCCCCGCCCGCGCGTTACTCTCGATTTGTTCCACGCTCTTGCATCCCGGAATCACCGCCGTCACGGTCGGGTCTTTCAGGCACCAGGCGAGGGCCCATTGGGCCGTATCGATGCCGGCGGGGACTTCTTCGCGGGCGATGCGCTGGGCTTCTTCGAGCATCTTGTCGGCCTTGGCGCGGTCGTGGGTGATGCGGTAGTCGCCCGGGGCGAAGGTCGCGCCGGGTTTGTATTTGCCGGAGAGATAGCCGCTGGCCAGGGGGACGCGCGCCAGGATGCCGAGGTTTTGCGCCCGCGCGGCCGGGAAGACTTTTTCCTCCGGCCGGCGATCGAGGCGGTTGTAAACCACCTGCAGCGCCTCGACACCGGCGGGACTGGCGGCGGCGGTTTGAACGGCCGGGTCGAGATTGGTCGAGAGCGAATTGCCGATATGGCGGATCTTCCCGGCCTGCTTCGCATCCTCGAGGAACTTCCAGAGCTCCTCGCGCAGGAACTCCTCATCGCGCACCGAGTGATACTGGTACAGGTCGATGTGATCCGTGCGCAGGGCCTTGAGCGAATCTTCCAGTTGCCTGGCCACCTGTGGAATGTCCCGCTCATCCGACCGCTGGATGAACCCCGTGAAGGAGTGCCCGAACTTGGTGGCGATGATCCACTTGTCGCGCTGCCCCAGGCGCGCAAGGGCCTGTCCTATCAGCGATTCCGAGAGATGCGCCGGCCCGTAGCACTCGGCCGTGTCCAGGAAATTGATCCCCAGTTCGCCGGCCCGCGCCAGGATGGCGGCGACTTCATCGACTGTAAAATCCTTCGCCCACTCGCCGCCGAACTGCCAGGTCCCGATGCCGATGACCGAAATGCGCAGGCCCGTGCGGCCGAGGATGCGGTATTTCATGGCCGGATTGTAGAGGCCGGATGGCGCTTTGCCCATTTGATAAGGGCGAACGATTGCGGTGTGGGGTGGGGCTGGGGATAAATCCCGCGCAAAATTGTGTTGAATTCATATAAACGCCAACGGTATGTTGCGGTTTTAATAGTTGAGGCCGCGTGTAATCGCGGCTGGTTGTCGGGGGCGTTTGCCGTCTGAGGGGTGGGCACTTCGAGGCGTTTTTTTAGGCGGAGGCTGCGCCATGATCGGAACGGTGAAGTGGTTCGACGTGAAGAAGGGCTTCGGGTTCATCCTGAATCCCGAGGGAAAAGATGTCTTCGTCCATTTCAGCAGCATCGAGGGAGATGGCTTCCGCGCGCTGAAAGATGGGGAGAAGGTGGAGTACGAAGAGCTCGGGGGGGAGAAGGGGTTGGCGGCGAAGAGCGTGAAGAGGATTAAGACGCCGAAGAGCATGGTGGCGGGGACTTCGGCGGCGGGACCGGTGGCGGCGGGGCCGGTGGGGGGGAGTTAGTTGTCTGGTTGTCTAACTCATTGGAAGCGGAGCGATGGCGAACAAAGAGTGGCGTATTTCTGTTTCAAAAATGGGGTCAGGCGGACAGTTGGTGCGGTCATCTGTCGCCCTTTCAGGGCTTGGCGGTGAGGCGCGATGGCGTTTGGTCGGCGTCGGGACCCAGTGCTTACGCACGTGGGCTACTTTTTTTCGTCGCTCCGCGACGGAAGATGGGGCGATTTTTCATGCGGTGCGGGTTTGGGGGGTGTCCAGGATGCCGCGCGTGACGACCATCAACGCAGTTCATCGTTGCACGGTGGGCCAGAGGGCGACGGTGCAGACTTGGTGGCCGATGCGATCGAGAATGTCGATATCGCGCACCTTCCGAAATCCCGCCAACACTTCTTTGCGCGCCAGGATGTCTTCGAACAACTCGATATCCTTTTCCAGAATCTCGCGCGACTGGGTGAAGACCAGCAGGCATAGCCCGGCCTGATGGATCAATGGCTCGGCCTCCATTTTTTTCAGATCCTCGACCACCGCGTTGCGCCATTGCTGGCCGTACCCTCCATGGCGCTCGCCCCCTTCCTTGAATTGATACGCGACCTTTACCTCCAGCCAGAGCCCCTCCTCCGGGCCGGCCAGGTTTGGAGGATCGAAGAGCGTGGACGGCGCTGAATCGATCTTGAGCGGCCGGCCTTTTTCCGTCAGCACCAGATCGCAGCGCTGGCGATGCGAGAGTTTTTTCCCCAGGCTCGATGGATAATGCACTTCCCGCGCCACCTCGAACTGCCCGGCCAAGCCCTCGGCCAGCAAATCCTGAATCTGAATCTCGCTCCGCACATCCAGGCCATACACTGCCTGCTCCAGCCTTAAATCCTGCTCTGCGCGATAAAGCACTCCATGCAGCCGGTCGGCCAGTTCCAGAAAATCCCACTGCGGAAGCATGGGTCTACCTTAACTAACGGTTTGCGAACTGGAAACGACTCTTTGTGAAATGAAGCTCTCTGCGCGGTGGAGCATTGCGGATTGGCGATTGCGGATTGCAGATTAAGCGCCAGATCGGGCAACAATGGACTATGGACGATTGACCATGGACACAACCGCCATCAGTGAATCCCGCACCTTTTCGCGAATTCCAGCAATTCTGGACTTCTTTGTTGCCTTTGAATCGCATGTTGCGGATGATGAAATCATTGGAGGTTCGCGCATGAGCTTTTGCGATGCACAGATGTCGGATGTCACGGTGGTCCTGGACAAGCGCTGGGAGGACAACCTCTCGGGCGCGGTGGATCATCTGAAACAGGCCGGGTTGGATGTGCGCAGCGCCGATGATGACAACAGTGTCGTCGAGGGAACCATCGAATCGCAGAAGGTGAACGATCTGCAGAAGCTCGAATGCGTGGACTACGTTCGGACGACTTTCACCTGGGTGGCCGACTATCCGGTGGGCGATGCGCGGGACAAGGATCAGTGTGCGCGCGAGTACGATACGGATGAGGTCTAATCGTCCATGGTCAATTGTCCATGGTCAATCGTTCATGGTCCATTGTGCCATGGTCCATTGTGCCGGGGTTCATTGTGCCGGTGGGGTAGACATTCTTGTCTGCCCTGAAGGACCTTTCCATTCACCATCCAATTTCCATCCGCGACATTCACCGCCGCAAATCAGCGGCAAATTTCACAGCCACCCTTGCGACACCTGAAGGGTCAGATACGCCACCCCATACCCCAGCGAAATGCCTCCCAGGACATCACTTGGCCAGTGCGCATCGAGCACCCACCGCAACACCGCGCAGGCGATGCCCAATCCCCAGAAAGTCGCGGCCGCCTGCGGGTACCACACCGCCAGGATCGCGCTCATTGAAATGGCGCAGGCGCTGTGGCTGGAGGGAAAACTCTCCCGGAAATTGGCGTGCCTGAAGGTGGGCCCGAGGAATTTTCCCGCGCCTTCGCGGCCGGGGCGGATTCGCCCGAGACACCGCTTGAGAATCAGGGCCAGAATCGAGGCCGCCGTCACACCGCCCAGCAGAATCAGCGCCTTGCGCAGCGGGATCGGCGCGGCATGCGGATCGAGCTGAAACACCAGCAGGGCCGCGATGGGCGTGCAGAGCGATTGGCCGTACTGCGCCAGCCAGCGCGTCTCGCGTTTGACATCGCCCTTGAATTGGAGAGTCAAGGTCGTCGGCAGGCCCATCCGCTCGGCGATCATGAGCAGCCCGCATGAGCCAACAAGAATAATTAAGACACACCAGGACATTGGGTGGGGATGGTAGCGATATTGAGCGATGCCGGAAGGGGCTGACCCAGCCGGGTAACGGCGCGGCGGTGACAATTCGCTTTGGAATTCTTCATTGCTATCCCTTCGCGCCCATCGGTATATTTATATCCACATTCGATCCATTCTTAACGCGCCCGATGCGCAAAGGAGCTTCTCATGGGAGTCACCCGTCTCGCGGCCATCGGCGCGGCAGCGCTGGCAATCCTGTCAATGGTCGCGGCCCCCGCCCACGCCGGCGATGCCTCGGCCGCCAAGCGCAATCTCAATTTCGCGAAGATGAGCGCTGAATCCGAGCGCTGGGACGACATGGATGGCTCTTTCAAAAAGGCCACCGCCGCCATGGAAGGGTTGTCCGATGCGGAAAAAGCGCCGCTCCTGGCCGCGATCAACGAAATCAAGGCGATGGTCACCAAATCGGTTGAGGAGGATGTGACCAAGCGCCTCGACCGCGCCGCTACCAGCGCTGAGCCGGGGATGCAGAAGCTCGATATCCAGCGCTCCAACATGCGCCTGGATTCCGATGAGGCCAAGGCCTACGCCGACCCGGCCGTCCTCCAAAAACTCCGCGCCCGCATTGCCAGCATGACCGGCGCGGCCGCCCCGAAAACACCGGATACCACGACCACCACCACGCCCCCCAGGACCAACACCACCACCGGCCAGCCCGCGCTGACGGGCGATCTCGCCACCGCCGCCACCCGCCTTCGTATCGCCCACTCCATGCTCGAACAGGGGGATCGCAACATCGCGGAGAGCCTGGTCCGCCAGGCCATCAAGCTCATGGAGACTTCGCCCGAGGCCGACCGCGCTCCGCTGATGGCCGATGCCGCCGACCTCAGCAAAAAAATCGATGAAGCGGACATGAAGGCCCAGCGCGATGAGGAATTTCGCCGCATCAACGAACAGGTCAACCGCTACGTCGGCACCGCCGAGAATTCCATCCAGGACGGTGTTGTCTGCGACACGGAATGGATCGACAAATCCGAAACGCTTCTGGCCGGCGGCGACGCCAAAACCTACATGACCGCGGATCAGATCAAGGTCTACCAGGACCGCCTCGATGCCACGCGCATCAAGCTCAAGGCCCACAACAAGGCGGTTGCCCTCGATCGCTGCCAGGCCAACCTGAAGGAGCTCGAAGCCCGCGTCGCCACCGATCCCTTCAAAGGCCAGGATGATCGCGGCGCGTACGATGTCTATCGCGGAATCGAGTCCCTCTCATTCCGCGTGCTCAATGAATTCGCCCACGTTCCCAAGGATGATCCCGAGATCAAGGCCGTGATCGATCGCGTCGCCGCCGCCAATGCCAAGGTTGAAACCGCCTCCGGCAAGTGGGCCATCGACAAGATGCAGGAGCAGTTCACCGCCAGTTGGAAATTCGGCAGCCAGAATTTCACCGGGTGGGAGGCCGAGAAACTTTCGCCCGACGCGATTACCCAGCGCCGCGTTCAAGGTCTCGACAAGACCACCCAGGCCGTTAGTGGAACGGTTTACTGGTTGAACCAGCCGGATACGAAGCAGGTCGCCGAGAAGTATAAAGACAACGCCATCGTCGCCGGGATCATGCAGACCGCCCGCAAGACACTCGATGATGCCTCCGCCAGGCTCAATGAAGGCTACAACGCCGTGGTGGCTGAGATCGAGCGCCAGCCCATGCCGCAGCGCGAGTCCGACCGCATGCAGATCGTCTTCCTCGGCCACGATGCCGAGCACTGGTTCGCCGGCACGAAATATCTCGATGCCAATGTCGCCCGCGCCAAGGCGCTGGAGGAGAAATGGAAGGCCGAAGTCGCCCGAATCGAAAAAGAGCGCGCCGAAACGCTCAAGCGGATGACCGCCGAGGCCAGCGCCGCCTGGCCGAGGATCGAAGCATCGGTGGCCATTGAATCCGGCTTCACCCCCGATGCCGCCGAGCGCTTCAAGGGCAAGACCATTAAGATCAAAGGCTACTACAACCGCACCGGCTGGGATTTCGATTCCAAATACGATTACGCGGTCGGGATCAAGGGAATCCCCGTGGCCGGCACTTACGCCCCCAACGTGATGGAAGCCTTCAACGATGTCCAGCAGAAGAGCCATTGGGGCATCGATGACCACACCGGCTGGGACCTGATCGCGGTGGTCGAAGGCGCGGGTACAATCAATCGCCGGGTGATCACCGAGTGGAAAGATGCCAACACCCGCCAGGTGATCATGAAGACCGAGAGTCTGGTCCCCGAGCCGTGCGTGCTGATCAAGATCATTGGGCTGCATACGGGGCCGCTGGCGGTGGGGCCGAAATAGTTGCGGCGGTCGCCCTTGCGGCAAAGCGACGCTATCTCTTTTGGTGGCCGGAGTGATCTCATCTGTCCGCATCGGCGCATTTCGCTTGCCTGATTCGCCTCCGCGATGCAATATACCGCAAACCTCGGCGTGTTCATGGCCGAGGCCCCGGGTTCATTACAGTTGGAGAAGAGCATGATCAACCGCAGGAATATTGGAGCGCGCTTCGGATCAATTATCGCGTGCGGCCTGCTGAGTGGCCTCATGGCGGTCGCCTGGGGCGCAGAGCGCGAAGGGCGGAGCGAGGGGCGCGGCCGGGGCCCGGCGCGAACGGCCTACAAAGAAGTTCCCCCCGCGGCCACGCGGCAGGTCAGCTACGAAAAGGACGTCAAACCGATCCTGATGGAGAACTGCACCCGCTGCCACGGCAGCAAGAAGCATAAGAGCGATCTTCGCCTCGACACGGTCGATAACATCCTCCTCGGCTCGGAGGATGGCCCGGTCGTCAAGCCCGGCAAGGGCGCTCAGAGCACGCTGATCCGCTCAATCGCCGGCATCGGCGTTGAAGCTGACAAGGTGATGCCTCCAAAGGATGACATGCTCACCAAGGATGAAATCGGCATCCTCCGCGCCTGGATCGACCAAGGCGCCAAGCCCGATGCCAGGTAACGGCGCGCCCTGATTAGCCGAAAGGGTCAGGAGCCGGGGGACGATTATCAGCG
>JBBRTW010000209.1:0-11722 GCA_038244055.1 Tepidisphaerales bacterium | reverse complement strand
TGGGTGGGATCGGCCTCCATGCCAGGAGTATCTACGCCGCCCGATGGAAAAGGTGCGGGAGAGGCGGTAAACAATTACGGCTCGGGTTGCCGATGAAATCATGGCGGGGATGCCATCGCTGATCTTGACGGGATTCGGCTTGGCGATTTATGGCGCGCTGGCCGGGTTGGGGTGGCTGCTTCTGGTCCATGGGCTGGGAAGTTCTGGCGATGAGTTCTGGTTCGGCGTTGTCATCGGAGCGGTTCTCGCTGTTCCATGTTCCATCCGCGTTACGGCGATTGTGCGGGGAATGCGAAATCGCAAAGGCACTGCGCCCGCTTGACCATCATCTCCTAAATCTCTCCAGCAACGTCCCCACCGTTCCCAGAATCCGATCCACCATCTCCGCCGAAGGCATCGGGAACCGCAGATAATTCTCACCCGATTGTTCATCCCGGCGAACAATGGACAGCCCGCCCGATGTCGGAGCTTGAGGTGATATCGGTTGACCGTGGGAAGGCGCGCGGGTCGCGGCCGCGAGTTGCTCCAGAATCGCCAGTCCGCCGGCAAGAAGGGAGTTCCATGGGTTGGAGGGATCGGTGGCCAAAGCAGTGGTGCCCGGGCCGGAGTCGGTCGTTCCGGTTGATCCGGCCGAGTCGTGTGGAGCGCTCGCCGGAGCGGGGAGCGTCGGAGCTTCATCCCCGTTGGTCGCGGCACCGCGCCCCTGACTTGCCGCATCGGCCGCTCCTGCCCTGGCGGCGGCCGCGTCTTCGATACTCGCCTGCGGGATGGCGTCGGTGGCCTTCTCCACCGATTGCATGAACTTATTCAGGCGGCTGCCGCCGAGGAAGACTTCATTCTCGCCGCCATCGAGAACGCCCGCGAAGAGGGATTTCTTGAACTTGAGGATGCCGAGCATTCCTTCTTCGATGGTGCCCTGGGCGATGAAGTTGACCACCTGCACGGGCTGGGTCTGGCCGAGTCGGTGCACCCGGCCGATGCGCTGCTCGAGAACGGCCGGGTTCCAAGGCAGATCCATGTTGATAACCGTGGACGCATGCTGGAGATTCAATCCCACGCCGCCGGCATCGGTGGAAAGGAAGGCGCGGCACTCGGGCTGATCCTTGAAGCGATCGACCAGATGCTTGCGCTGTGGGCCGGGCACGCCGCCGTGGAAGAGGACGTGGTCCCACTTCCGCTTGGCGAATCGGCGCTGAATCATCTGGTGCATGCGCACCCACTGGCTGAAGATGACGACCTTGCTGCCTTCGCGCTCGAACATTTCTTCAAGCAGCGTCGCCAGTTCATCGGATTTAGCGCCGTGATCGGTTTCCTGATCGAGCAGGTAAGTGCTGTCGCAGCTCATGCGCATGTTCTGCAGCGCGATCATCAGCCGGCGCTGGTCGGCCTCGGAGAGAAAGCGCATGCGCCGCCACTTGGCGACGATCAGGGCAACGATCTCGCGATTCTCCTCGTGGTGGAGCATTTGCTCATCGGTCATCGGGACGAAGAAATTCTTGTCCATTCGGCCGGGCAATTGCTTGAGAACCTCGGCCTTGCGGCGGCGGATGAGAATGGGTTCGAGCGTCTTGCCGATGCGGTCGAGGTTGCGATAGCCGATGACCTTGCCGTGTTCATCGAGAAGCTGATGGTCCGCCAGGAAACGAAACGTCGGCCCGAGGCGATGGCGATCCACGAACTGGATGATCGAGGCGAGTTCCTCCAGGCGGTTTTCCAAAGGCGTGCCGGTGAGCACGATGGCATGCGGCGAATTGATGCGCTTGACGCTCTGGGCGGTGCGGGTTTTCCAGTTCTTGATGCGCTGGGCTTCATCGAGGATGACCAGGTCGGGAGACCACCCGGAGATCAGATCGAGATCGGTATGCACCGTGTCGTAGTTGGTGATCTTGAAGAAGCCAGGTTCTTTGAAGAGCTTTTCGCGGCTGGGACGCATGCCGGAGATGACCGTGGCGGAGCGGCCGGCAAAGCGGGTGATCTCGCGCTCCCATTGATGCTTGAGCGACGTCGGGCAGACGATCAGGACGCGCTCGACGCCCAGATGCCGCGCCATGATTTCCGCGGCCGCGATCGCCTGCACGGTCTTGCCCAGGCCCATTTCATCGCCGATGAGGCAGCGCCCGGCCGTCGCGGCGAAGAGCGCCCCCTGCTTCTGGTAGTCGTAAAGCTGGACGGTGACGAGCTTGTCGAGCGCGGGGCTTTTATCCTTTTCGGGAAACGCCTTGGCCAGCACGCCGCGGCGATTCTCGCGGTCGCGCAACTCGGCGATAAAGGCCAGGGCATCGTCGAAGCAGCGCAGCTCGTGATCGAATCCGGCGGCCTTGGTGAGAAATTCGTTGAAGCGCGAAAACGCGCCGTCCTTCAGGACTCCGGCTTTGTCGAAGAAGCGCGACGCAAGTTGAAAAACCTCCGCGCTGGCCGAGGAACCGGGGAAAAACCGCACCTCGCGGCTTGCGCCATATTGCAGGCGGATTTCGCTGTGCGGCGGCCGGTATCCGGCTTCGAGCGCCTTGCGAGCGCCGGGCTTGCGCTCGAGGCGAGCGAGCGCGAACTCAACGTGCTTGCAGGTGCCCAGGGTATTGGTGGCGAAATCGGGGCAGGAGCAGTGGTTCTCGCCATCGCGATTGCCGCGTATGGAGACGCGATAGATGCCGCGGCTATCCGGGTTGGTGATCTGGAAGTCGGAGAAGATTTCCTCGCGGCCGAGGTTCTTGAGAAGGAACTTCTGCTCGCGCCCGAACTGCCGGCGCAGGCCGCGCTGCCAGTCTTCGAGGGAGAGGTCGCTGGGCTTGGAAGTGCGCGAGAGCTTGGGGGCGGCGTGGTGGCGTTTGGCGGTCGAGCGCTTGCGAGAGGAGGGTTTGGCCTTCATGCCGCGATGGTACGGTGGAGGGCAGGGTTGTAAAGGGTGGGAGGGGCAAGGATGAAGGATGAATGATGAATGATGAATGATGAAGGATGAAGGATGAAGGATGAAGGATGAATTGGGCTCAAATGCCATCGCTTTGGAGCACCTCATCGATGACCTCTCGGGGACATCCAATATCGGCGACGGTGACGTGGCCGGTATAGTGCCGGGCGGTGGGATTGGCGAAGCCTGCTTTTTCGGCGACGAATGTGATGGTATTGGCAGCGCGGATGCAGGCCGGACCGAGGGGCTCACCGCTGTCGCAGTCCAGGCCGGAGGGAAGGTCGATGGAGAGGATATTGTCGCGCCACTGATTCATCTCAAGAATCGTGTCGCGCATCGCACCATTGATGGGCCTGGCCAGTCCGGTGCCGAAGAGCGCATCGATGATAAGGTCAGCCCGGCCGGTGATCGCGCAAGGCTCAGCGCGGCCGACATCGAGTTCCATCGCCTGCGCAATTTGCCAGTTGATCAATGCGTCCCCTTTGAAGTGGGAAGGGTCAGTGGCCAGCAAAATGGTGACCCGACAACCACGGTTGTGCAGGTGGCGGGCGATGGACAGGCCGTCGCCGCCATTGTTGCCGCCGCCGCAGACGATATGCACATCACCGGCCATGCCATCAAGCAATTTCCAGGCGAAGTCGGCACCATGGATTGCGGCGTTTTCCATGAGAACGATCCCGGGAATATGGTATTTCTCGATGGAGATGCGGTCGATCTTTCGAACCTGGGCGCGGGTGAGGCGGAATGGCGCGGGGGACATGGTGCAGATTATACGCGTCGATTCCCGATTCGTCTTTCAAGCCGCCGGCACGGGCGCGACGCCCGTGTCACTGTGTCCGTCTTCATTCATCCTTCATCCTTCATCATTCATCCTTCTGTCTTCATCCTTCATCCTTTCCCTCCCCTCCCCTATACTCGCGCCATGTTTATTCTCCTGACCAATGATGATGGAATCCGCGCGCCCGGCCTGGTGGCGATGTATCGCGAGTTGGTGAAACTGGGCGAGGTGCAGGTCATCGCGCCGGAAACCGTGCAGTCGGCCACGGGCCACGGGATCACGATGGCCGCGCCGCTGCTGACCCAGCGCGTGAAAGTGGAAAACGCATTCGAAGGAACATCCGTTGATGGCCGCCCGGCCGATTGCGTGAAGCTGGCGATCAACCAGCTCTGCGGCGGGCGCACGCCCGATCTGGTGGTCAGCGGGATGAACAGCGGGACCAATGTCGGCATCAACGTGATTTACAGCGGCACCGTCGCCGCCGCGATCGAGGCCGCCTTCCTCGGCCTGCCCGCCATCGCGGTCTCCCTCTATCTCAAGAGCGATGTGGAAACCGATTACCCGCGGGCTTCGATCTACGCGCGGCAGACGATCGAGAAGATCCTCTCGGCCGGGCTGGCAAAGGGGCAGGTGGCGACGATGAACGTGCCCGCGCTCAAGGCCGGCCAGGAGCCGCGCGGCATCCGCGTCGTCCGCCAATGCACCCGGCCATGGGTTGATACCTACGACCGCCGCAAGGACCCCAAAGGCCGGGAATATTTCTGGAACTCAAGCATCTTCACGCTCGGACAGACCGAGCAGGATACGGATGTGGCAGCACTGAAGGAGGGATGGATTACCGTAACGCCGTTGCAGTTCGATTTGACGGATCACGAACTGGTCGCGAAGTGGCGGGAGCGGGCGTGGTGAATCCTTGAAGATGCACAGGGTCAGGAGCCGGCCACCATTCACGCCCCAAACGCCGAAAATCGTCCCCGGCTCCTGACCCTTTCACGTTGATCTGCGATTCGCGCGAAAGGGTCAGGAGCCACGGAATGATCTTTTGTCTGGGGGCGCGGTTGGGTGGTGGCTCCTGACCCTGGCGGATGTCACTTCCTAAACCGCGCCAGCACACTGTTCAAATCCAGATTCGCGAACTGAATGCTCCCGTGGAAATCCTTTGCCATCCAGCCTTCGGGGGTCTTGATCCAGAGAATTTCCCAGGTCGTTGGAACGTTGCCAGCGCCCGCGCCGCTGTCGACGGCCGCCCCGGCGCTGAATGTGGCGACAATTCCATCCGGCGCGGTCTTGGCCTCCAGTCCGCCAATGTTGATGCTGGTCAGGTGGTAGTTGTCGGCCGCTTTCGACGCCACCGAAACCAGCTCTTCCTTGTCCATATTAAAAAGGCTGGCGCGCGGATGCAGGAGCGAAGCGAACGTCGCGGAGTCCTTTTTCTCGACCGCCTGCACCAATTGCCGCGTGCGCTTGATCACCTTCTCGCGATCCGTGTCGATGAAAAAGCTCAGCGCCGCCAGCAGAATCGCCAGCCCCAGCACGCCCAGCGACGATCGCTTGAGCGTCCTATCCTGCCGATTGTTCCCGGCCACGAAAAGCGCGATGCCCGCGATCAGCAGCAGGCCGAGCAGCCACCACGGCGTATCGAACAATAAATCAGTCATTGCGAAGGTTCTCCACGCGAATTGTAGCGTGGTTTGACGTTGGCCGTGCGATCCTCCCCACCGAATAACTCAACTCCAGCCCCCCGATGGTCCGATAAACCATGAGGAATGCCGCTGCGCTCTGGATTGCGCTGTCGATCGACCAGAATCAGCGGCAAACGCGGCCGCACCCTCCGCGATTACGAGGCCTCCGATGCCCGCACGAAACGAGTTATCCCGGCGCTTCACCCTCCCAGCCGATGCGCCCTATCTGCGCAACCTGGCGGCGCTGTGGGCCGTCAATCCCAAACTGGCGGCCGAGATCGAAGCCGCCGATTCCGAAATCCCCTCCGCCGATGCCGATCTCCCCCGCGACAACGGCCTGAAAATCGACATCGCCAAAACCGGCGCGCCGACCCTCACCGTCCGCGATGGCGATGGCCGGATTCTCTCCTTCCACAGCCGCTACGACCCCGCCGCCGAAGGCCGCAAGCTCATCGAAGGCGCGAAGATCGATTCCTGCGTCGTCTTCTACGTCCTGGGATTCGGCCTGGGCTATCACGTCGAAGCCCTTTTTGAAAAGGCCAGCACCGAGGCGATGATCTTCATCTTCGAGACCGATCTCCGCATCCTCCGCGCGGCGATGCAGTCGCGCGATCTGACGCCCCTGATCGACTCCGGCCGGGTGCAGTTCATGCCGCCGGGCCTGGCCGACAAATCCGAATTGTTCCTGCGGATGACACCCCACGCCGCCATGTGCTCGATGGGGCTCGAGGGCCTGATCCATCCGCCCAGCCTCGCCCTGCACCCGGCCTACTACGGGCAGGTGCAGGCCCTCCTGACCGAGTTCGCCGCCTTCGCGCGCACCTGCCTCAATACACTCCTGATCAATGGCCGGCGCACGGCCGAGAACATCACCCGCAATCTCGCCTGGTACACCTCCACGCCCAGCGTTTCCGATCTGGGGAACAAGTACAAGAACAAGCCCGCCATCATCGTCTCGGCCGGGCCTTCGCTGCGGAAAAATCAGCATCTGCTCAAGGATGCCCAGGGCAAGGCCGTCATCATCGCCGTGCAGACGATCTTGCAGCCGCTTGTCGAAATGGGCATCGAGCCGCAGTTTGTCACCTCCCTCGATTACCACGATATCTCCACCCGCTATTACGAAAAACTCCCGGCCCATCTCAAGACTCATCTGGTGGCCGAGCCCAAGGCGAGCAATGCGATCTTCGCGATGTTCCCCGGTCCGCTGACCATCCTCGGCAACGATTACGCCGATCGCCTCCTCCGCGAGAACGCTCCGCGCCCCGCCAAGGGCCGCCTGCCCAGTGGATCGACTGTGGCTCATCTGGCGTATTACCTGGCCGAGCATCTGGGGTGCGATCCGATCATCTTTATCGGCCAGGATCTCGGCTTCGGCGATGGACTGGCCTATTCACCGGGCACAAATATCGACGATGTCTGGCGGCCGGAGCTGGGGCGATTCTGCACGATGGAAATGCGCCAGTGGGAGTTCATCGCCCGCGACCGCCACATCCTACGAAAAATCCCCGATGTCGAAGGCCGGGCGATGTACACCGAGGAGCGGCTCTTCACCTATTTGCAGCAGTTCGAGCGCGATTTCCTCCGCACCAAGACGCGCATCATCGATGCCACCGAAGGCGGCGCGCTCAAGCGCGGCACGCGCGTGATGAAGCTGGCCGAGGCGATCCAGGAATTCTGCGGCCAGGACTTGCCAACATCCTCGGGGTGTGTTCGTTCCACTGTAATGAACGAGCCGGGACAGAGCGCCGGGAGCGACAGCGACCAAAGCGCCGTCCCGGATGGTGCGGTTGCGAGCGCCATCCCAGATGAAAAGGGGGGTGGCACCGGTAAGTCCTCTTACCAGTCGAGCCCCAGCAGCGTCGCCCCCACTCTGATTTCAAATCCCGCCACCTCCCCCGCATCTCCCTCCCACATTGCACAGTGCATCGGCAGCCTCAAATCCCGCCACGAGGAAGCCCGCGAGATCGAAGCTATCAGCCGCGAAACCCTCCCCCTGGTCGAGGAAATTCGCGACCATGTCGATGACCAGCCGCGCGTCAACCGCGCCATCGCCCGCATCGATCTCCTCCGCGCGCGCATGGATGTCCTCGGCGCAACTTACGATTTGATCACTCAATTCACGCAGCAAACCGAGCTGCAGCGCTTCCAGCGCGATCGCCAGATGATGGCCGCCCGCGCCAGCGGCGCGGATTTGCAGAAGCTGCAGATCGGCCGCGATGTGGAAAACGTCCGCGCGGTCTGCGAAGCAGCAGGGGAGTTTCAGGGCCTGATGGATGAAGTGATTACCAAACTATCGGCGATGGATCATAGCAAAACAAACGACCCGGCATCCCCCGCCCCCGCGACGACGATCCATCCCCTTCCCCAATCCCGCCCGGAGGCCGCCTGATGGAATTGACGGCCGTCCTATCCATGCTCCACGAACCCGCCGCCGCGCCATCGGCCGGGGCGCGCCCGGCCGACAGCGCCTCGCGCCTCTTCCGCGGCCAGCCCGTGCTGGCGTGGACCCTCGCCCGCCTGTCGCGCGCCAAGTGCATCTGTTCCGCCATCATCATCTGCTGGGAAGACCAGTTCAACGCCGTCAAATCCATCGCCCGCGAGACCGGCGCGCAGATTCTCGTCCGCTCCGCCCGCGCCCGCATCGGCGCGCTCGATGCCGTCTCGGCCGCCCTGCGCTGGGCCGATGGCTGGCGCGGCGGGCTCCTCGGCGCATGCCATTTCGATCGCGGATTCTTCGGCCCCGCCGTCGCCGATGCTCTGGCGCAGGGTGGCACGCCCGAGTGCATTCTAATCGATCCCTCGGCCGGCCTGATCGATCCCGATCTGGTCCAGGAAATGGCCGCCCATGCCGATTCGAATAAGGAAATCGAGCTCTTTTTCAGCCAGGCCGCGCCCGGCCTCTGCGGCACGATCCTCCGCAATGAACTCGTGCAGCGCCTGGCCGCCGCCCGCACCCACCCCGGCCGCCTCCTCAGCTATTGGCCCGATACGCCCGGCCGCGATCCCATCACCACCGCCTCCTGCCTGGCCGCGCCTTCGCCCATCGCGCGAACCCTCCATCGCTTCACGCTCGATAGCGAGCGCCAGATCCGCCATCTCTCGGCCGCCACAAGCGATCTCAATGGCGAGCTCATCTCCACCGATGCCCGCGGCCTGGTCGCGGTCCTCGATGCCCACCCGCAGGAAGACCCCCTCCCGCGCGAAGTGGCCCTGGAGATTAGCACCCGTCGCGCCACCCGCCCCATCTACTCCCCCGCCACCCATCTCAACCTCGCCCGCGGCGATATGCGCCTGGACCCCCTGAAGCAGATCATCGACCAGCTCGGCTCGGCCGATGATTTTCGACTCACCCTCGCCGGCGCGGGCGACCCGCTCCTGCATCCCGAATTCCCCGAGATCAGTCGAATTCTATCGCAAAGCAATATTCCCGCGCTGCATATCGAGACCGATCTGGTGGATGTCTCCGAAGAATCGCTCGCGGCACTCGCCGCCGGCCGATTCGATGTCATCACCATCCATCTCCCCGCCGCCACCGCCCCGACCTACGAGCGCGTCATGGGCGTGGCCGGCCTCGATAGGGCGATGGCCAACCTCCGCAAGCTGATCGAGCTCCGCGCCGGCACCACGCCGATCATCGTCCCCACATTCACCAAATGCCGCCAGAATCTCGATGAAATGGAACCGTGGTACGACCATTTCCTCCGCGCCATGGGCGCTGCCGCCATCGTTGGTCCGTCCGACTACTCCGGCCAGATCCCCGACCACGCCTGCGCCGATATGGCCCCTAAAAAGCGCCGCCCCTGCGCCCGCATCCACCACCGCATGACCCTCCTCAGCGATGGAACCATCCCCGCCTGCGAGCAGGATGTCATGGGCAAACACCCCATCGGCCACGCCGCCCACCAGCCCCTTACCGAAATCTGGCAGTCCAACTTCAAGCCCCTCCGCGCCGACCATCAAACCCTGAGCCTCGACGCCCGACCCCTATGCACCACATGTAAAGAATGGCACCGCCCATGATCATCCCACGCCTAATCCCCCACGCAGCTCAAACCGCAACCTCCCTCTCCTGTACTCGGGAGAGGGCGGGGGTGAGGGCGAACGTCAAATCGCATCCCCAGCCATTGCAACAAGAACCCCAAAAACATCACCACGATAAACTAACAACTAACAACTAATAACTAGCAACTGACAACGAACAACGAACAACGAACAACGGACCACGGACAACGGACAACGGACCACGAACAATTGACAATTGACAATGGACAATTGACCACCACCAACTAACAACTCCCCATGACAACTCTAGGAATCATCCTCGCCCGCGCCGGCTCCCAGGGCCTCGCCAACAAGCACCTGCGCCTCCTCGCCGGCCGCCCCGTGATAAGCTACTCCTTCGAGCACGCCCGCCAGTCGCGCACGCTCTCGCGCATCGCCATCACCACCGATTGCCCGATCATCCGCCGATTCGCCCAGTCCGAGGGCTTCGATGCCATCGAGCGCCCCCCCGAACTGGCCACCAGCGATGCTTCCGTGCAGGATGTCATGCTCCATGCCCTGCACGCGGTTGAAGCGGGCAATCCCGGCTTCCGCGCCGATGCACTGGTCGTGATCTACGGCAACGTCCCCATCCGCCCCGCCGGCGCGATCGATGCCGCCGTCCGCCATCTGGCCGATACGCAGTGCGATTCGGTGCGCTCCTTCTGCCCGGTGGGAAAATGGAATCCCGCCTGGATGTCCAAGCTCGATGGCGATCGCGTCATTCCCCTCCAATCCGGCAGCATCCATCGCCGCCAGGATCTGGAGCCGGTCTTCCTGCACGATGGCGCGGTCGTGGCCGTTTCCCGCGCCTCCATGCTCCGCGGCGAATTGATGCCCCACGACCCACACGCCTTCTTCGGCGTCGACCGCCGAGGCATCGAAACCGGCATCGGCCAAACCGTCGAAGTCGATACCCTGCGCGACCTGTACATCGCCGAAGCCATCCTCCGCGAGCAAAGCGTCGCGAAAGTAGCGTAAAAATATTGAACCACGAAGGACACAAAAGGCACGAAAAGGAATAAATGCGAGGATGGAGGATAGAGGATGGCGAATAGAATTAAGAGTTTCAATCGATGCACTGGAAGTGTCATGCTGAGCGTAGCGAAGCATCTTGCCTGCACGGCGGCGGACGTTCGAAAAAGCGAAATGGCCCCGGCGTTCGAAGCAGGACCCTACGGTCGCCCCAGGCTCCTTCAGTATGACAAGCCCTCCCTCTTTCTATCCTCAACCCTCAATCCTCCACCCTCTCTTCTCCTCTTCCCTTCGTGCCCTTCGCGCACTTCGTGGTTCAATCTCTGAAAGGAGCGGCAAATGTCTCTCACCCTCTTCGGTCGTTCGATCGGCGCCACCCAACCCGCCCTGGTCATCGCCGAGATCGGCGTGAATCACGATGGCTCGCTCGCCCGCGCCCTGGAATTGGTCGAGGCCGCCCGCGCCGCCCGTGCCGATGCGGTCAAGCTCCAGATTTTCACCGCCCGGTCCCTCATGCACTCCTCCAGCGCCTTCGCCACCTACCAGGCCGAGCGCTGCGCCGATGCCACCCCGGCCGACATGCTCCGCCGCTACGAGCTTTCGCAGGATGATCTGGAAACGGTTGTCGAGGCCATCCGCGATCGCGGAATGCTCCCCATCGCCACGCCCTTCTCCCCGCCCGATGTGAAAGTCATCGAGCACCTGCGCCTGCCCGCCATCAAAATCGCCTCGCCCGATCTGGTCAATCGCCCGCTTTTGCAGCATGCCGCCCAGCTTCGCAAGCCGCTTCTGATTTCCACCGGCGCGGCCACGCTCCCCGAGATCCAGACCACCGCCCGCTGGCTGGAAGAATGGCGCTCCCCTTACGCTTTTCTCCACTGCATCAGCGCCTACCCCACTCCCGCCCACGATGCCAACCTCTGCTGGATCACCGAGCTGGCTGCCCAGTTCGATGTCCCCATCGGCTACTCCGACCACACGATGGAGATGCTCTCCGGCGCGCTGGCGGTCGCCGCCGGCGCGGTCATCATCGAGAAACATCTCACCTACGACCGCGCCGCCCCCGGCCCGGATCATTCCGCCTCGGCCGACCCCGCCCAGTTCGCCGAGTACGTCCGCCTCATCCGCCAGGCCGAGCGCCTGCGCGGCCGGCCGGGCAAACAGGTCCTGCCCATCGAGCAGGATGTCCGCAAAGTCTCCCGGCAGAGCCTCGTCCTCTCCCGCGCCCTCCAACCCGGCGACGTTCTCCGCGATGACGACCTCACCATCCAGCGCCCCGGCACCGGCATCCCCGCCGCCGAGGTGTCGAAAGTCGTCGGCCGAAAAATCATCCGCCCCGCC
>JBBRTW010000208.1:0-11749 GCA_038244055.1 Tepidisphaerales bacterium | reverse complement strand
GCCGCTCAGGGCGTTGGCGGTGTTGATATTGATCGTGCCGCCGCCGAAGAGATAGGTGCCCGTGCCCAGGGCGTTGGAGCCGTTGAAGTTGGTGGTTCCGCCGGAGCTGGTCACGAAACCGGTGAAGGAGTTTCCGGGCAGATTGAAATTCAGCGCGCCGGAGTTGAAGGTGCGGGTGATCGAGCCCGATCCGCTCAGCCCCGAGGTATTGAATGTGTTCCCGGCGATTTCCAGGATCACCGGCCCGTTGACCGCCATCGCCCCGACGAATGTAAACGTCGCCTGTGCCGAGCCCGTGCTGGAGATTTTCCCGCCCAGCGGCGTGATGGTCAGCCCGTTGAAATTGATCGTATGCGCATTAGCGCCAGCCAGTGTCAGCGTCGGCCCATCGAGCGTCAGCGCGCCCAGGCTGTGGGTTTTGCTGTTGACGGTCGTCGCGCGGTCATAAGCGATCACCGAAGGCGCGGTCCCCGTTACCGTGAAGGTATTGGCGCTGAGGTTGATCCCCGTGTCGCTGTTGATCGTGAGCTGGCCGGAATTGATCGTGACCGGCCCCGTGCCCAGCGAACCCGAAGCCGTCACCCGCACGTTGACGAGCGTTCCGGTGGAGCTGCCATCGATGATCGTGCCGCCGGTGTAGGTGCCATTGGTTCCGCCCGATGGCGTGATCTGCACCAGCCCGCCCGCGCCGCCGATGATTTTCAGTGTCGTCTTGTTGGCCCCATCGATATCGGCGATGAAGCCCTTGATCGTGAGTGTCTGGCCATTGGGGTTGAACGTGCCGGTGGCGCGGATCGTACCCGCGCTGATGGTGAGCGGCCCGCCGCTGGCGCTGACGATTCCCTGGTTGATGAAGGTGTCGATGGCGGTGGCGTGGCCGTAGATGCCCTTGCCGGAGAGGGTTGCGCCGTTGGTGACGGTTGTGGTGCTGGCGGCGGTTCCGATTTGGAAGGTGCCGCCGTTGAGCACGAGTGTCCCAAGCGTTGTCGGGTTATTCACCGCATCGGCCGAGCGATCGAGCGTGAGGACGCCCGCGCCGCTGATGGTGACGGCCTGAGGGGCATCGGCCGCATCCACCTGGAGTGTGCCGGCGGTGGCCGTGAATTGCCGCGATCCGATGAATCCACCCGCCGTCGCGATGGGGGTTGCGCCGAGGCGCACGGTTCCCGATGAGGCATTGGCTTCGATGGTGGCCGGCAGGGCGGCGAGTCCGCCGTAGCTCAGCGTGACTCCCGTCAGATCCGCGCCATTGAGCAGCGTCAGTGTCTCGCCGGCATTGAGCGCGATGGTGCCGGTGGAACCGGTGACGATCGACGCGCCCATCGTGCCGTTCAGGGCCAGCGTGCCTTTGAGTGTCAGCGCGGTGGTGGCGGTGCCGTTGAATGCGAAGAGCGTGCCCGCGCCGCCGATGGTTTCGGTGGAGTTGAGGAGGAAGGTCGAGGAGGTCGTGATGAACGAAGCGCCGTTGGTGACGCGGATCGCGTAGTTCGAGCCGAGCGAGCCGGTGAGCAGAAGTGTGCCGACGGAGCTGACATCGCTGACCAGCGTCCCGCCGCCGGCCACCTCGAAGCGCACGCGATTGGCCGCGCCGGTGAAGGCCGATGCATTCGCCTGCACGAACCCGCCGCCGACGATGAACCGCGCGTAATTCCCCGCGCCCTGGGCATCGACCACCGCGGAGTTGACGATGTATCGCGTTGCCTGGGTCCCATTCGGCACACTCAGCATGATGCCGTCGTTATCGCCGAGCTTGAATCCCGCCTTGGTCCCGGCCGATTCATCGATCGCACCGACGATGCTCAATGTCCCCGCATTGGTGGCCGGGGCATTGGCGTAAAGGGTCAATCCACCGGCCGGCACGATATGCGTTTGATTAGCGACCGATGTGCCGATCTGTCCCCAGCCGGTGACCGTTCCCGGCGTGTAGGTAAAGGTCGCGGCCACATCGTTGCGGATATCGACGGTGCCGCCGCGCAGATCGAGGGCGACCGTTCCGTTGGCGGCGGCCGAGCCGATATTCAGTGTCGTGGCTTCATATTGAATGACGCCGCTGTCGGCCCGCAGGGTCAATCCGGCGGTGGTGTCCTGGCTGCCGGAAACGATCTTGAAGAGATTGGCCGATTGATTCGCCAGCACCCACGCGCCGGTCTGCGCGACATCTTTGTTCAGCGAAAAGTCGGCATTCCCCGCCAGGGCGAGCATGCCCCCATTGCGAATGTTGAGCGTACCGAGATTGGTGGCATCGAGCGTGAGCGCATTCAGGCGCGGTTTGAGAACGATCGTTCCGGCATCGGCCGTCAGGATGGCGGTATTCGTGAACTGAATTTGCCCGCCATCATCGAGGCCATCGCCGACCGTGATCTTCCCGCCTGAGAGCGCATTCAATGTTCCGGAGATGGCGACGCCGAACCCGGGGGCGGCCGAGCGTCCGCTGAGTTCGATCGCGCCGGCTCCACTGGCCTGGACGATTGAACCATTGGCGAGCGAGACCGTCGCGCCGGCCAGCGAATTGCCCAGTGAAAGCGTGCCGGCGGTGGCCGAGAAAGTCTGGCCCGCCGATGCGGCGATGCGGTAGCGCAGGGCGGCGCTGCCGGGCGAGCCGCCGCTGGAGATGACGGAAACATTCCCCGTGAAAGTGTTGGCCGAGCCGTCGAAGTTGGCGGCGCTGGTGAGCGCGACATTGCCGCCGCCGCCGACATCGATCGTGAGCGCGCTCGCGCCGGTGACCGTGCCGCCGACGGTCAGCGTCTTGCCGGCGATCGGCGCGACGATGGAAGAGTTCGCGCCGACCGTCACCGCCCCGCCGAAGGTGCCATCGCTGCCCGCCAGGCGGAGCGCGCCGCCGGTGAGGTTGATGGGGTTTGCGATAATCGATGAATTGTTAATCAGCGTGCCGGCGGGGTCCACGCGGATCGCGCCCGTGCCCGCGGCCGCGCCGCCGGCAACTTCCACCGAGCCGGCGCTGATGGTGAGATTGCCGGAAAAGTTGATGTTGCCGATGCCGGGCGCGCCCAGGAGCAATCGGCCGGTTCCCGTTTTGGTGAGCTGGCCGATGCCGGCGAGCTGGCCGTCCTCATCGATGGTGAAAGTCGCGGCCGGGGCGACATCGAAGGTTCCGCCGCCCGCGCCGACCGTGAATACCCGCGCTGAGCTTCCCGCGGCCGAGCCCGCGCCGCCGGGGTCGATGCTGGCGGTGAGCTTGAGGATTGCGCCGTTTTGCACGGTGACGCCGTTGGCGCCCGAGCCGAGGTTGGTATCGGTGGAGATGCTCAGCGTTCCGGCATTGATGAGGATCGCGCCGCTGATGGTGTTGGAGCCGGAGGCGAGGGTGAGCGTGGCCGCGCCGCTCTTGGTCAGGCCATTCGAGCCGGCCAGGGAGACGCTGAGCAGCGCATCCTGATTGGCGATGATGGATGGGCCGGTCAGTGTGAGCGTATCCGACCAGGAGGCGCTGGTGATCGTGTAGGTGGAGAGGTCGGTGGTGACGTCGAACTGGAGGGAAGAGGCCGAGATCAGCCCGGAGACCATGACGCTGCCGCCGGAGGTTCCGCCGAAGACCGCGGCGTTACCGTTGCTCCAGTTGATATTGGTCGCGCCGCCGTCGGCGGTCCAGGCGGGGGTGCCGGTAATCCAGGTGCCCGGGCCGCCGTTGACGACGCCGTTATTGGGGACCGGGTCCCACTGGTCGGCGCGGGCGGACTGTTCCATGAACCCCGCCAGCATTCCCACCGAAGCCGCGACGATGGCGCGGGAGATCGCGAGCGCGCCGCGCTTGCGCGGATGTTGGGCGATTGCGCCGATTCCCGGGTGGCGTCTTACTCCCTCTCCCAAGCAGCGCAGGTTGAGATCATTCGCCGCGCTGGTCAATCGCTGCGTGGGAGAGGGTGGGGGTGAGGGGCGTTTGGCGATGGGGGAAATAGGCTGATTCAGCGCGGAAGGGTCAGGAGCCGGCCGCCGGAAGCGCTCCCTTGACGATACGGGCTTGACCGGCTCCTGACCCTTTTTTGTCGCCATGCAAAGAACGCTTTTTTGACAGATCGGCGCGAAAGGGTCAGGAGCCGGGGGGCGAAGGTCAACTTGGTTGAGGTTTCTGGTGGCCGGCTCCTGACCCTGACTCGGTGTCGCGAAAGGCTGACTTGGGTTTGGAGTGAGCGCGCAATCGACCCCACCGCCCGCCGACCGCTCCGAAACAACAGGAGGAAACTGCTTCCGCAAAATCGCTCTCCGAGTTGGCTGGCTGAAATCCAAGTGCCCGCGCCGCTCCAGGGTCGGCGGCCGGCATCTGAACTCCCAATATTAAACAACGTCCAACCCACCACCCGGGTTCGCATCTTCTCAACGCGGAGATCGACTATAGACACTGGCGGCGCGGTCCACAACATTCATCGGGAAAACGCACAGATTCCGCTATTTTTGCGAGGGTCCGGTAACCATCTGAATGTCATGCTGAGCCACGCCCCGTCATGCGAAGCTACGCCCCGTAGTGCGAAGCTACGCCCCGCAGCGCGAAGCCACGCCCCGCAGTGCGAAGCCACGCCCCGCAGTGCGAAGCTACGCCCCGTCATGCTGAGCTTGCGAAGCATCTTGCTTCGAACGTCGAGGCCACATCGCCCTTTCGAATCTCCCCCAGCCTGCAAGGCAAGATGCTTCGCTGCGCTCAGCAGGACCCATTGACAGTCCTTTACATCTCCGCCTTACCACCAAAGAAAGAAGGCCGCTCGATGAGCGGCCTTCAGGAAAATTCAGGATGAAGCAGGCAGATCAGGCCGTGCGGCGGCGGCGGCCGAGGGCGAGCATGCCGATGGCGACCAAGCCGAGAGAGGCGGGTTCGGGGACGGCTGTCGAGAAAGTCACGTCAAATCGGGGATCAGAACCAGTGCCAACCTTGGAACCGGCGAAAACCGATCCAAAGGCACCTGAAAGCGAGAAGTTGTTCCCGGTGGGAACGATAATATTGCCAAAGCGCACAGTGCCCAGCAGACGGTCATTCACGGCCGTACCATATGTGAAGCCGCCTGCAGTACGAAATGTCTTAGTTGTAGAATACGTTGTGAAGTTCGGGGAAGAAGCGTCGGGGCTCTGAGTGCCCGACAGCCATTTGCTGTTGTTGGGCGTGTACTCAACACCGGTCATTCCTGGGCCACTGGCTGTAGCAACCAATCCCAAGAATGTACCTTGACCTTTATTGGTGGCGCTTCCAAAGCTATCGCCAGACTGAAAACCCCGATGATTGGCCCCGTCAATGTAACTGACAGCGTTTGGATCGGCATCCACTGCAGCGAAAATCGCCTTGCCGTCCGCAGACACATTGCCACCACCGAGGTTGCTCGTCTTCCAGAACCAGAAGGGCTGCAATCCTACGGGAGTGGGGTCCGTCGTGACCACGACGAGATCCAATCCCTGAACGTCAGTACCCGATGATCCAGGTGTGTTGGTGCCGTTGTTGGTCACATACATCTGCCAGATGTCGTACCCAGCCAGCGCACCAGCGCCCGCGACCTTGGTTCCGGTTACGGTGAAGTTAGCGGACGCCATTTGGGCGCCAACCATCAACACTACTCCCGCCACTAGAAACGATGTTACTCTCCGCATCCTCTGCTCTCCTGAAAAAGTCTGATCCTAGAATACCTGACACCGGACCACACTGCAAGCATTTTTATATTTCACAACGAATTATTCGCAAGTTACAAGTCGCTTGCGGCGCGCCAGACATCGCATCCCTAACAAACCCCCCAATATCAACAGCGATGAAGGTTCGGGAACTGAGCCTGTGACGAGCGCAAAGTCACTTTCAAAGCTGGAAGCGGGCACAGGCGAGCCGGGTGTGGCGGTGCCGTAATTATTCGCCAAAATCAGCAAATCGTTCAGCCCGACGTTTCCATCGTAGTCAAAATCCCCATCAAACCACGTTCCCGGCTGCCCGTAATGGTTCGCCAGTTTAAGCAGATCGTTTAAACCCACCGTTCCATCCAGATCCGCATCGCCGAGGCCGGCTTTGTAGGAAGTTCCCGAGGTTCCACCAAAGGGGGAGCCCGTCAGTCCCCCTGTGAAATATCGTGGATCGATCACGCTGAAGTTTGTCGGGGCTTCCACCCCGAAGGGGCCGCCCCAATGAACGGCGGCGCTGGGATCGGTATCCTGGAGGAGATTGGCCGCCAAATTCGTGCCTTTTTGAACGGTTAAGCCTACAGCGCTCGCCGCCCCCGTGGTGGCCACGGGAGTGTATTTTCCTTTGGCGACCAGAAGCGGAGCGGTCCAAGTAGCAGCGGAGGTGAAATGATTGGGAACGTCGATCAACTGCGAGCCGCCCGTCAGCCCTATCCCCTGTAGAACAAACGGGTTAAATGGATCTGTTTCGTAGTCGGTAAACTGCGCGCCCTGGATGCTGTGCGCCCCGGTGCTATCGAGTGTCTGCGCATCCCGCAGCAGCCAGAAGCCATAACCGACATTGCCCGATACAGGATTGCTCGGGCCATTGGTATTGGTCGTGCCGTAAGGCAGCATATTGGTCGCGCTGGTCACGGTATTTCCCCCGTTATTCAGCACGTTAATGCTCAAATTCGAGAATCCCGCGACGGTTTCTTTACCCGTCGTCGGCGTCGATGAGCCGGCATTGGAGATTCGCGCGTATACGGCCCAGTCGCCCGTGACCGGGGTATGAATCCCGAACAATTGGACGTCTGCCCCCTGAGCCGAAATCGCCAAACAACCAATGGCTGATGAAACCAGCCAACCTCTCCGCATGGCACGCTCCGATGTGTACAAACCCTTCCGACGGGAGAACGATGTTTACCTTATCCCGTTTTTGGGGGTGTTGCAAGAAAAATGCGGGTTTTCAGGGGTGGTAAGGCCAATCCCGACCTCGCGATAAGGCAGGTGTGTTTCCAGGAAAAACAGGGAAATCAGGGTTGGATCGTGCATTTCAGGAAACAGTTAGCCTTCAATTGGGTATTTGAGAAGTTGTAACTTACGTCACATACCTCTGAAAAATTATTCAGTGCCCCATAATCTGTCCCCGCATCGGGCTGGCTGTCCATATGAACGATGTTGGTTGCGGTCGGAGCTGGCGGCGAGTGAAAAAAGAAGAGGCCCGCCGATGTCCCCATCGGCGGGCCTCCGCAAATGATCGCACGGCAAAAAACAGGGCCGGGCATCCGTTCCCCCTCCCGATCCCAGGCGAAGGGCCCCGTCCATGAGACGGCCCTGTCATTTGCCGTGCAACCCTGACCGCGCTACCCTTCCCGGGCGTCGTTGTCAGTTGAGATTTTCCGGGCCTTCACATCCTGTTACGGCTCGGGTTCCGGTGCTTTGGATGAGTCAACGCCACATGCCGGCCAGGTGCCGCCGGGGATCGGACGACCGCCTCCAACCACAAACTCACTTAGGCCGCGCGCATCCGTGCGCAGCAGCTCAAGCGAAGATTGGGGCGCGGACGTCCTGTAACACGCTCACCGCCAGACGGCGGAACGTGGCCGGCCATCAACTCATCCAAAGCTACAAGTGGTGATCCATCCTTCCCTGACGGAATCCCACAAACCAGTCTGTCAGCGATCGCATCGTTCGTAACTCGTAGCTCATCATTCCGATGTGGAGTCTGTTATTGGCGATGACTCAACATTGGAATGATGAGCTACACAGGCGGCATCGGTTCATCGCGATCGTTATTCTTTTCTTCGTTGTCTTTTCGGTCGTTATCTTTTTTCGGTGCGGAGTCTTCGCTCAGGTCATCGGTCAGGTCGTCAACCGTATCGATTGTCTCGGCCGCTCGTTTATCCCAGTCATTGCGGTTCCAGATCGATAGATGATCGCCGGAGCCGACGATGGTGAGCTCCTTGCCGAGCCGGGCGCGGGAAATGATTTTCTCACTTAACACAATGCGACCCTGGCCATCCCATTGCAGCTTTGAGGCCAGGGAGTAAAATGAATCGTTGAACTTCTCATCGTTTTTGCCAGGCGTCAGACTGAGTCTTCGTTTGGCGATGAGTTCTCGATAATAATTCTCCGGATAGAGGCGAGGCACACGGTTTCGACCAATGCGGCAGATCAGAATTTTTTCATCGCGCGCTTCGAGGATTTCCCGTCTATACTCTGCCGGGACAAGAATCCGCGATTTTTCGTCGACGGTAATATCGTGCTCATCGATCAAGAAGAGCGGCCGGTAGCGACTGGGAATGTTATCCATTGGCCGATCTAATGTGGGAGCGATTGGGAACTTTTACCACTTCAAAGTTCGAGATCAAGAGATAATTGCGCGCGTGAATAATTTTTCTCAAAGATTCTTCATTCAGCGAACCGATAGGGCGACTCCTGACCGAAAATGATTCCAAGCAGGCGCGCATTTGGCGAAGCTTGTTGAAAAGGCTGTGGATAAGTTGTCGAGTTGTTAAGCTGCGCGTTTTAGCGGTCCGATAACGCGCGGTGGAGGCGGGTGGGGGATGAGAAGGGGTCGATCCCGGTCAGTTTCGCTTTCGCCCAAGGAGGCGCGAGGCGAGATGCCAAATCGCGGCCGAAACCAGGGCGAAACCCAGTTCGGCCCAGATGATCCCAGATGTGGGTCCCTGCTCGAGAATGACGATCCCGCCGACGGCCGGGCCGGCGAAGGCAACTTGGGACCATCGGAATTGCTGGGCGGGCATGGCGAACTCGCGGCGGAAGTAGGCCAGGGCAGCGCCGCCGATGATGAACAGCGACCAGATCGCCACCAGAACCATTTTTGACGTGGGCAATTTTACTGTTGCGTTCCAGGCGGCCATGGCCAGGAGCCAGAGGGAGATGAAGATGGCGCACCAGACGAGCGTGCGCGTGTCGCTGTGAGCGGCCATGATGGCCGAGAGAAGCAGGAAAAGGGGGGCTGTGGTGGCGACGATGATCGTGGAGGTGAAGGTGCGGAAGAGAAAGGGCAGCAGCAATGCGGCGGCGAAGGTCTGCACGATGAGCATTTCATGCATGCCCAGACTCTCGGCCGGGACGGGGAAGCGCGCCGAGAGGGGGATGCCGAAGGCGGCCAGCGCGAGGGCGGCGAGTTGGATGAGGAGCCAGATTGCGGCGGGCCAGAAGGGGGATGGGGAATTTTGTGCGATGGGAGAAAATGCAGTGGATTGGGCGGCGGCGGGGGTCGCGGGTGTGATGGGCGGGTTGACAGAGGAGGAACTCATTAGGTGCGATCAAATGGTGTGGCGGATGCGACGGGGGTCCGGTGCCATGCTTAGACCCGCCGGAAAGCAGGTCAATTCTGTCGAGTGACGCCTTTCGGCGGGGATAAGCATGGGCGTGAATCGCGGTGACATGCTTATCCCCGCCGAAAACACGCTATCTCCAAATAACATCGTCGGCGGCGGGTCTAAGCATGGCACCCGGGCGCTGTTGACGTTCACACGGGTAAGGCCCTGAGACCTTACCCATGCCACTCAGGCAATCTTACCCGCCGGTGTTGGCTTCAGCGCCCTGCGCGCCGGGGCTGGGGTAGGTGATGGTGTCGAAGCGGAGGTCGATGGCGGGCATTTTGGCATCCACCCGGCCGAACTTGGCGACGACTTCTTCCATGTAGTGCAGCTTCTGGGCGGGGGTGACTTCGACGAAGAAATCCTTAGCGCCGACCGGCCGGCCCCAGCGGACCTGGGTCTGATAACGGGTGATGAGGACGATCTGGGCCTCGCGGCGGTCCTGGCGGCCGGCGAAGTTGGAGACATTGACGCGCTCGATCTCATCGGCGCAGGGCCGGCCGTGGAGGAGCTTGACCATCTCGATGGCGGCGGCCAGATCTTCACCGCGCCATTTGATGCCGGCCTCGGGGGGCGCGCCGCCGATGCCTTCGATGACGCGGATGTTGAGGTGGCTAAATGAATCGTACATGACCCGGCGCGTCTCGGCGGCGGTGTACTGCTCGGGGAGAAGAATGCCATCGCCATCGATCAGCCAGAAGTAGTCGCCGAAACGGACCAGGGCGACCGGGGCGCGGTAATCGCAATCGATCTCGATGGTGTCCCCCGGGGCTTTGTCGAAAACCCGGCGGACGGATTTGACCTGGCGGATCCAGGGGGCGGTATCGGGATGATTGCGGAGCAGGGAGGCGGTGTTGACGAGGAGCTGATGATCGAAGGCGCTGTGGGCGACATCGGGGGTTGCGACGGCGAGAATCTTGTGGGCCACGCCATCGCTCATCCAGGCGGGGCGGTCCTTGAGGATGACCTTCGGCGCCTCGCGGCGGAAGGCGACCTCGCGGGAGACGTGATCGCGCATCTTGATGTAACCGAAGACGCTGACGGCGACAAAAGCGAGAACGGCGCAGCCTTTGAGGAACGAGCGGATACTGCGCGCACGATCTTTCGGCGGCGCGGCAGCCTTTTTACCCTCGGACGGCTTCTTCTTCGCTTCCTTGGCCATAAGCTCTTCTTATTATCGGACGAACGGGGCTCTTCGGATGAATAACCACGAGAGGCACGAAGGGCACGAAGAGAAAGGCCCTATCCTGCTGATCGAGCAATGGGGGGGGAAGTCTTGAACACAAACGACTTAGCCACAGATTGACACAGATGAACACAGATGAATTCTGAAGAGAGTCAGCCACTTTCTTTATCTGTGAATATCTGTGTTTTATCTGTGGCTAAGTTCTCTGTGTCTAAATGGCGAATTCGAATCACTTCCCCGCCAGCGATTCATCGAAATGGAAGTTGCGGCGGCCGGAGATTCGGATCATTCTGGCGACCATGGAGCCGTGGAGGTCGCCGCTGCCGGAGATGTCGAGTGTGGCCAGGGGGGCGTAGAGGTCGGTGAAGAGCTCGTTTTTCTGGGTGATGACGATCTCGGTGTTGCCGGACATGCGGATTTTGAGATTTTCGGGGCGGTTCTCGAAGGTTTCGATATTGCCGACGAGCGTGAAGCGGCCGCGGATGAGGAGGGTGACGGGGCCGTCGCATTTGAGGGTGGATTTGCCGTCGATGCCGAAATCGCGGATGTCGTAGAAGCCGGCCGGGATGGCGACCGTCTTGCCGCCGTAGATGGAGAGGTTGGAGTTGATGAGATTGGCGGGGGGGAACTTGTCGTTGTTGTTGGGGATGCCCGCAAACTGCGCGGGATCAACGAGCGGGGCGACGATGGGGGCGGCGAGGCTCTCGGTGCTGCCGGTGATTTTTGCAGATTTGACGGGCTTGTAGCTCACGCCCGGGCCGGGGTGGGCGCTGCCGCGAAGGGTGCCCGTGCCGGTGATGAAGACCCGGCCATTGCTCGAGACGGGGGCTTCTTCACGCGCGGCGACCGCTTCATAAGGGGCAACCGCGCTGCGATAGCTGTCGATGGTGAAACGGGCGTGGAGTTCGATGCCTTCGAGTCCGATCAGGCCTTTGGGAAGTGTGGGATTGGCGGCAACCGTCGGGGCGGGGCCGGGTTTGGGCGCGGGAGCGATGGAGGCCGAGTCACCGGTGGCGGGTTGAGAATTGGGCCCCGGGCGGGCGGCGGTGGAGGCGATGGCGGGGGCGGTGGAGGATTGGGTGGTGGGCTGGGTCTGGGCAGAGGCAATGGGAGTGTTGTCGGAGGAGTCGCCGAAATGGGATTTGACCCAGAGGACGGCGAGCGTGAGCAGGCCGCAGAGAACGATGATGGCGGCGATGGCGATGAGGGGGTTGCGGCGGGTGGGTTGATCGGCGGCGGGGGCGGTGGGATGAGAAGCGCCGGGCGCGGTTTGTTTGGCACCGGTTGGCGAACCGTTGGATGGGATAGTCGCGGCGGCGCGGGTGGCGGGTTGGCCGGGGGC